>CAZYPH010000005.1:0-45229 GCA_964649095.1 uncultured Oligoflexia bacterium | reverse complement strand
AACCCACCCGATGTGCGCACCCATTTTGCGGCCGCTGATGCTGCGGCTACTATCGACGTCTCTTCAACAGCCATAGGAATCAGACGATCAACGCCATCAATTACAAAATGCGTTGCAACGCCTAGTGGAAGCGGAAATACTCCGACTACGTTTTCAATAAAACGCTCGGCTTCTTCAACTCCAAAACGAGTTTTACTAGCAGCGGAACCTAAAAGAGTTTGCACTTCATCTACGGAAAGATTTGCAAACTGCTTCACCCGCTCTACCCTTTGGATCAAATCTAATCTTGAAAAGCCTTCAAATGGAGAGAAATTCATTAATTAAGAGGGATATGGCAGCTTATGCTCAAATCGCAAGTTCAAACTACAACGGAAATCTTCAAAAAAAACGAAGCATTGCACAAAACATTGACAGAGAAGCTACTGGCCCATCGCGCTCTTGCTGCCGCCGGGGGGGGTACAGAGGCTCGTAAACGCCATGAATCGCGTGGGAAGTTATTTGTACGTGAGCGCATTCAAAAATTGGTCGATAAAGATTCAACCTTTTTAGAGTTTTCGCCACTAGCGGCCCACGGCATGTATAACAACGAAGCGCAAAGCGCTGGAATTATAACGGGAATTGGCCAAATCAATGGTCGCGAAGTCATGATCATTGCTAATGACGCGACTGTTAAGGGTGGAACGTATTATCCGATCACCGTAAAAAAACACTTACGAGCCCAGGAAATTGCCCAACAAAACAAACTACCGTGCGTATACTTGGTCGATTCTGGGGGTGCTTTTCTGCCCCTACAGGCTGAGGTTTTTCCCGACAAAGAACACTTTGGCCGGATATTCTACAATCAAGCGCAAATGTCAGCCCAGGGTATTCCCCAGATTGCGGTAGTGATGGGGTCGTGCACGGCCGGAGGGGCTTACGTGCCAGCAATGAGTGATGAGACGATTATCGTTCGTAATCAGGGAACAATCTTCTTAGGCGGCCCCCCGCTAGTGAAGGCTGCAACAGGTGAAGAGGTCTCTGCCGAAGATCTGGGCGGCGCTGAAGTGCACACAAAAGTTTCAGGCGTCGCCGACCATTTTGCCATTAACGATGCCCATGCCATTGCACTGGCTAGACAGGCCATAGGCGCATTAAACCGCGGAAAACAAAACACGCGTGATCTCGACATCAAAACACCACGTGACCCCGCTTATCCGCTTGAAGAGTTACTTGGTATTGTGCCCAGTGATTTAAAAACTCCGTATGATATTCGGGAAGTGATAGCCCGCATTGTCGACGGCAGTGACTTTCATGAGTTTAAACCACTTTACGGACAAACTCTGGTTACCGGGTTTGCCCATATCTTCGGCATGCCCGTTGGTATTATTGCCAACAACGGAATTTTGTTTTCAGAAAGTGCACTAAAGGGCGCTCATTTTATTGAGTTGTGCTGCCAACGTAAAATTCCCCTACTCTTTTTGCAGAACATCACAGGTTTTATGGTCGGCAAACAATATGAAAACGAAGGTATCGCCAAACAAGGTGCTAAACTCGTAACCGCGGTGGCAACAGCTAGTGTGCCGAAGATCACGTTGGTCGTAGGTGGAAGTTACGGAGCCGGCAACTACGGCATGTGCGGCCGAGCCTACAATCCACGATTTTTATACATGTGGCCGAATACACGAATCTCCGTCATGGGTGGCGAACAGGCAGCCACCGTGTTGACTACGGTAAAAGCCGATCAAATGAAAAATAAGTTCTCTGATGCTGAAATTGCTGCAGAGCTTGATAAGATTAGAAAACCGATATTAGAAAAATACGAAGAAGAAGGCTCTCCCTACTACTCTAGTGCACGTTTATGGGACGACGGCATTATTGCTATTTCGGAGACCAGAAAAGTCTTAAGCCTCTCTCTAGCAACCATTTACCAATCGTATGACGAATCTTGGGGGCAAGTGCGTTTTGGTGTTTTTAGAATGTAAGTAAATCAATATATATACAATTTTATATGAATAAAAAAATCAATCTAGACCAATTTGAAACTATAGCCGTTAAAACTGAAAACTATACCTGCTCAATCGAGTTAAATCGTCCGACCATAAAAAATGCCTTTAACGACGTTCTAATTCGCGAACTAGCCTCGGCATTTCGTTACGCCTCACAGGCCGACGATGTGCGTTTAGTCGTATTTAGCGGCCGCGGCGATCTCTTTTGTGCTGGCGGCGATCTAAACTGGATGCAACGTAGTATTAATCTTAACCGCGCTGAAAATTTAGAAGACACTACCAAGCTAACTGACATGTTCGAAACACTAAACAGTTGCACGAAACCTGTCGTAGGCCTCATTCATGGCGCGGCTATTGGTGGCGGTGTGGGCCTTGTTAGTATTTGTGATTATGTTGTAGCGGAAACATCGACGGTATTTAGTTTAAGCGAAGTACGTTTAGGAATTATTCCAGCGTGCATCGGCCCATTTGTCTTAGCAAAGATTGGTGAATCGCATGCCCGCGCACTCTTCATGTCGGCCGAACGTTTTAAAGCGCCTCGTGCCTATGAAATCGGACTCGTGCATGAACTTGCAACCGGACGAGAGGGTCTTGAAGCGGCCAAAACTCGCATTGTCTCAAACCTACTGCAGTGTGGTCCTAATGCCATGAAGGCAGCAAAGGCGTTAATCGCTGGCCTTAGAACGAAACAGACCGATCGAACGAACGCACTTTGTTACGTTGCTGAAATGTTAGCCGACCTAAGGGTGACACCTGAGGGTCAAGAAGGGCTCAAAGCATTTTTAGAAAAACGAAAACCGAATTGGATAATCTAACATGAAAATTAAGAACCTACTTATCGCTAACCGCGGTGAAATTGCTTGCCGAGTCATTGAAGCATGTAAAAGCTTGGGCATTCGCACGATCGCCGTTTATTCCGAAGCCGATCGTTTTTCGCGCCATGTAAAACAAGCTGATGTTGCTGTTCTATTGGGTACTGGTGAAGCTAAAGATAGTTATCTTAATATTGAAAAAATTATTTCAGCCTGCCGCGAACAAAATGCTGACGCCGTACATCCGGGATACGGCTTCCTATCAGAACGCGCTGAGTTTGCTCGTGCGGTAATTCAAGCGGGATTCATTTGGGTGGGTCCGCAACCTGACGTCATTGACCTCATGGGCTCCAAAATTGAAGCCAAACGCCAGGCAGAAAAGGCGAACGTACCAACACTACCGTGGGCGCTTGTACCAGCCAACTTTACCGAAAAACAATTAATAGCCGAGGGGACGAGAATCGGCTTTCCATTATTACTAAAGGCCTCCGCCGGTGGTGGTGGACGTGGCATGCGCCTAGTCGAAGCGCCCGATCAGTTATTAGAAAAGGCTCAAGCCGCTTCACGTGAGGCCCTTAGCGCCTTTGGTAATGGCGAACTTTTTATCGAAAAATATTGCCCACGAGGCCGCCACTTAGAAGTTCAATTACTCGGCGACGTATCTGGACAGGTAGTCGTTTTTGGTGAGCGCGAATGCTCTACCCAACGACGCCATCAGAAAGTCATTGAAGAGGCACCTGCCGCTAACATTCGAAACGATACACGGAACGCATTACTACGTGCCGCTCAAAATCTCGGTCAAAGTGTTGGTTACACCAATGCTGGCACATGTGAATTTCTATTAGATGAAAAAGAGAATTTCTATTTTTTAGAAATCAACGCACGTTTACAAGTAGAACACCCCGTAACCGAAGCAGTGTGGGGTGTTGATCTCGTACGTCTTCAACTCGAAGTAGCTCAGGGCAACAAACTCGCCGATGTCTTCGATACAAACTCCCTACAAGCTCGGGGCCATTGTATTGAAGCCCGTATTTACGCCGAAGACCCTGAGAACCAATTCATGCCATCGCCAGGAAAACTAAAACACATTCAATGGCCTACAGGTAGCCATATACGAGTCGATTTTGGGTATGAGTCGGGTGATGAGATTCCAATTTTTTATGACGCGATGCTAGCCAAAGTAATTGCCTTTGGCCAAGACCGCGAACAAGCGCGACTGAATTTACGTGACGCCATTACACACACCCAGATCGATGGCGTAAAACATAATCTTTTCTATATATATGATATATTAAATTTACCTAAATTTATAGATAGCACACTCGACACTCAATTTTTAATCCGCGAGTACTCTCATTGGAAAGCTTCTGAGCAAACAAAACATAAATTCGTCGCACAAACACAGCCACCTCATCGGCGATCAGAAAACGACTTAAAAGAGATTAGTCCCTGGCACGTATTTAAAGAGGCAGCCACTACGACTATTAAAAACTACGCCAGAACACGTGGGCTAGAATATACCGTAGATGCCCATACCGAGACCGAGTTTGATTCGGAGTTAGTCAATACTGATAGCCCTGGTAGCCCTATTAAAACTGAATATCCAGGCAAAATTATTAAAGTAACTGCTAGCAACGGGCAGGCGGTTAAAAAAGGTGACGTTTTGGTAGTATGCGAGTCTATGAAAATGGAGTTTTCATACTCTGCAAAATTTGATGGCGTAGTAGATCAGGTAACGATTAAATTAAACGACCTAGTTACAGCTGGAACTACATTAGTAACTTTTAAACAATAATTTTTTATGAAAACAACTTTGGCATCGCGATCGGCCATTTGGTCACAAAGTTCCTTTCCAAAAAAAGTACGCATATTTGAAGTGGGCCCTCGTGACGGATTGCAAAACGAATCTACGCCGTTAAGTTTTGCTGTTAAAAAAAAGTATATTGAATCGTTAATACAAGCAGGTGCCTCAGACATTGAAATTGGTGCTTTTGTAAGACCAGATAAAATTCCGCAAATGGCGGGCTCTGATAAATTATTTGATTATTTTAGAAACGAACCTGAGCAACGCAAGAGCTGTGTTTTTTGGGGGTTAGTACCTAATGAGCATGGCCTAGACCGTGCGATAGCCGCTCGCTGCGATGGCATTGCTATTTTTACTGGCGCAACCGACACGTTTACAAAAAACAATATCGGCATGACGATCGCCGAATCGCTGTCAAACTACAAACGAGTGATCGCACGTGCCTTGGCTCAGAGAATGCGGGTGCGTGCTTATATTTCTGTAGTTTGGGGCTGCCCATATGAAGGCAAACCGACGGCCAATATTAGTAAACTCACACGACAGCTTCTTGATCAAGGCGTCGAACAGGTTTCACTAGGTGATACGATCGGTGTAGCCACACCACTAGAGATTATTTCAGTAGTCGAACGCATTTTAAAACACTGCAAGCCAACTGAATTGGCTGGGCATTTCCACGACACACGCGGCACAGCGCTGGCCAATACACTAGCAGCACTCAGTACAGGCATTAATACGATTGACGCTTCTAGCGCTGGTCTAGGCGGCTGTAATTACGCCCCTGGCGCTTCAGGCAATTTAGCTACAGAAGATTTAGTATATATGCTTAATGGTATGCGTATTAAACATGGGATTAGTTTAAAAAAACTGACCACCGCTAGCATGTATGTGCTGAAGCACCTAAAAAAACAGCCTGCATCGCGCTACTTACAAGCTATACACTAACAACGCGCACTGCGTTGTTTACGGAGTGGTATCTGCTTTTTTTTTCGTCTCAATTCCGAAAAAAAAGATTTCAGAATTTTGGCGCATTCCGTTGACTCATCGTAAACAAGCTCTATTTGATGATTTAATTTCTTTGATTGATGTAAATTGAAACCCAAACTCACAGCCCCAGCTTTTAAATCTTTCGCGCCATAAACAGTCGTCTTGATACGGGCCTGCTGCATAATGGCCATACACATCAAACAGGGCTCTAAAGTAGTGTAGACTTCGCAATCAACCAACCGCCAGGTACCCAAATATTTCTGCGCCTTTCTAATGGCATTAATTTCGGCATGGCCAAGTACGTTTTGAGTTTTCTCTTTGGTATTACGACCTCGGGCAATCACTTTGCCTTGATACACGACTACAGCGCCTACAGGCACTTCGTTGTGCAGCGCTGCCCTTTTTGCGTACTGTAATGCTAGGTTTAAAAATTTATTCATTTTGCGATGGGTTGTCTTTGTAAGCTTTAGCAACCAACAGGCGCGTAGATTCGTGTTTAGATGTGCCCTGATAACGATGTTCTCGCTCTAAATAATCTTGCCAATTCTTTTCACGATTTAATTGCGCATAATGTTTAGAGAGCTGTTTAAGTTGTTTTGAGGCACTTTTTAAGTGTTGGTTCGCCTCGCGGTCTAGCTCTAAAAAACGAACCCCGATTCCCTTCGGATGCGTCACAGCACTACTAGCACGAGTAATCACTTCTCCTTGGCATTCGATTGATTTTTCAAACAGTGAAAACTCTAATTGCAAGGTCTCTTGCGGTAGAAAATTAACGTGTGTTTTTATAAAACAACCTTTTGGAGAAATATCTAGAATTTCACCTTCGATCCAGAGTGGATGTTCTTGTGTGTCGCGTAGAATGCGCACATGAATCGAAAGTTTTCTTCTAAGATCTGTTTCCCACCAACGAATTCGCGGCAGAAAGTACGGGACACGAAATTCTCTAGTGACTACAGACAACGCCAAAAGTTGGAGCAAAGTAGAAATGATAAAAACACCGGTGCGCGAACTACTAACGCTGCCGACTAACAACATGATGGCGATGAAATAGTTAATTAATATATTTACAAAAACGTATAAATGCCAAGCATACCAAAGATGCCATAACATCGATACACCCGCATACACCGCAAGCACGGCAATTAACCAGTACAACGGGCTCAGTAACACACGTATTAGGCCTTCTGTATTAAACCCAAGTACTAAAATTCCATACAGAATGAATGTCAGTGGGAAACTACATAACACAGCGGCAATCATTCGTACTTTACGTGAAACAAACGGTGTTACTAGCATACTAAAACCCTAACTGTATTTGCTTTCGGTCGGTAGCAATTTTTCTTTGTACCCGATACTGCCTTGGTAGAATCACTTCGGCAGGGCGGCTGTAGTGATCGACATCTTTTATTTTGATAGTGGTGTTCCAAAAATCTCTGGCAGAAGGCCAGTCTTGTTCGACGTCATAAGTCCACAAATCGTCTCCCACTGTTTGTAACTGGCCTGATGAATCATTCGACGCTGGTAGACGTATCTCAGGCATAACCTGCAACTGCACGCTACCAAAATAGACGGCCGAGGCTAGCGGCCCACTCTTTAGTCGTAAGTGTTTCAGCGTTAATTTTAATCGAAGTTTTTCGACTTTTTTCTTTTCTTTCAGTTCATGCAGGACGCGCACGTCGGTTACTATGTAATCTGTATTAGGATCGACCACAGCATACACATAGGCACCTTGACCTAATTGCCCTGGCCGCAGTGCAACTGTTCTAATTTTTGCGTCAGCATTCAGGGCTGTTAACGTAATCTCAGCATTTTTTGAAACATCGTGACCGTTATACTGTATAAAATAGCGACCAAATAGAAGCGCATGGTGTTGGTAGTTGAATGGTATGTCGGCTACTTGGGGTGTTGGCAACGCTTCTTCTGAGTCTTCCACAAGTAACACATCACGATCGTTAGGCGTGTGCCCACACGCCTGTAGCAGACCAACGAAAACCATCACAATCAGCCATGTTGATAGGGCTTTACTAGGCTTCATCACCTATAGTTTTTCGGTCTAGAATTCGAATGCTCGATTAGGCAGATTTTGACGCGGTAAAATTGCGTCGGATGCGATTAATTTAATGTCGAACGTTTTGTCGATTTAAAGCTGATCGTTGAATTTTTGAATGGGTCTTTAAATTTTCTTATTAAATATTAATGGTTTGTAAATATTATCTATTTAAATTTTAAACAGAGTCCTGACCTATGGTTCGTTCTTCTAATTGTCATAAACTGAAAGCGTACGGAGGAAATCGCCTATGACAAATACTTCGTCTCAGAAACGTTCTTCTAGCGTTCGTTTAGAGATTTCAGATCAGACCACTCGAGCCGATCGGTTCGAAGGGGTTACTCCCAAATGATACTGACGCGATACCATCGCTAATGGGTGGCTATCGTTAGACAAATAGTGAAATATTTTTTGATTAAATGATTGGGTGGGTTGGCATGAAGCCAACCACCCATTTTTTTATTTTGCCAATAACAGGGCAAAAACATAACCAAACCGCACAAAGTGATTGCCATGGTTTGCGTTAAGATTTCCATTCCACTCGTCTTGGGGAGTATGGATTCGAGGGTTCATATCAGCCGACATCGATTCAAAGGGCATAATCGATCGAAAACCATAACGCGTCCATGAAGCGTGGTCACTACAAGCATACCCACACTCGTCTTCAAAAAAGGGCACACCGATATACTGCTCAACTATACGCTCCGACCAACGAGTGAGCTCGCGGCTTACATAGTCCGTCATAAAATAAATACCATCACGACTACCCTGATAGCCAATCATGTCCAATTGCAGCGTGGCGATAACATCGCGGCGTGTTTCAGCATAACGCTCGGCTAATTGCCGCGATCCGTGTAACCCGTATTCTTCGGCTGCGTACGCAACAATTTGAATTGTGTGCTCCAATTGTGTGTGATTGCTAAGTAGGTGTTTTAAGGCAATCGTAATTGCAGCAATGCCAGAAGCGTCATCATCGGCTCCTGGCGCAGGCGCATCAAGACTGCGCCCTGAACGTGTATGGTTGATGCTATCGATATGAGCGCCCAATAATACAATCTTATTTGTGCGCCCTGGAATTGTTGCCACAACCGTAGACTGCACAAAACCTCGTGGCGGTTCAATCAGCTCTACGGTTACATCATTGCGATTGCGTTGCCTTGCGATTTCTAACCAATACGTTTGCAACCATTGCGACGCCTGTAGGCCAGTCTGACTGCGCGCGTTTCTTGTCGGAAATTGCTGGTAAAACTTCTGAACCTCTTCAGAAAACTCGTCGCTACGTATGCGTTGAACCTCTTGTACAATGACCGGATCCGGATTTTGGGGTGGCGCAATAAAAGCTTCTACGCTTGGCTGCACGTGTTTCGACCGCAGACTATTTTTTTGTAGGTGCGGCTGCTCATCGGTAACATCAACAAACCCACCACAACGCCCAGTTGCCTCATGCAGATACTGAGAAATGGCTGTAACCGCATCTAAACTTTCTACCTGAATCAAACGGTCGGTAATAAAATCAACGGCCACCGGTGTTTGCTGGCGTAGTAGTTGCACAATCTGAGGTGAAGTCTCTAAAATTCTCGCATCATGAGTGCGGCCGG
Organism: uncultured Oligoflexia bacterium; assembly: GCA_964649095.1. GTDB lineage: Bacteria > Bdellovibrionota > UBA1018 > UBA1018 > UBA923 > CAZYPH01. The sequence goes on along the minus strand of CAZYPH010000005.1, from coordinate 35,999 downwards.
AAGTTTGTCCGTAAACGATTGTTTGTCCAAAAATAAATAGTGATAATAGTATATAATGAATATTTTTTTGCATCATGCATTCCTCTGCTTGATATCATGTCGACTTCGCTAGAGTATTGTAAACTAAATCTATGAACGCACTTTGGTATACGTTTCCACTTTTGATGTTGGCCTCAATTGTAATCGGATGGGCTGCGGAAATTACCGCAGTGCATCTATCGGCCGGAATGGCGCTTGCGGTTCTTGCCTGGCTACAAACACTACCTGAATTCGCTGTAGAGGCTAGCATTGCTTGGCAACGCAATGCACATCTGGCTCTTGCTAATCTCACCGGTTCACTGAGACTTTTAATGGGCCTCGGATGGCCCATGGTATTTTTTATATTCTGGTTTCAACAGATTAGAAACAGACGCGGCAAATCAATCGAAAAAAACATCACCCTGCCGCGTGAGTTTGCAGTAGAGTCTATTGGGCTAGCAATACCTCTATTCTATTTTTTATATATCTATTTTAAGCGCACATGGAACGCCTTCGATGGCATGATACTGGTGTCGTTCTACGCGCTGTATTTCTATCTATTAAATCTACAGCGCAAGTACGGCGCTGGCATGGAGTTAGAAGAATCGGACGAAGAAGGTAATTTCATCGTCGATACTGTTTTAAAGCTGAAGAAAAATCAGCAGATTCTAGTACTGATAAGTTTCTTTATTTTCGGTGGAGTCACTCTATATCTTGTGGTGCACCCTTTTATTGAATCGCTTAGAGCAGCAGCCTTGTATTTTGGTGTGAGCGAGTTTGTTTTTATCCAGTGGATTGCACCAGTGGCCTCTGAGTTTCCCGAGAAAATTACAGCCTTCTCGTGGGCACGACGAAAATCAAAGGTGCCACTCGCTATTGTAAATCTATTATCGAGCGTTACGAATCAGTGGACACTATTAGCCGGACTCATTCCTATTATATTTAGTATCAGTGCAGGCCGTTTTGTAAGCATTGAACTCACCGATTTTCAGCGCGGCGAGTTGCTCTTAACGATTGTACAATCAGGAGTTGCCGTTTTAATTATGGCCGATCTTAAAATGTACGGCTACGAAGCCCTTGCGCTTTTTGTACTCTGGTTGGCACAATTTTTTGTGCCCGAGTCGCACAGTGCGCTCGTACCAATTTATGCAATTTGGATGGGTCTAGAAGCACTTCGACTATTAATGAGACGGCGGCCTATCGCAGCTCTGGCTGGCTTAAAAAGTTTGTTATTCAAAACGCATCGCTAACGACGCTTTTGCTTTGTTAGAAAGTGTTTCGCCACGAGAATGGCAATAACCGAAAGAATTAGCCCTACAATTCCAAACTGTATTTTTTTCGCCAACGCAACTGCGTGGTCAATCTCAGATCCAAAAAAATACGTCGCCCCAACCAACGCCGGAACAGACAATAGAGCGGCCAACCCGTCATAGAAAAAAAATACGCGAAAGGGCAATTTTAATACACCTGCCGTAAAAAAAGTGGGTGCGCGTACTCCGGGCATAAAACGAGCAGCAAAAATTACTTTATTACCCCATTTTCCTAAAAGACTCTTGGTACGCGCCATGCGTTCGTCCGTAAAAATACGCGCAAAAAAATCTTTCTTTAAGAGCCTTGGCCCAAATCGGTAACCAAGATAATAAACAATGCTATCGCCCAGCATGACGCCAACAAAACAAACCACTACAGCGATCCGGAATTTCACCATGCCAAGATAGGCCAGGTAACCCATGGCAAAGAGCGTAAGGTCTTCTGGAATGGGTATTCCCAACCCACAACCTAACAGAACCACAAACGCCACGAGGTAAGCAAAGTGCCCACCGCCAGCAAGAAAAATATTTAATATGGCTGAACTCATTGTTCTAATTTTATAACACTGTTTGCGGTAACTGGAAAACGATACTGGTCGAATCCGTTGTCAGATCGATTGATCGTCTCCAGACTTAAAAAAACTCCAGCTGTAATTGAAACTTAGATGACTAGACAAAAAACAACTTAGTAGAACCTCGGTCAGCCTGACAGAACTCACCGTAATGTTTCAAAAACTCAACAAAACTTTTATACGCAGCGTAGGCACGCACGTCGGTATCCACCGCACACCCATAACGCAAAAATCGCTGTCCATTTTCTATTGTATCGCGCACATTTTGCAAACGAACCAAAATGGGTAGGTAGGATTCCTGACTAAAATAAAAGCGAAAAGCAAGATTCTGACCTATCTCAAATTTTGCATTGAATTTTGAATCGTACGGCAACTGAAAACTAAGCCCATCCTCTGAGACATCAACTAAATCAATTGCTTTTAGACCGTTTTCTTCGACTACCGAGTACACACCAAGCATCTGTTTAAAAATAATTCGCTCATAGAGGCGCTTTCGCTCTTCGGCCTTGTGTTCACGTACGGCGCCTAAATCTACTATGTTTGATCTTTGATTTTCATTCGACATGGGGTGTTCCTCTTGTGGCTGTTTCAGATACACATTCGTCACCCTCCTGCGTCTTCTTAACGCAGCCAATCATGCCTAGAGGAAAAGCATTCCTAAAAAAATAATTATGCCATTTTCATTAAACGACCGATTACACTTTTAGTGAGGGCTCGATGAAACACGTGAGGGCATTTTTTAAAAAATATATATATAATTTTATAGGTATTATCTGCCTATCTAGTCTCTCTAGTATAGCGACGGCTGCTGATGTCTATTTTACCCCAGGTCTAGATTGTGAAGACAACATAGTGCGTTCTATCGACAACTCGACCAAAACAATTAGCGGCGCTATGAGCCTACTTCGGCACCCACGCATCGCAGCTGCTATTGCACGCGCAAAGAAACGCGGCGTTGCCATTGAGTTGCTGTTCGATCGCAGATTAGCACGACACCCTGCTTCGGCTGTACCTGCTCTTGCGAAAGCAGGCGTTAACCTACGAGTACATACAACCCAATCTATCGAAGGTAGTCGCTTCTTGATTATCGACCGCAAAACAGCAATTGCCGGGTCGTATAACTATACCGTTACGTCTTCACTAAAATCTTCATCACACTGCATTTTTATGAAGGACTCTAAAAGCGTAAATCAGTTCACACGCCAGTTTGCAAAGCTGTGGAAACAAAATCCAGCCACTGAATCTAATCGTATCTTGGCCGAAATCATGAATAATCGTCCTAACTCGAGCAATCGTGCGGTTGCAAATGATTCCCTGAGTCGCCCTGATCTAGAATAAATCTTACCTACAATCGTATTCCAAGCGATTATGGTATTGTCATAACCATGACAAAAATCGCTCTAACGAATCCTTATGCGCAAATTGTAAAAGATCAACGAACGTATTTTGAAACGCTAAACACTCGTGCACTTGACGGCCGAAAAACTTCGTTAAAACACTTGGCCCACGCAATCAAAAAATACAAACAAGAAATATTTAGTGCCATTCAGGCTGATTTTTCAAAACCAAGTGTTGAGATTCTTGGCAGTGAATACGCAGCTGTTCTAGCAGATATTGAGTTTGCGATCGATAATCTCGATCAATGGGCTGCGACCACGCCGGCACCCACTTCAATTCTACACTTTCACTCTACTAGCCGTATTGAACGCCACCCCCTTGGCGTCGTGTTAGTAATTGCGCCGTGGAATTACCCCTTTCTACTAGCAGTGTCGCCACTGGTTGCAGCTATTGCTGCTGGTAACACAGTGATCCTGAAACCATCAGAATTGACGCAGAATACCTCTAAAATCATTGAGACTATTATTGCAGAAGCCTTCCCACAGCACCTTGCCACTACCGTACTCGGCGGCCCTGAACAAACCCAAGCGTTACTCAATGAAAAATTTGATCACATTTTTTTTACGGGCGGCGCAACAGTCGCCAAAGAAATTTACAAGAGAGCGGCTGAACACCTGACCCCAGTCACACTAGAGTTAGGTGGTAAAAGCCCCGCCATTGTAACGAATAATTGCGATCTTGAAATTGCAGCGCGTCGCATTGCGTGGGGGAAGTTTTACAACGCAGGTCAAACATGCGTGGCCCCTGACTACGTTTTAGTTCCTACGGAAAGAAAAGTACTGTTCATTCAAAAAATGATTGAACAGATCAAAATATTTTATGGACCCTCTATCAACACGCAACGATCAGTAGATTACGCACGTATTATAAACGAGCGGCATACCAATCGACTCATCGAACTTTTAAAAGACCAGACCATCGCCTTCGGCGGCACCTATGACGTTAAGGAACGTTTCCTTTCACCCACGATTGTGGATTCACCAAACCTCGAGTCTCAGCTGATGACCGAAGAAATTTTTGGCCCGATACTACCCGTGTTGGGCTATAAGTCACTTGATGACGCGCTCGAGATTGTTCGTAAGAATCCGCAGCCACTGGCCCTCTATCTATTTACAAATGACGAATCTGAAGAACAGCGAGTAGGGCAAGAGATTCAATTTGGGGGAGGCTGTATTAATGACTGTTTGATCCATCTCTCTAATCCACACCTACCGTTCGGCGGTGTGGGCTCTAGCGGTTTCGGAAACTACCACGGGCGTTTTGGTTTTGAGACGTTTAGTCAGAAGCGGGCCATATTAAAAAAAACCAATTTATTTGATGTAAAAATACGCTATGCGCCCTATACCGAAACAAAATCGAAAATACTCAAAACACTGCTTAAGTAGATATAATTTATGATATATTTAATTCCAATTATATGCGGCATAGCCGTAATCATTCAACCAATGTTAAACAGGGCCCTGTCGGCCCATTATGGAATTTTCGGTGCCATACTAATTAATAGCTTTGTACTATCGACTGGCTCAGCATTGTTATACTTTGTAACACGCACTAAACTGCTTTCATTTGGAGCACTCTTTGACGGTCAGCCTTTTAATTTGGGTAATCAGAATCAGTTACATTGGTGGTATGTCATTCCAGGCTTGTGTGGTTTAACGATTATTTGCCTTGTACCGTATGCCTTTTCAAGACTCTCGGCTTCGACAACATTTGTTTTGCTCGTCGCAAGTCAGCTAACTTGTGCTGCTTTGGTCGATCGATTTTATTTACACCAACCCATTACACTTATACGTTCCATCGGCATTCTATTAACTTTATTCGGCGCTTTTTTAACGCAGCGTGCTTAAGTCTTAAGCCAAGTAGTTTTGTCATAAGTATTTACTCTCACCCCACCTCAAGGCAATCTAGATTGTGCGTTTGACGTGAGCAGGCGTTGCTCACAGGGGGAGGGGTTCTATGACATTTTCGCAAAACGGGTTGCGAGTTGGCGTGCGTGCGCCTAAATCTATTGACTATTTTATATATACTTTTTTTATAATAGCTCTTCAGTGGCCTCTTCTGGCATCGGCTAGGATTTTTCAGATCGTTCACACAAATGACCTACATTCCCACTTTGAACATGCATCTGAAGCTACACGTGGCGGTTACGCTCATGTAAAAGCAAAATCTGATGAAATTCTTACTCGCGCACGCAGCGCAAATTATGGCACCCTACGCTTAGATGGCGGTGATTTTTCTGAGGGTTCATTAGAATTTTTTAGTAACGGCGGCATGAACGCCTTTCGCATGCTGAATCATATGGGCATGAATGCCGTTGCGCTTGGCAACCACGATTTTTTGATGGGCGCACCTCACCTACTAAAAATTCTTAAAACTCTACAATTGAATACACCAATATTGTCAGCAAATTTTTACTGCCCAGATCTACCTGAGATGTCACTATATATAAAACCATATATACAGATTGTAGACACTCAGATGGGTCACCCTGTTAGGATTGCTATTCTCGGTCTTACCACTAACGACACGAATTATTCTTGGCGCGTATCGCCACATTGCGAAATCAAAGACCCTATTGAAGAGGCTAAGCGACTTGTTCCATCGCTCAGAGTGCACAATGACGCAGTAATCGTGGTGTCTCATTTGGGCGTCAATGAAGACGCTGAACTTGCAGCACATGTGAATGGGATCGATATTATTGTAGGTGGTCACAGCCATACGGCATTGCACCATGAGCGCACCGTACGCTCACCCAATGGTAGACCCGTCACTATTGTTCAAGCAGGGCAACATGGTGAGTATGTGGGTAATCTTTTAGTTGATATTGAGCCGGGACATCCTGTGCAGGTACTACGATATCGCCTTGAAGAGGTACATCACACTTCGCCGCCAGCGCACGACCACCATATTGATGCTGAAATCACCGACACCAGACGTGGGCTCGAACAACTCTACACACCCGAGTGGCTTGATCATGTAGTTGGCCATAGTGACGTGCCGTTAGACACCGGAATATTTGCTACCACCGAGTGGGGCGATTTTGTCGCGGCAGCCATGCTCAATTCTTCTGGTGCCCAGATTGCTGTTCATGCGGGACGCTTTGATGGCATTACACACCCCGCCGGACCGATCACGCGTCGCTCATTAATGTCGATTTATCCGCGGCAGTTTGAAGTGGAGAGAAAATTTGGATGGACCGTCTGGACGTGTGATAGCCCGGTGTTTTTCATCGTATCTGCACTGCAAAGCATGATGGAAGTCGGCATGTCGTTTAACGTCGCTGGATTTGAACCCGTAATTACCTACGACTCAAACTCTAGACGCTACACTATCGTTAACATCCGCTACCAGGGCAGAATTTTAGATCCCTACGATCGCCTGCGAGTGGCGATACCAGAGGGCATCGTACGCGGTGCACTGGCAACCATTCCGGTAGTATCGGCCAGTCTTATTGCAACATCACTCGACACTAGAGTGCCTGTTTGGACTGCTTTAGAAAACGAATTTTCAAGACGTGGTGGTCTACTTCAGCGCTTTGCAAAGGGGCATCGGCCCATCTTTTTTAACCCTGATAACGGCAACGAATTCTCACTGGGCCTACACTGGCCAACACCGATAAGGTAGTTGGCACGGCTTTGTTCGATATTCTAGGCCTTCGAGGTTAAAATTAGAGCGACTGAAATAGCACTTAGTATATATAATATAAAATGAATATCTTTGCGTCTGCCGACAAATAAAAACAGTAGTACGTGACTAATAAACCCCCATAAAATTCCCTGTGTGATTGAGAATGTTAGGGGAATTAAGACAATCGTTAGAAACGCCGGGAACATTTCCTCAAATACATTTAATTTAATCTCGCGAATTGTTCTAAACATCAGGCCACCAATTATTATCAACACCGGTGCCGTAGCCGATTCTGGAATTATTTTTAAAACAGGTGCAAAAAACAGACAGGGCACAAAACACAACGCAGTAACTATAGCAGCACGCCCACGTCGCCCACCGGCTTCGATACCTGCAGCGCTTTCAATATAAGCAGTGCCTGAAGAAGTGCCCACGACACCGGCTACTAACGTCGCCCAAGCATCAACAATTAAGCCCTCACGCAATCGTAGTGGCTCTTTGTCGGCATTTACCAAATACGTGCCACGGGCAACGCCAACGAAGGTAGAAATCGAATCAAACAGATCAGTAAAAAGAATCGCGAATAGCACCCCAAGATATTTTCCCGAAAAACACCCTTTGATAGCAGCCCCAACATCTAAGGTAAAAAACGTATCGTGAAAATTCGGCCACGCCAAAACACCGCTAGGTAACTCGACCAACCCAAACAACCACGTTGCGACGGTCGTTGTGACGATTGACAGTAAAAAGGCTAGTTTATAGCGTTTCATGAAAAGCCACAGCCCCACTATGAGGCCAAGTAGCGCGGCGAGCGTATGTCTCTCAAGCGGGTTACCAAACCGCAGTAACGTTACCGGGTCGTGGACGACAAGACCTGCTGATTTTAGACCAATGAAAGTTAAAAACAGTCCGATCCCTACCGAACTAGCGACGCGCAAATTATCTGGTATGGCTTGAGCTACCACAACACGCAAAGGTGTTGCCGAAACCGCAAGAAACAAAACACCTGCCAAGAATACAAGCCCTAAGGCATCCTGGGCCGGAATGCCTTGACCTAAAATTAGGGAATATGTGAAAAAAGCGTTCACCCCCATACCTGGAGCTACGGCATAGGGCAATCGCGCGTAAACTCCCATTAACAACGTCATAGATACGATGAGAACGACAGTTGCCGTTAACACCCCCTCGAATGAAAGGCCTGTACCTGGCGTCGATAAAATAGCTGGATTCACTGCTAAGATATAAGAGACCGTGAGGAATGTTGTAATGCCCCCTACAAAATCAGCTCGCTCGAACGGGAATAATTTTAAAAGCTTCGACATCTACTAGCCCTTTGTCGGTCAATTTAAGTTTCGGTATCACTGGCAATGACAAAAAAGCCAGCTGTAGAAAGGGTTCGTTGAGATGACAACCGATAGACCGACTAGCCGCTCTCAGGGCGTCAATTCCGCGTACGATCTCTACCGAGCTACTTTGACTCATTAACCCTGCAATCGGCAAGGGCAAGCTAGCTAATACACTATCTCGCCTGGCCACGACAAAACCGCCACCCATTTGTTTAAGTGCATTTACAGCGGTAGCCATATCCAATTCATTAGAACCAACCACCGTAACGTTGTGTGAATCATGCCCAACCGACGAAGCCATAGCACCGTCGAATTGTTCACCGAAACCATATACATAGGCATTCATAGGCCTTGAAAATCCGCCGTGGCGTTCCACCACGGACAGGCGCGCTACGCCAAGGTCTGTGTTTTGCATGACAATAGAATCAGTTAATAAACTATTTTCATTTACAACAATGACGTGCACAGAGCCTTCCGGTCCGACAAAATCAATGGGCGCCAATGGCTTAACATGAACCGAATTTAGAAACGCAGTGGGCGTTGTCACACGAGACGCTGAAACCTCAGATACGTTTCTTCCTCGCAGCCACACTCGATTAATGGCCACCGACAAAACATCGTCAAGCATGACACAATCGGCCCAGTAACCTGGCGCAATGGCGCCTCTATTTGTTAAGCGGTAGTGTTGTGCAACGCTGAAGCTCGCTGCTCTAAAACAATGCTCAGGCTGCGCCCCGAGCGCGATCATTTTTTTTAATAAAAAATCAACATGTCCTTCATGAAAAATATCATAAGGGTTGCGGTCGTCAGTGCAAAACCCCAACGATTGGATGGTATTAGAGTTTAGTAGCGGGGCCAGAGCGGCCACGTCTTTTGCAACAGAGCCCTCACGAATCCAAACCTTCATACCTTTGCGAATTTTTTCTAATCCCTCGTCGAATGACGTCGTCTCATGGCACGTACTAATACCCGCTGCAATATAGGCACTCAGTGCCTGCCCACACAACGTTGGTGCGTGCCCATCGATATTAGTGCCTTCGAAGAGCGTTAATTTCTCTAAACAACTTTTATCGCCAGACAGTACGCCGGGACCGTTCATCATTTCAGCAAGCCCTAGTACTCTTGAATGGCCTTTGTAATGCGCTAATTGCTCGGCTGTTATGACCCCAGCACCATTAGTCTCCATGTGTGTTGCTGGCACACAACTACTTAACATAACAAAGAGATCTAACGGACTTTGCTCGGCGGCATTTAAAAAGTATTCAATCCCAGCCACTCCCTCGACATTCGCAATTTCATGCGGGTCACAAATGGCGCTCGTCGTTCCATGGGGCAGTACCGCTTGCGCAAAGTCTGCGGGATTCATTAACGAAGACTCAATATGCACGTGGGCATCGATAAACCCGGGGACCAACCATTTTCCGCGACAATCTAACGTTTGGTGGGCTGGGCGCGGATGATCAAGACCAACAATGCGCCCTTGTGAAATGGAGATATTCCCTTTTCTAAATATATTGTTAAATACATCTAAATACAGAATATCTTTTAGACAAAGATCTGATTCTATATTGCCTAACGCAGCATTGATAAGAGCCTGCTTCTCTTCTAGTTTCGTCATTTACTTATCCCAAACCTAAGACCAACCAAAAGTTGCCATTCATCAAATTTCAATGCTGATCCATTTATAGCGTTATTGTGCAGTCCAAATAAATAACGTGTGTCAACCATCAATCCAGATATCGGACTCAACGGTATATCTACCCCAAGTGCGGCCATTGCACCGTAGTCTGACGTACTACGATAACCCGTTCGTGAATTACTAACCGACGCACTCGCAACCCCGTTAGAAACCACATCATACTTTACGTTGCCCTGATAGTAATTGTAGTAGCCGCCGAGCCCGACAGAAAATATTCCCAAAAAATACCCTCGCATCAGCACCGGAATTTGAAAGGCCTCTTCTGAAAACTCGCGATTGAACGTCAATAAGTTACGTTTATATTTGCGTTGTAAATAGTTGGCGCCTACCTCTAATGCCAATGCTGGTGTTAGGGTCGCATTCAGACTCAACCCTAGGCCAAGGCCATTATTAGGTGAATAGCTGTCGGCATTCGAACTACTCACTTTGGGGCGCGTTTCATTTACTAAACCATAAAAATTCATACGCACTAAAGCCTGTGCCTGCGATACGAAACCAAACACTAATACAATAAAAACAAATATAACTTGCACCGACTACCTCCTACAAAAAAGCAACCCAAGGCCTTCAGTTAAAGCCTGAAAGCCTTTTAATAGTATAGTTCTATTCCGATTCTTTAAGGCACGGCCACTGACAAATATGGCAAGATAACCGACGAACAAAAGCCGAAAATGGATACGCTTATCTTGGTAACGACTATTTAAAAGGCAGTAATTACGCACAAACCAATACGTATGTTTGGCTTTATCGATTTCACGGTTGCCGCCACTAGGGGCTTGATGATGGACCAGGCTGGGAGTTGGACTAAACATAAATCGCCTCCCAAGCCGTTTTATTTTCAGAGCCAAATCAGCCCCTTCGAAATAGGCGTTACCTGCAAAGGCACTATCAAAGCCGCCGACATCCAAATAGACTGCTTTTTCAAGCGAGAAGTTACACTCATGAATATGGTCGGCGTACAGGGCCTGAAGTCCAAAAAAATTTCCTGAAACTCGGCCTGTCCGCGAATCATAGGAGGGCCTTCTTTGGTTACTAGCCATGTAATGGTCATCAAAACCATCCTTGGGCTGCAACACACGCCCCGCAAGCCCAGCCAATAGTGCGTCTGATTTTTTAAACTCCGCAAGCTGTTCAAGATGCGTCGCAATAAAACTAGGCCCCAACGATACATCATCGTCTACAAATATACATAAATCGTAATAGGCTCTCTCAACTGCGTAGTTACGCGCTAAGTGCGAGCCTTTAAAAGACACTTTATGATGTTTCAAACGCGGCCACGTTTGCAGTTCTTGCGGAAGTTCCAGCGGGGGCTGATTTTGATCAATCAAGATAACTTCGAAATCGGTAAAGTTCTGATGAAATAGATCGTAGAGAGTATCGATTACCGGTAGCGTTCGCCCAAATGTAGGAATAATGACTGACGCACCATTATGCATAGATGGCACTGTAGAAAAAAAAACCTAAAAAAAAAAGCCAACACATCGACTACTTATAGATAATAGATCGAAGTGTTGGCCCATAACTCTAAACGACTTTAATTAAACAAACAGAACACTACTACCAATTTTTCTTATTGGCGTAGACTTCTTTAACTACTTTAGGGAATGACCAACGTGGCTTTTTTGAAGCTGGTCGCGCTTTGATCATGATGCTTTCACCCGTAAATGGGTTTACACCTTTACCAGCTTTTCTTGGCTTTACATCTTTACGAGCCAAGATGCCAATGACAGGAAAACGCACGCGCTCACCTTTTGCTGCAGCCTTAACGCCTGCATGAAAAGTATCTTCCAATACTTTTTTCAAATCAGCGCGCTTAATTTTTGCTTCACCTGATTTACTTACAGAGATTACTTTATGTACTGCTTCACTTACTTCATCTAAAAAAGAAAATTTCTTTTTTGCTTTTGCCATGAATTGTTTTCTCCCCTTCCATAGAAGTTATCTAAGATAACGTTGAAGCTTTCGAGAGATGGTGTCAAGTATTTCTATTTACTAATGTTTTTTGTCTATAAATAAAAACAATTCAATACTTAGAAGTTAGTGTCTAAAAATCTCGTGATGGCCTGAACCCTCATGGGCCAACTCTGATTTGAGGCCCATTGCAGATTCTTCACTCGACGCGCTACGGCAACCACTTCAGAATCGGTGCCCATATTTGCTAATTGCGATTTTAATGCGGCAAAATGCCCTATTTCGGCAGTAACAGCGCCACTATGTTCCAAATTCATCGCAGCACTGTACGGACCTAATGTCGTTAGAATATGACCGCCAGAAGCTGCACTTGAAAGAAATGACGATCGCCTTTCTGAAACACCATTGTCGTAAAGCAACACAAGTACGTGCGCTGCCAATAAAAACTGTTGGTATATTTCGTCGGGTAGATTTTCGTAATAGTGAAACCGACCGCCTAAAATACGCCGCCCCTCGGCAAGAATATGGCTAGCATAATTAGCATCTTTCCTTCGAATGCCTTGCCCACCGATCAAAATCCATTGACTATCTACAGGCAGCGTCTTGCTTAGCTCCAGTATGAGCTCGATGCCCTTTCCCGGCGTAATTAGCCCTTGATAGACGTAAGTTGGTTTCGAAAAATCTATCTCATACTTCTCGGTCAAACAGTGTCGTGTTGCCGCCAGGGCTTTAATAACAGTCGCTTCTAGATTACTCGATGTTACTGATGCGCCGCCTGGTGGCACTGGTTTGTTAGCGGCGTCTAACCATTCATGAGAATAGATCGTCGGCCCAAGCTTTGTATACAAACACGGGCGATCACTTAGAGCGGATAGAGCTTCGTACTCTTGTTTTGTATTGACGATAAATCCATCAGCCAATCCTAACAACATCCGTTGGCGCAAGCGCCAGTGATGCGGCGCTTCGGTATACTCATGTACTACTTGAATATGACGTGCGTTCTTAAATCGCTTCTTAAGCTTTAAGGCATTAACAAGCACACTCCACGGCCTTGCCCGATCGGCTATGGACGGGGTGTGGATGAGCACATGAGTAACAGCATCGTCCGAAAACACGCGCTCTGATGAATGGGCTTGAATGGGTGCACTTGTGTAATCTGTCGAGCCAGGCTCAAGAAGACCCACTTTATGACCCTGACGCCTAAAGGCCTGATACTCTTGTCGAACAAAAGCACCTATCGAACAAACTCGATCTGGTGCCGAACCTACAGCTTCGAGCAACACACGGGGCTTATAAATAGTCATTTAACGAATTGAGATAAAATGCGTGCGTCTTTTTCAGTCCTTCTTCAAACGAAGTAGCAGACTGCCACCCTAGGCCACGGAAAGCGGCGACACCGTCAGAAACGTAGTCACCGGTTTCAATTGCTTTCCGATCTGCCGGCCACTCGACCATTTCAAGCTGGCCACCCGCAACATCAACAACCATCTTGGCGCAATCTACAAACTTAAGCCCCTTACCTGACCCCATATTATATACTGCAAATGGTATATTATCACCCGCTAGGTGGGCTGGTTTATAGTAACGCACATCGCCGCTACTTTTACTTTCACCCCTCACTGCGGTCGATGAATAAATCGCAGCCCTTAAGATGCACTCCACGGCATCGTCGATATACAAATAATCACGAAGCTGTTCGCCGGTACCAAAAACTTTAATCGTCTTCTTCTGCATCGCAAGGCTAATAAACCAATTTAATATTCCATATCGACCATGCTTCATCTGATGGCGTGGGCCGTAAGAATTGGTCATGCGCAACGAAACAAAAGGCACTTGGTACACACGTGCGTAGACAGATCCGTAGAGCTCGGCCGCAAGTTTATTAACACCGTAAATATCTACCGGATTGGGTAACGTACGCTCGTCAGCGGGCAATGTAAGCGGTGCCCCCAACATAGCGCGTGTGCCTACATACACTATCGATACAGCTTTACCTTCGGTCTTTGCTTTTTTTGCTGCTTCCAGCACACGCAATGTGCCCTCGCAGTTAAAATTTAAATCTAACCACGGATCAATCATACTATCGACATGCGAGCACTGGGCCGCGGCGTGTATAACAATGTCAGCCTCATGCACCAAGCGATTCAGTAGCGTTGTATTTTTGTCAGCGACATCGCCCTCATAAATTTTTACTAAATCATTGATGCCTTTGAAATTGGCGCGATTGGAACCAAAACTAGGATGAAAATTATCCAGCACACTAACCCTAGCGCCATGTTTCACAAGATGATGACTAAGATTAGAGCCTACAAAGCCCGCACCACCTGTAATTAGGACTGATTTGCCTTTAAAAAAAGTTTCGATTGTATTCATACTCAAGACATATCCAAATTTTTGAGGGCGCGCTTTTATAAAATTCTGATCTGCTTTATCTTTTTTAGAATGCATCTCATTGTTGTAAAACTTGCCGCCATCGGCGATCTATCGATAACTATCCAATCTTTATCGCTGGTCGACTTAAGCACCGTACAGGTTTTAGATATTATTACGGATAACGAACTTGTACCGCTTGCAAACTATCTCGTGAATCAATGGAAATTAAACAATCCCCAACGCACAGAATCAGCGCATTTGGCAAGCCATTGCGCTCAACCAACAATTCGTGTGCATGGCATTAACGCAAAAGCTTTATTCAATAAACACGGCCGAATAGATCAAATAAAGTCGTTTCTGAAATTACGCCGCATGATTGGCGCGCTAAAACGCACTCAGGAGAGAGCTAAAAAAGTCCAGTCAAAGACCCTTGTGGTCGTAATGCACCGTGATCAACGTTATCGTTGGCTGGGGGCTGATGCTATTCTTAATCACCAACCACAACGAAACGAATATGATGCTCAGCGTGACTTTCTTTTAGGTTATTTTCCACACCGTACGGATACACACCAGCATGCCAGTAAAACAAACCAGACGGACTTGCCAAAAAACAATGAGCTGCGAATTGGAATTTTTTTAGGGGGTGGTCAAAATGCAAAGACGCAGTTTAGCGAAAAATCTTATCCCCGATTTCACGAATTGATTTCCGAATTAGTGGCCGTAATAACTAACTCGAGTGAAAAGATCAGGGCACCCAATCTATCTATAATTTTATTTGGATCGCCTGATGATAGTGCGCAAGCAAACAAGATACTCGGTCACCGTGGCATCACAACCTCTGCAAAAAACTCAATTACAGACTACACTGGTCAATGTTCGCTTCCTGAACTTTGCGAACATTTAAAAACTCTTGATGTCTATATTGGTACCGATAGCGGGCCAAGCCACCTGGCTGCGCAGCTTCTAAACGGCACACCTAGCAAAGTTTTTGTTTTATTTGGTCCTACAAATCCAAATACGTGGGCGCCAACATTTAATCAAAACTGCCATGTGATCTTTGAAAAACTGCCCTGTTCGCCTTGTTACCAAGATGACGGAAACTTTAAGCGCTGCCACCTTGATAACAATCTACTAGGAGACCAGTTTCAACTCTGCATGAAACAAATCGACCCCAAGGCACTCGCTCAGTACGTGTTAAGTGCCAACCACTTCTAAAATACGACGCGTCTTTTGATTCGTGGACGGCATTGGAACGGGGGTACTAGAAAATCCACTTCTAATATGACGCCAATCGATATTATAGCGTTTCAGTTTATCCGATAGAGTCACTTTATTAACACCGGTTCGACGGCACGTTTCATTGATCTGACCGCGACACTGTCGAATCGCCCATGCAAAAAATATGCGTTCAAAAGCCTCTTTCGATTCTAAATAATCCATTGAGACAGGAATCGTAATAGCCTCCTGACGACCATTCAGAGTGTGCACATCGGCTACCAAAGTCCGCTCGGACGGCGAGGAATTTAGGTCGTCTTCGCCCACCGGTTGTCTGTGCCGAACTGGCTTTGCTAAGCGGACTACCGTCGCCGTATTACCCCTATCAGCATCGACCACTGCAAGATGAGGCTGAGACCGCATATTAATATACTCAGGCAGATGATGGAGCTCTATCTGTTTTGCATGTGTTGAGGCACACATCGACACCGCAAAATCGATTACATTGCGCAGTTCACGCACGTTACCAGGCCATGAATACGACTCGATGAATTGCTTTGTCTCGACGCTAAACTCAAGCGAATCGACGCACAAAGCAGCGCGCATCTCACACAAAATGCGCTGCGCTAACACCGCCACGCGTGTCGGGCTTTGAGATAACTGTCCAAGCCGTACATGAAACACGTTCAGGCGAAAGTAGAGATCCTCTCGAAAAGTACCCTCTTCTACCATCGCCTCAAGATTACGATTGGTAGCAGCAATAACCCGTGTTGAGAGTTCAATTTCGCGATTAGCACCAACCGGCGTAATGCGCTTAAATTGAATAAAATCTAAAAGCTTACTTTGTAGATGTAACGGTAGTTCGCCAATCTCATCGAAAAAAACGGTGCCATGTTGAGCCGTTTCAATTTTACCGATACGTCGTGAATCGGCACCGGTAAAGGCGCCACGCTCATGCCCAAATAACTCCGATTCGATAACGTTGGAATGAATTGTAGCTAAATTAATTTTTACAAAACGACTATTCGGCAAAGAATTTTGAAGATGAATCTCTTCCGCTAACAACGACTTTCCAACCCCAGTGGCCCCCGTAATCAGTAACGGTGATCGTGAAAGTTGTGCTGCTCGAATCAATCGATAGTGGCTCTGTTCGAGTTGCGAGAATTTTCCAAATGTCTCAAATGCTTCCATTAATGCCCCTTTTAACGCTTTTAATTTTTACAAGAGGCTACAGAAGCAAGACTCAGGCCACAAAACCAACGTCTTGGACAAAATTATTTCTAAAATTTATTGTTGGTGAATGCCATGCGTATAAAGTTTTGAATACAAATGACTTCTACTGATTTTAAGATTTTTACTCATGACACTAATATTACCGTTGTAGTGTTGATAGAAGCGTCGAAGAGTGTCGGCCTCGACTTCTTGCATTAGCGTGAAGAAATCAAGGCCACTTTGGTTTAATTTATTTACCACAGTATTGTCTGCAATTGCGGACATTGGCGACACACACTGTTCGGAATTCTGTACACGTCGAATTTTTGCAGGAAGGTCATCGACCAGTATTTCTTCCTGATCCACTACCATGGCACAAAGATTAGCAATCAAGTTGGCCAACTCACGAACATTTCCAGGCCAGCTATATTTTAGAAGCACATCCAGCGCCGCGTTCGAGAATCGTTTTGCCGAATTATCATACCGAAATTTTTCAAAGAAGTGCTCTATCAAAACGGGAATGTCTTCTTGGCGCTCCCGTAACGGTACGATTTCCAAATTGATAACGTTGAGTCGTTGGTATAAATCGTCTTTAAATTTTCCCTCACTCACTAAACGCTCTAAATCTTGATTGGTCGCACAGATCACTCGAAACTCAAGCGGGATCACTTTCGTCGAGCCCAAGCGCATGATCGTCTTCTCTTGAAACACACGTAAAAGTTTCACTTGGATCTCTAACGGCATATTGGCAATTTCATCAAAGTAGATCGTACCGCCGTTAGCCTCTTCGAATAAACCCTTTTGCCTATCGTGCGCTCCGGTAAAAGCGCCCTTTTCATGTCCGAATAATATACCCTCTGCCATCGAACTTGTAATCGTAGCGCTATCTACAGCGACAAATGGCTTGCCATCAAACGCACCAATATGTCGCGCTACAAGCTCTTTACCGCAGCCAGTCTCAGCCGTGATGACCACATTTGCGGTAGTGCGACGCACTTTGTCGATATCGCTCATTAGTTTTGCAACCGCTTGCGACTGTCCTAGGATACGATTTTTTTCTAAGCCCCGTTTACGATCGGATACATAGTGCAAATTTTCCGCTGCTAGTGCGCGTTTCGTAAGAATGCCTTCGATTGTAATGATCAGTTGATTCGCCGAGTGCTCTTTAATCAGATAGGCGCTGGCGCCACTGCGCATAACGTTATTAGCCAACTCCACGTTGGTATTAGAACTGACAACGATTACGTCAATATCCGGATCCAACTCACGCAAAACCGACAAATACTTCAGCCCCTCACCCTGACTGCGCATATGAAGATCTAAAATAATTAAATCAAACTTTTGGTTGGTGAGAATAGTCACAGCCTCGTCGCCATTAAACGCGGTCACGCAATCGTAACTATCACGCAAGATATACTTTACAGCCAAATGCACCGAGGGATCATCATCGCAAATTAGAATGCGTTTTTTTTGTTTTAATACGTTTACAGCACAAGTCATAAATCGCTATTTCGGCCAACTCGCCCAATCGTTAGTCCTGTCGGGCTATTTGAGCTGTTTCGTATAACGACAAATAGATTAATTGGCTAGCCTGGAATCACAACCCCGCAACCTAGACAATTATTCTGAACTGACTAAACTTTAACTATGATGAAAAACCGCATCACCTCGACGCATTGGACAACGCATCTATTTATTCTCTCGATTCTCATTTTCGGATTTGTATGCTGCACTACCGTGCCATTTAGTGGCCGCAAGGCGTTTAGCTTAGTGCCGGAATCTGTTGAGATCTCAATGGGTAAGCAGTCGTACTCGTCTGTTTTGGGTTCTGAGAAGCTGTCCACCAACGCGCACCTCACAGAAATCATTACACGAGTAGGTCAGCGTATCGCGACGCAGGCGAATCGGCCCGATTATGCGTGGGAATTTAAACTCATCGATAAAAATGAACAAAACGCATTTTGCCTTCCGGGTGGCAAGATCGCAATCTACACTGGTATTTTGCCTATTGCGAAAAATGAAGCCGGCCTTGCTACCGTGATGGCGCACGAGGTCACACACGCCATTGCTCGACACGGCGGACAACGCATGTCGCTTGCTTTGGCATCGATGGGCGGGTTGTTTCTATTGCAACAGACCACATTAAAAGACAAAGACCCTCGTACTCAGGGACTTATTCTTGGGGCTCTCGGTGCTGGTCTAGCCGTTGGTGTTGTATTGCCGTACAGCCGCTCTCATGAAATTGAAGCCGATGAAGTGGGCCAAACACTCATGGCGAAGGCTGGGTATGATCCAAGCGAGAGTATCCACTTTTGGGGGCGTTTTGCGACTATTGCAAAATCGAATACACCGTCGTTGTTATCGACCCACCCATCAAGCCAAGACAGGGCAAATAACATGAAAGAACGCTTACCGGCGTCTCTACGCGACTACCAGGCAGCGCCACAACAGTACGGCCTAGGAGCGCTTTTCTAACAGCGTTTGCGGCAAAACCTACCTAGTACAAGATTGATCGATTTAAGTATTTTTTTGAACCACCGATACCCTTCTTGAACGTCAACTGGTTCACACAGTTGATGATGAAAATTTCAAATCACCATTATTCTAGGAGGGATTATGGATCAATCATCAGATATTAAATTAAATCTATTTAGTAATAATACCGAAATCGATGTGCTTTACCAAAAGCTTGGCCCTCGCTGGTATGCGTTCGGCGAAATCAATGGTGAGTGTGTCTACTTTGAAGTGACTGAAGAAGAAGTCAAACGCGCAAAAGAAACTGCAAAAGCTGCCTAATATGTCATCGAAACCACAACCACAAAAAACTTCGATACATATTCCTCATGCCGCAGGTACTAAAAAACCCTGCGGCGATAGGGCTTGTCCGGATTGCCATCCAAGCGATACAAAATCGCTTGCACAGGATAAAAGCGTTATCCAAAATCTGCACCAACTGATCTTAACGAAATTTTCAAAAGATCCAAAAGCGATTCAAAAAGCCGCACACCTAGTTAGTGATTGGCTTCGCCAGAAAAATGCGAAAAAGTAGCCTCGTTTTGCAGTCTTACTATGCATATCGAGGACATCACGCATGTTACATTTACGATCAATCATCACCCTTTTTTTTGTAGTTTTACTCAATTCTAGGACTGCCTTTGCTTGGGGGAAAATTGGGCACGAAATTATCGCTCGATCGAGCTCATTAATAGTTCCGCAGGGCGTCTATGAAACATGCCAAACATCAGCCGA
The DNA here is from genome assembly GCA_964649095.1 of uncultured Oligoflexia bacterium. Taxonomy (GTDB): domain Bacteria; phylum Bdellovibrionota; class UBA1018; order UBA1018; family UBA923; genus CAZYPH01. The sequence continues at coordinate 16,069 of CAZYPH010000005.1, read as the reverse complement.
AGATATTCTGCAACACACCAACGACCCCGACATGGTGTGGAAGCAAAAAAGGCGCGAGTTTAAGAACGAACCTCGCATGCATTTTTTTCATCTCGACGATCAAGCCAGTGACTGGCGCGAACAGTATCAAAAAAGGAAAATCTATAACCTACAAAGCGGTGGTTTAGTGTTTCGAATAGTAGAATGGATGACCGAGGCAAAGACTCTGCGTTTAAAACGCGATTACGACGCATTACGCGTTCGTCTTTACGGACTATCGCACTATGCTGGCGACCTAACGCAGCCACTCCACGTAACGAAGGATTATGATGGGCAACTCAGTGGAGTTAAAGACCTTCACTCTCAGTTTGAAACCAAGATGGTGGGTAGGTTTCAAAAACAAATTGAAGCGCAGGTGCGATCTAACGTGACTGCTCGTAAAATTCCGCCATTATACGCAAGCCTTAATGATTTTGATTTAATTACCGATCTTGCGACTCAATCACTTGCGAAAAAACAACGATTGGTGGACGCCGCAAAAAAATCAATCGTGCGACAGAAGAATGGACCACGTTTTATAAAGAAAGAATTATTTCAACACGCAGGCTCCCTTGCAATAGATCAGCTTACGATTAGCAGCCAATTGTGGGCCTATATAATTTCATCAATATGTGGCAAGTGACGCTACTCTAATGAAAACGCGCTATCTACAATACCACTTAACTCTTGAATGGAGACGTGCAGATATTTTTCTGTCGTAGCGAGTGAACTGTGCCCTAAGGCAACCCGCAATGCTTCGAGCGACACCCCAGATGTCAAAACGTGCGATGCAAAGGCATGCCTTAACCAGTGGGGCGAGAATTGTTCTGGTAGACCATTTTTTTTGGCAAACACTTTTACGATCTTCTGAACTCCTCGCACGCTAATTTTATCGCCTTTATAATTTATAAATATACTTTTATTTGTATATTTATTTTCAACTAAGTCATTAAGCGCGTCAGTGACATAGTCCATTAACGGCACCACCCTGTCTTTATCGCCCTTGCCATGCTTGATTAATATCTGTTGTGTATCAAACAAAATATCATCCCATGTAAGGTTCACAACTTCGGACACTCGAAGTCCCACGCCATACATGAGCACCAAGAGCGCATAATTTCTCTTGTCGTTTTTTTGCTCACGCGCCATAGCTTCAAAGGCCTTTACTAAAACATTTTTGTCGATAATCTTTGGCAGCGTTTTTTTTACCTTCGGTAACGGAATGCGCTGATGCAGGGGCCCTAGGACATCCATTTCTGAACAAAGATACTCTAGATACGATTTTAGACTAACCAGTTTTCTCTGACGCGTAGACGATTTTACTTCGTGCTGCTGCGTTCGATCTAGTATTTCTGCAAGTTGCTCAAGCCAATTTTTTTGATCAAAAAATTTTAGTACCGCGCTTGGAGATCGACTTACCAGCTCTCTGCCCCAAAATAAGAGATCCGATCGATAGGCCTTCAGCGTGTTGTCTGCAAAACATTTTTGGTTTTTTAGATGCGCTAGATAGCTATCCAAATGAGGTAATGTGTATAATATTTTTGCAGATTTTATGTCTCGCGTCTCCATTAGCCCCCAGGGTTAGACGGCATGGCAATTAACCCTAGTTTAAGCTATGGTTGGGCACCAGAAAAGGCCCCTAAAGCAGTTAAGAATTTTCGTGAGAGATGAGTACTAAATTTATGCATACAACTAAATTGCCGGCCACGGTTAATGTCATTGGCGGAGGCTTAGCCGGATCAGAAGTGGCCTATCAGCTAGGCTCAAGAGGCATTTCTGTGCGCCTCTTTGAAATGCGTCCAAAAGTTATGACTCCTGCCCATCAGACTGGCGGTTTAGCCGAGTTAGTGTGCAGCAATACGTTTAAATCAGAGGCTCCAGCTAACCCATCAAGACTGCTTAAAGACGAAATGCGTCAACTAGGCAGTATTGTGTTGCAAGCGGCGCCCTTTGCGCAAGTACCCGCCGGCGATGCCCTTGCCGTCGATCGCATAGCTTTTTCAAAAAAAGTTGAAGAGCTCATTCTGGCAACGAACAACGTCGAAAGAATTAGTTGCCAAGTAGATAGTCTCAACGAATTACCGAACGCTGATTTCACAGTAATCGCCACTGGCCCACTTACCCAAGGGGCACTAGCTCACGAGATACAAGCGCTCTCACAATCAGATGATCTCTATTTTTACGATGCCATTGCCCCGGTGGTTAGTGCAGACTCGATCGACCGTACGATTGCATTTTCGGCCTCTCGTTATGGTAAGGGCGGCGAAGATTATCTAAACTGCCCATTTACACGAGAAGAATACGATCGCTTCTATGACGCCTTGATTGCTGGCGAAAAAACAGCATTCCATGATTTTGAATCGGCAAAATATTTTCAAGGCTGCCAACCCATCGAGGCCATTGCTGAGACCGGTAGAAACTCACCACGTTTTGGACCAATGAAACCCGTCGGATTAGAAGACCCCAGAACAGGAAAACGGCCCTATGCTTGTGTTCAGCTCCGAATCGATAACCTAAGTCGTTCGGCTTACAATTTAGTTGGATTTCAAACAAAGTTAAAATTTGGCGCTCAGAAAGAAGTATTTCGATTGATTCCAGGACTACAAAACGCTGAGTTTCTGCGCCTAGGCACAATGCATAGAAATACTTATATATGTTCACCAAAACTTCTAAACGATGATTTAGCAGTAAAAACACAACCGAACTTATATTTTGCAGGTCAAATAGTAGGTGTTGAGGGTTACGTAGAAAGTGCCGCTTCTGGCATCATGGTGGCTTATTCAATTCTAGCCAAGTTACTACCTACTAAACATCAGTGGACGTTACCGCCAAAAGAAACCGCGATGGGCGCCTTGTGTCGTTATCTATTATCAAGCGATATTTCGCAGTTTCAACCCGTGAATATCCACTTCGGACTCTTTGATACGAACGACTTTACGGTAGACCCTAAAGTGCGAAAAACCATGGGAAAAGCAGGGTTCCGAACTGCTGTATTACAAGAAGCCTATCAAAAATTCCTAGCCTGGAAGGCTCGCCTATAAGCCCTATAGAAAACATAGTAGACTTTATATATGTCAACCGGCATCGGCCTTATTTTAATTTGCTGCCTCTTTTGGGCCACCGACACTGTTTTTCGTTTGCCGCTACTAGCGATTTTGTCGGCAGCACAGATTAGTGTCTTCGAACATTTTTTTGGGACGATTTCTAGTTTTCCACTCGCTCTGAAAGACGCATCAAACTTCTCACGTCTTGGCCGTAGAGGCTGGATCGCCGCCATCTATGTTGGCGTTGTGGCCTCAGGCATTGGCACATTATGTTTTACCGAAGCTTATCGATACCTCAGTCCTAGCGTTGTCATTATTCTACTCAAAACCCAACCATTTGTGGTTGTCTTGTTAGCGCGCGTATTTTTGAAAGAAACGTTTCCGAAAAGTTTCTATGTGCTTTTGCTTTTGGGAGTAGTGCTTTCCGCATTTGCTAGTGGTGTCATAGATACCTCGTCACCGTTTGAGATGGCCCAAGGTGCAAACTTAAAAGGCGTGTTGCTTGCGTGCACAGCGGCGGCCACGTGGGGCTCTAGCAGCGTCGTGAGTAAATATTTAACGAAGACCCTCAATCCCTATCAACTTACGTTAGTGCGGTATGGCTTTGGATTTTTATTTTTAAGCGCCGTCGTGTTTTTTGAACTACTTACCCATTTTACTTCGATATGGGCAGCCGTAGGCTCGATTTGGGATGGGTTACGCGGTGATTCTATTATCCGCCTATTTTACATTGGTTTTGTGCCTGGCACTATCGGAACCGCGTTCTATTATGCTGGCTTACGCCGTGTGCCTGCTAGCGTAGCTGCTGTATGCGAGTTGTTTTTTCCGACGTTTGCTGTCGTTATTAATTGGTATTTTTTAGACGAACAGTTAACGCAATCTCAAATTGTTGCGGCTCTGCTCTTAGGTATTACTATTCTGTTTCTACAAAAAAGCTTAAAGTCTAAACACTAGTTTTTTTTAATCTGAATATATGAGGTTTTATATATGAATAAACTATTAGCGATTGTACTTGGTTTTTTTGGTTTATTAGGGCTTTTGGTTGTTTGGGGTATTTCGATTAACAACACGATTATCAATCACGAAGAGTCGGTGAAACGCGACTGGGGGCAAGTGCAAAACGTCTATCAGCGTCGACTTGATCTAGTTCCTAATCTTGTAGAATCGGTAAAAGGGGCGGCTAAACATGAAAAAGAGACTCTTCAGAGCGTGATCGAGGCCCGCAGTAACGTAGCTAAACTTAGCGCTGAGTCGATGACGGACCTGGCCAATGACCCCGCTAAATTAAAACAATTTCAACAAGCACAGAGCGCTTTAGGATCAACGTTAAGCCGCCTTATGGTCGTTGTTGAGCGTTATCCTGAACTCAAAGCAAATCAAAATTTTCTAGAATTACAATCCCAACTAGAGGGCACTGAAAATCGCATCGCTGTTGAGAGAAAACGCTTTAACGACAGCGTTCGCGTTTACAACGGAGCTATTCGTGTTTTTCCGGGGTCTCTCATTGCGGGGTTTCGAAACTTTAAAGAACGCCCATACTTTGAAGCAGCTCCTGAAGCTGAAAAAGCGCCTCAAGTTAAATTCTAGATTGAGTGTTCGGCCGTGGTAACGCTGCGGCCGAAATACTAGGCTAATTGCAAAAAATGAAGAGTAATATTCAGCGCATAAGATATATTGTATTTTTTATATTTATATTTACCTCACACCAGGGCTCATTGGCCGCAGCTGTTGCGTTACCTAAAGAGCCTATCGGCTTTTTAAGTGATTTTACTAAGGCCATGCAGAGCTCAGACGTAGCGACAGTTGATACGTGTCTGCGCAACTATTCACAACAATCGGGCAACCAGGCGGTCGCCGTATTACTACCCTCGGTTGAAGGCTCCTCAGTAGAAGAGACTGCTGAAGCATTATTTAAAAATTGGAAGATAGGCCATGTCGGCAAAGACAATGGCCTACTATTATTAGTGGCCACTAACGATCGCAAACTTCGCATCGAAGTTGGGTACGGCTTAGAGGGCACCTTTACCGATGCCATATCGCAGCGTATTATTGCACGAGTTATTGTGCCGCATCTAAAAACGCAAAACCTCCCCGCCGCATTAATGGGCTTTTGTCAGGCTCTATACGAAGTTAGCGGTATTCCATCGGGAACCACTCCGCACAATCGCCCTATCACGGCGAAACGTGCCACTCCCCTTGAGATCTTTGCGGCTACACTCGGGCTTATTGTTTTTATTGTTATCTTGAATAGTTTTTTCGGTCGCCGACGGCGCAGTTATTACAACGATGGATCCTTACCCTCCCGCAGCGGTTGGAGTAGCGGTGGCGGCTGGGGTTCTGGCGGCGGGTTCTCTGGTGGTGGTGGCGGTTTTTCAGGTGGCGGTGGGTCATCTGGCGGTGGCGGCTCGAGTGGGGGTTGGTAGGTATTGGGTGCATGGGGTCGTGTGGGCTAACTAAAGTTTGCCTAGCCTGGCTTGTAACTGCTCTCCCAGCACCCCCATTCTATGGAATGTTTTTGAGATGTAATAGATAATCTAGATTGGACCTTACCCAGCAACCCCATCGTTTATATATGTCAAAAAAACTATATATTAGAGTAAGCCGTAACTATTCCTGGCGCACAGTTCTGTTTTTAATGCCCCTAGCAGTTCAAAGTGGGTGCGTGTTCAATCAATCTAATATTCCTGTGGTTGCCAATATCGCTGGTAGCGCTTCAGACACGGGTACAAACGCCGGTGGTAGTTGCACCGCAGGAACAGCAGTCGCTGGGGACGTCCTAGCAACCAAAACATTTCCTAACGGTTCTGGGGGAATGACCACAGGTACTATGCCGAATAATGGCGCGTTTGACCTCACCGGCGCATTCACCGCTGGTTATGTTTCAAGCCTAACAGGGCTAGCAGTTTCTAGTGTTTGCTCAACCACAAGTTTACTTGGAGTAGCGGGTACAGCGGTCTGTGCTAGCGGCGCCACTACTGGCACAACAATCTCTGCGAGCCGTGTTTGTAGTGGGTACTCAGGTTACAACCTGGCGGGCTCAGCGATAAATGGTTCAAAGAGCTGCCCAGAGATTGCGGCACCCTCTACAATTGCCGGACTGAAAGTTTGGCTTGCAGCGGACGCCCTTGAGGGCCTAAGCGACGGAAGCTATGTAGCTACCTGGCGAGATCTTTCTGGAAACGGCGCAGATGCCTTTCCCTATAGTTACAGCCGAAGACCAATCTATAAGACAGCTATTTTAAACGGAAAGCCTGTAGTTCGTTTTAGCGGAGCAGGGCAGTCTCTGATGGGAACCGCCTTCGATATTACTTCTGTCACCGCATTTCTTGTGGTTACCGCTAGAGCTCAAGCAACCGACTGGGCCCGAATTATGGGGTTCGCTGCGAGTACTGGGGGCGACCACAATTCAGCAGATGGTATTTCGCTCTTTCAACTGGCCAACGATGGTGACTTTGTACTTTACCGAGAAGGGGTGACGGGCGTCACCGTAAATGGAACATTTGAAGCAGCCGGGACCTTTCAAATCATCACATTTTCACTTGGGGCTGGAACAGCACAGATGTGGAAGAATGGAACATCGTTCGGTACCGATCCTTACACACTCGTACCTACTGGTAGCTCACCAGCCTATGTGTTGGGAGAGGCCTCGAATAACGGCCTTCCAAATACTGATGCTTTCGGACAACATGATTTCGCTGAGGTTATCTTCTACAATTCGCCTCTGAATAATACAGATAGGGCTACCGTAGAATGTTACTTAGCTACAAAGTACGGATTAACCGTTGCAGGCTGTTAAATAGAAAGCTGTATACTTATTCTCGATGACTTCTCTGCGGACTAGGGTTTTTGAGCTCGGCTTCGTATGCCTCGAGGATTTGTTTTTCCATGTTATCGCGGGTTTCGTTGTTGAGGGGATGGGCTATATCTTTAAATTGACCGTCTTTTCTTTTTTTGGAAGGCATGGCGACAAACAGCCCCGTATTTCCACTAATCACTTTTAAGTCTCGAACGACAAAACAATTATCAATAATTATCGTTACGTAGGCTTTTAGTTTTTCTTCGTTTACCGGAAATACTTTGATCTCTGTAAGCTGCATCTGCGTCTCTCTTTTATGTCAAAGTAGATGACCCACTTAAAACACTTCAACATAAATTAATTTTATTTACTTATTGTTTTTGACGCAAGAGCTATCCCAAGAGCTATTCAACGATAAGGCACCCGCTAGGCAGAAACGACCTAGCGGGTGTAATTGCCAATTGCCAAACTTAGTTTGGCACAGACTGCGTTCCAGAAGTATCAGACAAGACTCGTAGATGCTCACCATCAACGCTCACCACAAGATTGGTGCCAGGTTTCACATCGCCCGATAGAATATGGTTAGCAATCGCGTTCTGAAGCTCACGCTGAATCAAACGCTTCAACGGGCGCGCACCAAAGTCAGGGTCATAACCCTTCTCGGCAAGCCACGCATACGCGTCGTCTGACAACGTCAACGATAGTTGTTTACTTGTTAGTAGTTTTTGCAGCTCTTTAATTTGAACGCGCACAATGCCTTGAATTTGTTTTACTCCAAGCCCTTCAAACACTACGATGTCGTCGATGCGATTTAAGAACTCTGGTTTCAAATGCTGCCGCAGAATCTGTTGTACTTTTGTTTCGCGAATATCAGCGTTGCGCTCACCCAAGATTTCATGACTACCTAAGTTACTCGTCATAATAATCACGGTGTTGGTGAAATCAACGGTGCGCCCCTGACCATCGGTTACGCGGCCATCATCCAAGATTTGCAGAAAAATATTAAAAACATCCGGATGGGCCTTTTCAATCTCATCAAACAAAATAACCGAATACGGCCTGCGACGTACAGCCTCTGACAACTGGCCGCCCTCTTCATAACCAACATAACCCGGAGGGGCGCCAATCAAACGAGCAACCGAATGTTTCTCTAAGTACTCGCTCATATCAATGCGCACCATAGCTTGATCGTCATCGAACAAAAATTGAGCCAAGGCTTTTGCTGTTTCCGTTTTACCCACACCGGTCGGCCCCGAGAAAAGAAACGAGCCAATCGGCCGATTGGGGTCTTGCAAACCGGCTCGCGAGCGGCGAATCGCATTAGCTACTAAGTTCAGGGCCTGATCTTGGCCAACCACGCGCTCATGCAAACGCGCCTCAATTGCTAAAAGCTTCTTTTGTTCCCCTTCGAGCATTTTGCTAACGGGCACACCAGTCCAGCGAGACACAACCTCGGCAATGTCATTATCATCGACATCTTGCTGCAAGATCTTCTGCTCTTTTGAAAGTGCCATTTGATCGTTTAATTTTTTCTCCAACTCTAAGAGTGTGCCGTATTTTAATTTCGCAGCCTTTTCTAAATTCCCCTGCTTTTCGGCTTGTTCCATTTCGAAGCGGCTTTTCTCAATCTGCGCTTTGATGTCGGCAACTTTTCCAACTTCTTGTTTTTCACGCTGCCATTGCGCCCTTAGTGACGAGGACTCTTCTTTTAATCCCTTCAACTCATCTTCAATTTTAGTCAGTCGACTTTTTGAAAGTGTGTCGCTCTCTTTTTTTAAAGCCTCGCGTTCAATTTCAAGCGTCAAAATACGACGGTCTAAGTTATCGATATTTTCTGGAAGAGAATCTAAAGCCATCTTAACGCGACTTGCGGCTTCATCGACCAAGTCGATGGCTTTGTCGGGCAAAAAACGATCACTTATATAGCGATTCGATAATGTAGCAGCCGCTACTAATGCCGAATCTTTAATCGTTACTTTGTGGTGCACTTCGTAACGTTCTTTTAAGCCCCGCAAAATAGAAATCGTATCTTCGACGGTGGGCTCCTTTACAAAGACCGGTTGAAAGCGGCGTTCTAAAGCCGCATCTTTTTCAATCTTCTTTTTATATTCATTAAGAGTGGTTGCGCCAATACACCGCAACTCACCACGAGCCAATGCGGGTTTCAGCATGTTCGATGCGTCCATGCTACCTTCGGCAGCACCGGCGCCAACCAACGTATGAATCTCATCAATGAATAGAATGATCTCGCCCTGAGAGTCTTGTACGGCTTTTAATACCGCCTTTAGACGCTCTTCGAATTCACCGCGAAACTTGGCTCCCGCAACTAAAGCTCCCAGATCGAGGGTGATTACCTTTTTTTCTTTTAACCCCTCAGGCACATCACCTCGAGCCACACGCTGTGCCAGGCCCTCGGCAATTGCGGTCTTACCAACACCCGGCTCCCCAATTAACACGGGATTATTTTTGGTGCGTCGTGACAAAACTTGGATAACGCGACGAATCTCTTCATCTCTACCCACAACTGGGTCTAATTTACCCGACCTAGCCGCCTGCGTTAAATCACGGCCATACTTTTCAAGCGGGTTCATTTGAGCTTCAGGGTTGGCAGAATCCACACGACCCCCAGCCCGCATTTTCGTTAAGACTTGATGTACTTTTTCAGCGCTAATGCCGTGTTTAAAGAAAGCCTGATAGGCTTCATTGGTGCGCCACTGTTTATTGCTGAGATAGGCCAACAAAAAATGCTCAGTCGACGTAAATTCGTCTTTTAGTTTTTTGGCTTCGTCTTCAGCCCCCACTAAAAGTTTATTAAACGCCCCCGAAGGGTAAACCTTGCCTTCGCTCGCACCGGAGACCTGAGGCACACGTTGTAACGTCTTTTCAATGTCCCGTTCGATCACGGTCGGATCTGCGCCACTCGTGCGCACGATATTGCCGACCACACCGCCCTCTTGCCTTAACAAAGTCAAGAGAACATGTTCTGGATGCAACTCCTGATGATTACTACGGATTGCTAAATTCTGCGCTTCTAAGAGAGCTTCTTCTGCTTTATTCGTAAATTTTTGTGCCATAACACCACCTCATTATTAAAGATGGTGCATGGCCACAAATTGTCAAAAGCGGTCTTCTACTCCGCCAGTTTTAGAGTAACCACGGCAAATATCTCTCTGCCCGAGTCGTCTATTTTGCGAAGCCTCAATAGATAGGTTTTTTTAGTTTTTACGGCTGCAAAAAACTCAGTGACTGATTTTACTGATTTACGATCGACTTCCAAAATAACATCACCACGACCAATACCCGCGCTATGAGCTGGACTGCCAGCATAAACACCAGTCACCACAATGCCACGCGTTAAATCGGTTACACCCAATTGCCTAGCAATTTCAGGATCTAAATCTTCTAGCTCCAAACCGATCTGCGCTTGCAACAAACGATTGGGCCGCTGCGAGCTATCACGCTCGCGTTGCGCCGCAAAATCAGGTCGTTTAGCAACCTGTACAGCCACTTCTTTTTCTCGACCGCCTCTCAATATTTTTAGTTTAGCCGTTTCACCCACTGGTACACTCGTAATGGCCGCGATCATTTCTGTCGCGTCATGTATCGTCTTGCCATTAATCTCTGTGATGATGTCATAAGCTTGTAGACCCGCCTTATCTGCAGGCTGCCCAGGCGCAACATTCGTGATAATCGGTGCTCTCAAATTTTCATCTACTTTAAGAGAGCGCGCTAGATCTCCACTCAACTCGTCAACACTGACACCGATATAACCACGCTCGACACTCCCCTTCGATTTAAGTTGCGGCAGAATAGCTTTTACAAGATTGATCGGAATGGCAAACCCAATGCCCGGCCCCCTAGCATCGATCGCGTTATTGATGCCCACAACATCGCCATTCAGATTCACTAGCGGTCCACCAGAGTTGCCCGGATTGATGGGGGCATCGACTTGCAAATACTTGGCATAACTGCCTGGCAGAGCACGTTCTTTAGCGCTCAAGATACCGTGCGACACGGAATGTCCGTGACCAAATGGGTTTCCGAGTGCGGCAATCCACTCACCAACCTCTAATTTATCCGAATCACTCAATGCCGCTGCTTGCAGTTTGCGACGGGTTTTAACGCGCAACAACGCGACATCTAACTCTGCATCGCGACCAATGATTTCAGCGTCCGAATCTTTTTCATCAGCCGATTCGGTAAACTTGACCTGAATCTTATCAGCGCCTTGAACAACGTGATTGTTCGTCAAAATCAAACCGCCAGAATTCGACGTCTCGATAATAAACCCCGACCCCAACGACTTGGCCTGCGGAACACTATCTTGATTGCGCGGCATGCGTCGCCCAGGCCCACCCGGTGTATAACCACCGCCATCACCACCAAAAAACTCTTCAAAAAACCGACGCCAAATATCGTCTTGCCCGCCCATGGGCATACCCCAAGGATTTTTTACATAAGCCAAAGTATATATATTAACGACTGATGGCAGCATCTTGCGCGATATCTGCACAAAGATATTCGTGAGCTCGCCTTTAGGCTCAGCACTTGCGGCGTTAGCCGTAGTGGTAAGATCTGACGTCACTTCATGGGCGCGGTTTTTAAAGCCACGCCCAAGTCCGTAACCAAAACTCAATGCTACGGCCGCCATAACTACCGGAGTGAGAACCAACCCAAACCTTGTTTTTAACGGCCCCCAACTTCTTTTTAAACTCGCTAATCGATTGAACCGAAACTTTTTCATCATTAGACCTCCTAACAAAACACAGAATGGCCAACTATAAGCCAACCAAAACTGCTACTTTAGCAAAAACCGTACCTCACGAAAAAGCGACAAGGGCCGGATAAGGCTTATTCAGGTGCACTACGCGCGCTCTAACTTCAACAAACGATCAATACGCTCCTCAACCGGTGGGTGCGTACTAAACAGCTCCAAAATTTGAGAGCCCGAAAATGGGTTCATAATATACATGTGTGCCGCCTCAATTCGCGCAGTATCCGCCACTACTCTACCTGAAGCCATATGTATTTTCTGCAATGCTGACGCCAACCATCGTGGATTGCGAGTCAATGCTGCACCGGTTTCATCGGCTAGAAATTCGCGCGAACGAGAAATAGCAAACTGAATCATGGTGGCAGCAATCGGTGCGACGATTACCATAGCGATTAACGCTAGAGGGTTCGAATCATTTTCATCTGAATCAGATCGGCGCCCTCCGCCAAAAAGGGCAGCCCATTTTGCCATATTTGCCACCATCATGATGGCCGAGGCCATAGTGGCTGCTATCGTACTAATCAATGTATCGCGATTTTTCACATGAGCAATTTCATGCGCCAGAACCCCTTCGACCTCTTCATCGTTTAAGACGGCCAACAACCCTTGTGTTACGGCCACGGCTGCATGCTCTGGATTGCGCCCAGTTGCAAATGCATTAGGAGAATGATCGGGTATTAAATATACTTTTGGCATCGGAAGCTGAGCACGTTTTGTTAAACGCTCAACCATCACATACAAACCCCGCGAATCACCGCGCTCAATCGGCGTAGCGTGGTGCATTGCCAGAATAATTTGGTCGGAAAACCAGTACGCCACAAAATTCGTACCTAAACTAAATAAAAACCCTAACAACATCCCTTGAGCGCCCCCGAGAAGATACCCAATCGACAAGAGCAACCCACTCAACAAGCTCAAAAAGAAGACTGTTTTTACTGAATTTTCCATACACACAAAATATATGTTCGCCCCCCGCACGTGTCAAAGAGGGTGAACTGCTTGAACCAAATCCCGCCACATGCTACGACGAATTAAAATTTTATGAACAACTCTTTAAGGAGGGGTCAAAGATAATATGCTTTTAGCTAATAGTTCGGCAAATAATTTTCATGGCGATAAATTGGGTTTCGGTACTTCGGGTTTTCCGAGCAACGCCCCTAAAAAAGATCCCATCGCTGCACTTCGTATCGTCAAAGACCTGGGTTTAGATTGTTTAGAGTTAGAGTTTGCCCACGGCATTCGAATGCGTGAAGATACCGCCAAAGAAATAGCCAATACCGCCCGTCAGTTAGGTATTACTCTCACAGCCCATGCCCCCTACTACATAAATTTGAACGCTAAAGAACAAGACAAAATCGATGCTTCAATTAATCGTCTTTTACAAACAGCGCGTCTAGCAGGCCTCTGCGGCGCGTATAGCATGACGTTTCATGCCGCTTTTTACATGAAAGATGAACCGAAGACGGTGTTTGGAATTGTGAAAAAATACTTAAAAGAAATCACAGACCACTTAAAGGACGAGGCCAACACGATCCACTTACGCCCAGAACTTACTGGCAAAAAAAGCCAGTTCGGCACCCTAGAAGAGCTTTGTGAGCTTAGCCAAGAAGTTTCTCAAGTGTACCCATGCTTAGATTTTTCCCACAACCAAAACGGTGAAGGACAAATTAATACGTACACCGAATTCTGCGAAATCTTTCAACGCTACAAAAATGCTTTAGGCCCTAATGCCTTGAACCAAATGCATATCCACGTGGCTGGTGTGCAATATGGCTCGAAAGGCGAAATCAAACATTTATCGTTGGCAGAAAGCACTTTCAACTACCGTGAGTTTTTGCAAGCCTGCGTTGATTTTAAAGTAAAAGGCGCGCTCATTTGTGAAAGCCCTGAACTTGAAAAAGATGCGCTCTTACTAAAGAATATTTACGAAGAACTATTGCACGCGACACCAACAACCTCAAAGCCTGCGAAAGCAACCGCTAAAACGAAGACCGAAGAGGCGCCAGCAGTAAAAAAAGCGGTCAAAAAACCTTCCGCTGCTACCGCGAAAAGAGTTACCAAGAAAAAATAGTAGCTCTAATTATATAGTTAATTCTAAATATAAAGCCCACGGAATTCGTGGGCTTTTTTTATTTGTGGAACCCAGCCAATCGCATCTTAAGATCTTCTGGTGAGTTACTGGCATAAATCGCATCTTCGTTAGTCACAACGCCGGCCATTACCAACTTTTCTAGCGCCTGATTAAACGTTTGCATTTTATAATAGGTCGTCGACGATGCAATGGTTTCCGCAATCTTCTCGTGCTCGTTATTGAGAATAAGATTTTCGATCGTAGGGCTCTTAATCAAAACTTCACAAACGGGAATGCGGCCGCTGCCATCAGATCGTGGCACTAGTTTTTGGCTGACAATGGCCTGTAAACAACTAGATAATTGCACACGAATCTGTGATCGAACCGCTGCCGGAAAAACATCGACGATACGATCAATCGTTGAACGAGCATCAGTTGTATGCAGTGTGGCGATCACTAAATGCCCCGTTTCTGCAGCCGTGAGAGCGGTTTCGATGGTTTGCTGATCGCGTAGCTCACCCAGAACAATAACATCTGGATCTTGCCTTAAAGCCCCAATGAAGGCGTCATGCAGGCTCGGCGAATCGGTACCAATTTCTCGCTGTGAAACAGAAGATTTTTGATCGCGATAAATAAATTCAATTGGGTCTTCAATCGTAATAATGTGTGCCTGCCTATTAGCATTAATATGCTGCACCAGCGCCGCCATTGAAGTACTTTTGCCTGCGCCCGTAGCCCCAGTAACTAGAACTAAACCACGTTTTGTTAGTGCTAATTCTTTTAATACGACCGGGAGATTTAAACTCTCGATAGTCGGTATTGCCATCGGAATGACACGAATGGCTGCGGCAATAGAGTTGCGCTGCGAGTAGACATTTGCACGAAAGCGCCCGATCGACTCCATGGCAAAACTACAATCTACTTGGCCATTCTTTTCAAATAGGTCCATTGATTTCTGATTTAGAACACCAGATATCAACTCTCTCGTTTGACTAGCCGTAAGATCTTGAAGTTTGGCTGGCACCAGTTTGCCGTTAATCCGAAACATAGGCGGGCGTCCTGCCTTTAGATGCAAATCTGAGGCGCCGTATTTTAGAAGCGCCTGCAGCAGGTAACGCATTGTAATGACTTTTAGTTGTTTGGTGCCTTCGCTTGGAGGAGTTGCTGTCTCTTGTGGATCTGAAATGGCCTGCGCCAATTTTAGATTCGACATAAACTAAGCCGCCTCTTTTACTGAAATCGCAGCTAATTTTTTTTGATAATAGACAATCAACAGTCGAGTCTCAATTGCAAGGCTTGCCACCTGAATTACGGTGCTTAGCAAATCTTTGTCACTCTCTGTAAATTGCGGAATGCCACGGCGATTGATCAATTCAATGGCCCCAAACGTTTGGCCGCGAATAATAACAGGTGCAACCAGGACATTCTCCACATCAAAACCTAATGCATTCGAGACCGTCTTGAGGTGGATAGCGCTTTCATCCGCATTGGCTACCGATAGAATTTGCTGGTTTTCACAAGCGAAACCAACTAACCCCTGCGTTCTTGGAATTCGAAACTCCCTTAATTTTTCAGCAACACGTCCGGTGGCGGCCCTAAAAAATATTTCATCGGAACTAAAATCAATCTCTGCAAATGAAGCCGCTTCACACGGAATGTGTTCTACAAGAGCCGTAATAATCTTTGTTAACATCGATTCAAATGAAACTTGTTCATTAGATGACGCGCTTAATACACTAAATAGACTCTCTAGCGCCGCCGCTTTTCTGGAGTGATCGGTAGATGCCTCAAAAATAGAGGGCTCGGCCAACTCGCCCGTCTGTTGCGATACTTCTTTAATGACCGCCACACTCTCGGAGTGGAATATGGGATCAATCGAGGCATTCTGATCAAGGCTAATATCAAACTCTGGTTTTACAATTTTTGCTGGGCACATCTTGTAAAGTAATTCGGCAAATAATTCCTAAAACTTTACAAAATAAGTCAATTACCTGAAATATTTTTACCCTAATTTGAGACGCGTCCTAACTACCTGAACTTATTCCTTATTTTCTAAAACGGTTTTGATATTTTGCACAGTGTGCAGGCGCCACACGGGTAAGGATTGCGTACCTTCTGCTTGTTCTACCGACGACGGTATAACTTTAACCAAATCAGCCTGTTTTTTTATCGTGTATTCACTGTCTCTATTTTCGGAGGTGTGCACTAGATAGTTAATTTCATATATAATTGAAGCTTTATCTCCATTCACACGTTCATCGCGAATTTTCATAGAGACGAATTTTCGTTTTTGAGAGAGAAATTGCTCTTTAAATAGATCGTCTGAGCTCTCCAAGGCCTTCAACTCGTCCAACACAGGCCCGGTG
>CAZYPH010000004.1:0-45541 GCA_964649095.1 uncultured Oligoflexia bacterium | reverse complement strand
TCGCGCGGTGTTGGGTATCTAGTTTTTTGATCCACTCCTGAAACGGCTCCTTACTCAGGGCCAACGCATTTAAATCGTAGCTTTTTCAAGGCCAGCGGAACACATGACTTGAGCTAAGTATTCCGTGTCAGCTGCAGCGCGTTTGCGTTTTAGGTTGTTGCTTGGGCTGCTGTTCTTGGCAAAGGGCGCTCCTCGTAAAATATTCAAGGCGATCTGGCGAAGTACGCCGAAGTTCTCAGGTGCGTTGTCTTTGCGAATGCGGCTTTTATCCTGCTTAAAAACAACGTCTAAAACATAGTGCAATGAGTTTTCTATGCCCCAGTGTTTTCTTATGGCGTCGCCTGATTGCTTAACTGATTTACTTGGTAATGAGCTAATATAGTAGCGGGTCTCAGTGCTTACGACGTCATTGATGTCGCGAGTAGAAACCACCTTTATGACGGATTGTAATCCAGGCCAATTTTTTAAGTCACACACATCGTTTACATCGGCTGCAAAGTAAGACCTTGTTTCAATTCGACCGTGGCCTTTGTCGGTGTCTTTATACGATTCTAAGTTCTTTACGTTGAGCTTTGCAAAATGGCCTTCTACAGCGGCTAATGTGCTACTTTGATTGCCCTTAAGACCAATCACGTAGTCACCCTTTTGATCGATTATTTGTTGCGTGTGTGTTTGCTGACAACCCATGGCGTCCATTGTCACGATGCAACCATTTATATCTAGAAGTCTTAATATGTCTGGAATGACTGAAATCTCATTAGTTTTTTCAGGTACAACTGTCTGAGCAAGTACAATTCTAAGTCCTGCTGCCCATGCACTTACCATATGAATGGCTGACTTCTTTTCACCACGTCTACGTGCCCCTCGCATTGTTTGACCATCAAGAGAAATTACTTCTTGGCCTACTCGATCTGAAATAGCCTCTGCAATTTCCCTTACCCAAGTAGCAAAACTAGCTCTAAACTCATTAGGGTTGATACGAGCCCATACTCGAGCAAACGTATCATGCGATGGAATGCCGTTTGGTAATTCTAAAAACGTCTTAAGCCATGATTTATGGGCATTTCCAATAATCTCAATCTCTTCAAAACTATCCGCCCCAGCCACTACTGCACAAATCGAGATCACTATAATATCGATTAATTTATGTGCTCTTCTTCTATCAATTCTTGGATCTCGAATGTTCCCAAAATGATTAATCAGCGACCGCGTGTTTGTACTCATGTAGATCCCCTCCAGCCCCATAAAAATATTTCTGGCAGGAGGCTACATGCTTAAATACTAGAAATCACTAAGTTTTAAATGCGTTGGCCCTGTTACCCTCAGCCAAGACAAACTGATCAAGAACTGTGCAGTGGTCCATATCCCAAGAAAAGTAATAGGGATAAGCCTGCGATATCGTTAAACTTAAGGCTCCAACCCCCAAAAACACCGAAACAACAATGACCAAAAAGCCCCAGTCAATTGGGGTGGATTTTGTAAATAGTGATTTCATCAATTATCTCTCAAGTCCCCGGCACAATCTGCCGATAGGTTTTCATAAAGTAACTTAACGCTCGTGCGTTGCGGTCTTTTGAGCGTGACTTGGCACCAGCTACAAAAGAGTTACCTAAAGGAAACGGTATATGGCAAAAAATAATGTCGCACGAAAAATGAGCTCGATTGCTCCGGCCAGATCTCCAGAAAAATCGCACCATCAAAAACACAAAGATGATCCACTTGAGATTCTAAATTATCAATTTAATTTAGCCGCTGAAAAATTAAACTTGGAGCCTGAGCTTCGTCAGCTACTAAAAGAACCGTATCGTGAATTACACGTGCAAGTGCCAGTCAAAATGGATGACGGTCGACTGGAGATTTTTCATGGCTACCGCATTCAACACAACGCGGTTCGGGGCCCTTACAAAGGTGGGATTCGATACCACCCCGCCGTCGACCGTGATGAAGTTTTAGCACTCGCTACGTTGATGTCTTGGAAGACCGCGATCGTCGACATTCCATTTGGCGGCGCAAAGGGTGGGGTCGCATGCGATCCGAGCACTATGTCTAAACGCGAGCTACAAAGCTTGACGCGGGGCTTCGTATCAAAAATCGATCTTATTATCGGCCCTCATCGTGACATTCCAGCACCTGATGTAAACACAGATGAAAAGACCATGGCTTGGATGATGGATGAGTACGGCAAAAAACATGGTTACACACCAGGCATCGTAACAGGAAAACCCATCGCACTAGGTGGATCGGCCGGCCGGCGCGAGGCCACGGGGCGTGGCGTGGTTTATACGATTGTCGAAGCCTGCAATGCCTACAAAATTAATATCCAAAAATCTACGGCCGTCATTCAAGGTTTTGGTAACGTTGGTACCTACACAGCGCTGTTCTTAGAAGAGCTCGGTTGTAAAATACTAGCTGTTACCGATGTACACGGCGGCGTATTCAATAAAAATGGTTTACCTATCAAGGCTCTTCTAAAACATGTTGAAAAGACGGGATCGATTGCACACTTTCCCGATAGCGAACCGATCAGCAACGATCAGATTTTTCTTACAAAGTGTGACATCGTCGTGCCGGCAGCATTAGGTGGCGTCTTTGACAAAAATCTTGCTGAAAAGATGGAGTGTAAACTCATCGCTGAAGCCGCAAACAATCCAACAACTAAAGAGGCCGACACCGTATTTAACCGACGCGGCATACCGGTTATTCCGGACATCCTATGCAATGCGGGCGGCGTGACCGTGAGTTACTTTGAATGGGCTCAAAATCTCCAACAATACAAATGGGACGTCGCCAAAGTAAACGACGAGTTGCAAAAAATCATGGCTCGAGCATTTAAAGAAGTGCATGCTCTAGCGATAAAACATGATGTAAGCCTACGAACAGCCGCGTTTATGTTAGCCATTGAACGCGTTGCGACATCAACTCGTTTGCGCGTTCTATAACAACTTTCAGAAGCAAATATCTAGTGTCATACTTTTGATCTATGACACTAGATTTTGCTTTAGTAATTCGTGCCTTACAATCTCTCCACTTCGAAAACCACCACACTTTAAAAAGATTTATTGATTCCATTGATCAAACTCAAACGACAACAATCTCGACAGACTCTAGAAAGGCCGCGCCTGGATGCATTTTTATTGCAATAAAAGGTGAAAAAATCGACGGCGCGCAATTCATTCCCGACGTGTTAAAGGCTGGTGCTGCACTTGTCATTACTGAGTCAACAGATATCGAGCATCCTAAAGTAATCAAAGTCAGCTCTAGTATTGAAGTCATTCGACGAATTGCAAAACTATATCGCGATCAATTTCAACACCCCGTAATTGCAGTAGTCGGAAACGTCGGCAAAACAACTACAAAACAATTTTTAACGGCGCTATTGCATGGCAGATACACACGTGTTCATAGCACTCAAGGCTCTCAAAATGGTTATTTAGGCATTGCATTGACGCTCTTAGATTTGAATCCTAACCATGAAATTAGCGTAGTCGAAATTGGTATTGATGAACCTGGCGCTATGCAAAAGCACATTGAACTCGTTGCACCCAACGCGTGCATCGTACCTGCTCTAGGGCCAGAGCACTTAGAAAAACTCATTTCCGTCGAAAACGCCGTCAATGAAGAGTGGATTGCTGTTGATCATGTTCTAAAAACATCTGGATTGGTCGCGCTAAATATTAGTGATCAGAATATATTAAAAAAATTAAATACAATTTCAGAGGACGATTTTTTAAACCATGCCATCGGATTCTCAATTGGCGACCAACGAGGCAAGGCGTTATCGAATCTTGTAGGAAGTGCACAATTCAGATCTAAGGTTACCGGATCCTACACGGTCGATCCCCCTACGTTGACGATCGATGCTCTAAACTCTAACAACTCTGCTAACTCTGACGAGAAAATACCCCTCGAAGTGGCGCTGCCCCTACCAGGCGCTCACAATGCCAGTAATTTATTGGGAGCTATTTCGTTAGTTCACAATTATTTAAAATTTTCAAACGACGAAATTAAACAAGGTTTAAAGAGTTTTATTCCGGCAACAGGGCGCTCAGTTTTAAAAAGATTAGCACAATTAACCGATGTTCTGTGTGACTACTATAACAGCAATCCAGAATCGCTCGCAGCAGGACTACTGAACGCTCTTGAACTCAGTAGAATTAAATCTAAAAAACTATATATAATCGCTGGTGATATGTTGGAGCTTGGAAATTTAGAGCAGTCAGCGCATTGCAAAGCCATCGAAGATTTTGTGGCTAGTGGTGCAAAAAAAATCTACCTCTTTGGCCCTCGCTTTAAAACGGCTCTAGAGCAAACCCCCAGGCAAAATCATGCGACATGTTACTTAGATCACAGTGTTCTCACAAAACAGTTACTCAGCGATATTGAACAAGATTCAACGCCTAAAACAGTATTCATTAAAGGCTCTCGCGGCATGCGATTAGAGGTGGTGTTTCAAGCGTTAGAAAAGCACCTTGGCGAGGCAGGAGGTACTGCAGCGCCAGAAACGAAATAGCGCCACAGTACCCGTTGGAGGAGAACAGCAGAGTGGTTGTAGAAAATTTTCGTATTCTAAAAACATGAAAAAATAGGTTCAAACTACGGAGAATGCAGCACCGTGCGCCCATACACCGCACCATTTACATGAGCGTGCCGTTGACGCTCGAGATGTTCCAAACACATTTGGAAGGCCTTTTGTACGCCCTGTGCGTATTGCGACGTCATCAGGAAAGTATTACCTACTTTCATTCTCAAGTGGCAGCCGATTAATTTTCCGGAGGCATGCCCCTCGAGTACAACTTGATAGGTGGTCTCTAAACTTTTGCTTAATACGCGTTTATTGTTCTGAATCCATTTTTCAATCTGCTTTCTAATAAAACGCAGATACGATTTTTTTTCGTTAAAATTGCGGCAGATAATCTCGCCATGAAAAGTCGCGAAATTCTTTTTTTCTACGATCTCATACTCACGGTCACTACGAACAAATCGATTGGTCGACATATTCTTATCTCCTTTCAACAGAGCGTTCATACATTTGAAGATAACAAAGCGACGTGAAGTGCAGATTAAAATGAGATTAAAGTTTTTTAATATGGCCACTCGATGAAGAAACTACTTTCGAATTACGGCAGTAAATACCGTCCCTGCATCGGCACTACTTTCGACCTCTACCGAGCCCTGGTGGGCCTGAGCAATGCGTCGAGCAATTCCAAGCCCCAAACCAAACCCCTTTGTGTTGTGATTAGTAGCTCGGAAAAATCTATTAAATATTTTTTCCATATCTTCTTTGGCAATTCCGAGTCCGCGATCTGTTACAGCAATACGAAAGTGCCCTTCCGACTCAAAGAGCTCCAGTCGCACCACTTCATGATCTGGCGAAAATTTGATGGCATTTTCTAAAAGATTACGAACCATACTATGCAACAAACCCGCGTCCCCCTTGGCTTCAGCTGTGCTGATATCGTGCATATCGAGTCGAATTTTTATATTTTTTAGCGCGGCAAATTTTTCTAAAGACGACACGACGTCGACCAATACGTCATCTAGACGTACATTTGAAATTACTAACGAACCAGCACCCGCGTCGACACGTGCCAATACCAATAAGTCTTCTACCAGTTTTGTAAGATGATCTAACTCGCCCGATACTTCGCGGAGCGCTGCACGTACTTCATCGATGGAACGATTTTTACTAAGTAAGATATCCAACTCACCACGTACGATTGCTAGAGGTGTTTTAAGTTCATGCGAAGCATCAGCAATAAATCGTTCTTGGCTTCTGAAGGCTTTTTCAAGTCGATCGAGTAAATCATTTAAGGTTAAGGCTAGATCCTCGAGTTCGTCATCACTCGATGGCACCGGAAGCCGCTCCGACAAATTGGCAGCACGTAGCGACGACGCCTTGCTGATCATAATACGTAACGACCTTAGTGCTCGACTTGCCACCAACCATCCAACTACCATGGCAATTAACAATGTAAACGGCAGCAGTACTACAATGAGCATTTGCATGCGACGTTCCTCATTTTCAAGGAACGTCATAGGAACTGCGATATGAATCACCAAGCGCGTGCCAGAGCGATTCTTTAAAAGGTAATTAACAAGACGCAGTTGTTCGCGTTTTCTTCGAATAGTCTTAAACGTGTAACCTTGTTTTTCAACCTGCGTTAGTTCATCTGGTGAGATAGGCAATACGGCATCCACCAAATTTTCGGATGTGATTAATACTTTGCCATCTAAAGTGCCCAACTGAAAGTAAGAGCGACCCAGCGCAAACGGTAATACCTTTAAGTTTTGACGTAATACTTTTGCGCCAAATTGAACGTCACCAAAGAGATTTACTTGAACACTTTCCGAAACGTCGATGGCATAGTTGTATAGGGCCGCATCGAACTCCTCTTGAAGATTTCGAATAAAAGTTGTGTAGAGAATCAAACTAAATGCGGTCATCATAAAACCAAAAATGACCGAAAAGATAAGCGTTAATTTAAATCGAAGGCTTCGATTTTTAATCCTGCCGTAGGGCATAACCAGCACCAACTACCGTCTGAATAAGTTTACGTTTGAATGGTGCATCAGCCTTTTTGCGTAACATATTTACGTAGACATCAATGACATTGGAGTCGGAATCAAAATTAATATTCCATACATGTTCACTTAGCTCCACTCGTGAGACTGGTCGCGTGGGGTTGCGCAAGAGGTACTCCAAAAGAGCAAACTCCTTCGGGCTAAGCACCAACTCTTGACCGGCTCTGGTAACTTTTCTAGTTACCAAATTCATTTCAATATCGGCGTAACGTAAAATAGAATCGAGCGCGACGTTCGATGACCTACGCAATAACGCCCGCACACGTGCCAGCAATTCTTCAAATGAAAATGGTTTCACTAAAAAGTCATCCGCGCCCGCGTCTAAACCGTGCACTTTATCTTTTGTAGTGTTCAACGCAGTTAACATCAGAATGGGATTACGATAACCATCACGCCTGAGGGCGCGTGCGGTATCAAAACCATTCTGGCGCGGCAACATGACATCTAAGATCACCAAATCAAACTCGTGATCTGCCGCCAATAACTCAGCCGACTCGCCCGATTCTGCAACGGTTACTAAATAGCCCGCCTCTTTTAGACCTTTGTCTAAAAAATTGGCCATCTTTCTTTGGTCTTCAACAACTAAGATTCTCATATATATAGTTTTACTTATGAAACAAATCTTGAATAACTTTGATTCTAAAATTAAAAATCGACTCGACATCGCGTTTTACTAGGTACGATCCGAATACTTTGCCCAGAACACTCAAGGGCAGCCGGTAAAACACTCGGTCAATCATCAGAGTCTGCCCATACTGTTTGATGTCGTAAAATTCGTGGGTGTGGTGCCATTTTGCAAAGGGGCCGCGTAGTTGGGTATCGACAAATCGATCTTCTGGTTGCCAGGTTTCAATCAGCGTCTTCCACTTAACCGGCAATCCGTGCAATTTAATTTGGTATTCGATCAAAGTCCCTTGTTCAATTTGTGGTGTAGACTGTTTCAGGATCTTAAAATTCAAAAATCCTGGCGTCATCTTTTCTAAATTGGTTGCCTGAGAAAAAAAGGCAAACACGTCACTGCGTTTAGCCGGAATCCATTGAATATTTTCATATAGATAATCACTAATATTATCGGTGATATCTTTCAGAATGGTTTTCAACGTAGGATATTTAAAAATAAATCCTGCTGCTACGGCCACGTTCGGTAAGACGCGCTGCGACCCCAAAACCATGGTCGACATCTCACCCATCATTAGCTTCAAAGCCGCCGCTGGAGCCGGCGTAAACGCGGGGCGTTTCAGCATTTGAGCGAGCGTATTTGTAAAATGTTGATTCGTGATTGGCTCGGGGCTTACTGCATTTACAGGCCCTTCAATAGAATCTTGTTTTAATAGGAATTGAATCAACCGAATGAGATCTTTTCGATGAATGACACTCATGAATTGTTGCCCAGAACCCAATCGTCCACCTAATCCCATTTGAAACAGTGGAAGCATTTTATCCAGAGCGCCCCCACCGCGCTCTAAAACGATACCCACTCGCAGTAAAACCAATCTTGGGGCCTTCTTAAACTGTTGTAATCCGTTTTGCGCTGCTCCCTCCCAGGCCTGACAAACTTTTGATAAAAAATCGCCCCCTCGGGATGCTAACTTAGGCAGCGTAGAACATTCATCGAGTTCCTCACCCTGGCGGTCACCGTAGATACCAATGGCAGAGGTTGAAATAATAACATCTGGAGAGGTCTTTAATCGCGCCAATCCTGCAAATAGCGCCTCTGTTGTTTGCACACGCGAGTCTAGAATTTTCTGTTTCACGTCGTCGGTCCATCGAGCACTAGCAATATTTTCACCCGCTAGATGCACCACTGCTTGGATAGGCGTTAGATTCTCAAGCTCCTCAAGAGACTCCACCCACTCGCCTGGAAACCCCTTTAATTTCTCTTGGGCTGAAGTTTTATCTCGAACGTAATACACCAACTCGTGGCCTGACTTAATAAGCTCTAACGATAACGCCTTGCCAATAAATCCTGTAGCACCAGTAACTAGTATTCGCATAAAAACGTCTCCCTTATGCTTACTTTCCGGCATATGTTTATGAATATGCAATCAGATACATTCATCGCCTTACAGAAAACATTTGCCCCTCAGAGCACCTGTTTTGGGTGTGGACCGTCGAACCCACTCGGGCTGCGCATCGATTCTCACGGATCGCCCAATAGCCCTGAAGTTTTCGCCGAATGGCACGCCTCACAGCACCATGAGGCTTTTCCAGGAATGTTGAACGGCGGTATTATTGGGGCTTTGCTAGATTGCCACTCTAACTGGACGGCAGCCTACACTTTGTTCAAGCGCCAGGGCGCAACCGATCCGACGCTGACGATTCCACCCTGTACGGTAACCGCAAATTTTAGTGTGAGCCTGAAGCGGCCGACACCCACAAACTCGACGCTCTATCTTAAGGCTTATCCGACTGAAATTAAAGATGATCGCGTGACTGTAGAAGCCACATTATCAGTCAAAATCAATGGCGAAGAAAAAGTCTGTGCCACCTGCACGGGGCTATTTGTTCAGGTAAAACCCGGGCACCCGGCCTACCATCGCTGGTAGTATAAACGACTATTTTGTTGCGCGTCGCGCATTTGACAAAGTTTATACATAAATTAGACTGCAAAAGTTTGATTCATAAAATGCCGCTCCGAATTTTTCTAGTTTTCTCGTTCATTATAGGCAGCATCTCCACTGCAACCTATGCCGATACCGCTACGTGCGTAGCCTATCCCATCGCGGCTCCATCTGCTGCCCTCGGCCATGTGGAGGTGCCTGCCAGTGAGGCTGCTCTCAGCACCCATCGACTTTGTGCGGAACGCAATGGTCCTCGAATCGAAGTGGTCTCAACCACCGGCGCTAGCGCAGAGTTCGCTCTACAAAACCTGCAAGCAGTGGTTAGTGATGCGAGCCATACACCGGTCGTTCGCACTACGGAAACACCAAGCACGATTCCTGATGAAATGGACCCACATCCACCGAGTGTAGACGCACTCCCTCGTGGCCATCGCCCATTATTGCAGGTGCATGGAGCGCGGCATAATGTAGTGAGCTCGTTGCAGTCGCGATTCGTAGCTATTGCGATTCGATTTGTCGTGAAATCATCAGTGGCGACGGTGGGTATCGTATTGTCTGTTATGAAGGCCCACCACATACAACCAGATTTCACTCACATACTAAGCCTATTACCTGAGCACTATCCACACGGCGTTATTGCGGGTGTGATGTCGGCCACATTGCAATACCATAACGATTCCTACCAACGTTACCTCACTCGCACAAAGGCGTTGCACGAGGTTTTGATGCGGCACTATTCAATTAATTTACCGTATTTTGCGATTGTGCACACTTCCGCGTTGGCTAGTGGTTTTTTGCACCAGGGCTTTAGACAAGCTTTTTGGGCTGTTTTTAGCACAGCACTTATGGGAACGCTGGCTCAAGCACCGTTAAATGCTGCGATTGCTCTGCGGGCGTCCGCACAGGCGCATCACTTTCCTGAGACCGCGGCGCGTTGGCAGTTTATTAAACTCACATCACCGATCGCGATTTCGTTTTTATCGACCATGATTGCCGTACTAAACATGTTAGGCGTCTCCGAGGCGCAGTATATTTTAGGTGGCATGATTACAATGGGGGCCGTAAATTACCGCGCAACAACCAACCTGATTGAAAACTGGCGACTGGGCCGAACCGAGTGTTCGAAAGTTTTAGAGCCACAAACGTAAAAAGACGCCATTATGCAGCCTGCTGACATCATCGCTATTGGCCCACCACCTACGATTCCTAACTTACTCGACGCCTATTCAAACGGCATTTTTCCATGGCCCGACCCCAGTTACCCAGAAATGATTTGGGCGTCGCCAATACGACGGGGCATTTTACATTTTGATGCCTTCAAACCCAATAGCCGCCTATTACGTACATACAAATCTCCACGCTGGCGCTACACAATTGATCAGGCGTTTCAAGACGTACTTGAAAACTGTGCAGTGGCCCATCGCCCCAATCAATCAGGAACGTGGATTACGCCAAAAATCAAACACGCCTATCTGAAGTTTTTCGAAGCAGGCCACACGCACAGCATCGAGGTTTGGGAAGAAAACGATCTCATTGCGGGCCTCTATGGCGTAAACGTCGCGGGATATTTTGCAGGCGAAAGCATGTTTGCAAAACGCAACAACGCTTCGAAATGCGCCTTAATTTATTTAATTGACCACCTGAAAGATCGTGGGGCGGCGTGGATGGACATCCAACAACTCACACCCCACATGGCAGCACTGGGCGCGACCGAAATACCGCGCGCTGATTTTTTGCAGCTCGTACACCAGGCCAAACAAAACAATCTAACGCTATTTTAGTGTGTTCATTGAAGTACAAACAAACGCGACCAATGTCGCTAGTCTTACAGAGCCACAGGCTCTTTCGTAGTGCGTGCGTCAGTCATGGCCGATTTTGGAACACAATGAAAAACACACTTACCGTCACTTAGCGATACTTTCACCGTACCGCCGTGTTCGAGCTGCCCAAACAACAACTCTTGCGACAATGGTCGTTTTAATTGGTCTTGAATAAATCGCGCTAGTGGGCGGGCGCCCATTAAGCGGTCATACCCCTTATCACACAACCACGTCTTCACCTCAGGTTCGAGTTCGATTTCGACATTTTTTGCCAACAACATCGATTCTAATTCGACTAATTGTTTATCAACAATTTGCTGCATCGTTTGTTTCGATAACGGATTAAACAATACGATCGAATCTAAACGATTGCGAAATTCAGGCGTAAATACGCGTTCAATTTCACGTAGAGGTGAAGGCATCGCAGCGTCTTGAGCCCCTAACCCCAAACCTTTACGCTCAAGTTCGCGAGCTCCGACGTTTGAAGTCATCACGATTATCGTATTTTTAAAATCAGCTTTTCGACCAAGATTGTCAGTCAAAGTTCCATGATCCATTACCTGTAAAAGAATATTCCAAACATCGGGGTGTGCTTTTTCGATTTCATCTAACAACACAATACAATGGGGTTGTTTACGTACAGCCTCAGTAAGAGCCCCCGGCTGATCAAAACCAACATAGCCCGGGGGTGCACCAACTAAACGCGAAACCGCATGACGTTCCATGTATTCGCTCATATCAAAGCGGTGCAACGGAATAGCTAAGGCATGAGAAAGCTGTATGGTTAACTCGGTCTTGCCCACACCGGTTGGGCCGGCGAATAAAAAACTCCCAATCGGTTTATCTTGCGAACGCAAGCCCGATCGGGCCAGTAATATCGCTGATGCCAACGCATCAACGGCGGCATCTTGACCAAAAATCGTTAACTTTAAATCACGTTCTAGATTTTTCAATTTATCACGCTGCGACGAGGAAACCGAACGCACGGGCACACGCGCCATTTGTGAGACCAAAGCCTCGATGGCATCGACATCAACACGACTCTGTTTTGTGAGTCGCGCTCTGGCACCGGCTTCATCAATCACGTCGATAGCTTTGTCAGGCAAAAACCGATCTGTAAGATGTTTTTGCGATAGATCAACCGCTGCTCTCAAAGCCTCACTCGAGTATTCGACGGCGTGATGCTCTTCGAACTTACCCTTTATGCCTCGCAAAATTTGAACAGCCACTTCATTTGTAGGCTCTGCAATGTCTAATTTTTGAAACCGTCGCGACAGCGCGTGGTCTTTTTCAAAAACGTTGCGATACTCGTGGTAAGTCGTGGAACCGATACACCGCAACTGGCCACGTGCAAGTAAAGGCTTCAATAAATTGGCCGCATCTAACGTGCCACCACCGACTGAGCCTGCGCCGATAATAGTATGAATTTCATCAATAAAGAGTATGGGCATCGAACCATTGTTCAACTTAACTTCAATACAGTCTAAAACAGCTTTTAAGCGCTGCTCAAAATCACCGCGGAATTTAGCGCCCGCTAATAGCGAACCCAAATCTAACGAATACACTTCGGCCTTTTGCAAAAGATCTGGCACTTCATTCTGAATTATTTTTAGCGCCAACCCTTCCGCTAGAGCCGTCTTTCCGACGCCGGCCTCGCCAACTAGCAGCGGATTATTTTTTCGCCTTCTACAAAGCGTCTGCACCATGCGCTCGATTTCTGTTCCACGCCCAATAATTGGATCAATTTTCCCCTGCTGGGCCAGAATATTAAGATTCACGGCGTATTCTTCAAGCGCCGTCTTTTTTAATTTACTACCGGCACGATTTGCATCGACCCCATCAACGTCATCGTCCTCTTGCGGCATTAGTGGGGCTGGCAAATCAGACCGTACAACGCCGTGAGATATATAATTTAATATATCTAATCGTTGTAGCCCTTGTTCATTTAAACAAAACAACGCCATAGAATCTTTTGCCTGAAAGAAAGCCACTAGTAAGTCGACAGGCTCCACTTCAGACCGCCCTGACGATTGCACATGAAACAGCGCGCGTTGTAACAAGCTTTGCACGCCTACCGTAGCAAACGGCGGAGCATCTGCGTTGGCGCCTTTTTGTCGTTTTTCTAATTCAGTATCTAAATACTGTTGCAATTCGATTTGTAAGGCCTTGGCATCGCCGCCACAGGCTTGAATGACTTCAGCGACACTTTCTTCGTCTAAGAGACAAACTAGAACATGCTCCAGAGTGCAGTACTCGTGGTCCAATCGAAAGGCTAAACGTCCTGCCTGATTAATCACGTCTTCGGTTCTTCGAGAGATCATAAAAATGCCCTCCACGGTTAATTTAAAGAGATCGCATGGTCACTTTTAACGGATACTGATGTTCTCTAGCGTACTCGGTCACTTGCACTACTTTTGTTTCGGCCACATCGCGAGCATAAATCCCTGCAATACCTTGCCCTTTTTCGTGCACTTCCAGCATAATACGCGCCGCAACATCGCCAGACTTATTAAAAAAGCGCTGCAATACTTCGATGACAAACTCCATTGTTGTGTAATCATCGTTGTGTAAAATAACCCCAAACTTTGGGGGTTTCTTTAACTTGGGGGTAGATTCTTTAATGGCAAGTTCGCTGTCGCCAGAATTTGATTCTTGTGACGACGACTCACTATGAATTTGAAGTGTGGGGAAAGTGTTGATCGTCCCATGCATACTCATTCAATTGTAGATGAGGTTTATGGCAAGGTCGAGCACTAGGCAAAAACGCTATTGATGCATTAAGCTATCCGCGTCCATCTCAGCCAGAACTTCGGCGACACGCTGGGAAAATTTTTCAACATAACGATCAAAATGCATATGGCGCACAAAAGATTCATAACTCCTGGTCAACGTCGCTCGGGCGCTATCGCTGGCTATATTTCGCGTCGCCGGATTATGCCGATTCGTAAACTCGGGATACATAAACTCAAACAACTTCCATGCTGCCAACACACTGGCAATGCGGTCTTCACTAGCGGTCATTTCATCTTCATGGATGCGTAACTTCGCCCTCTCTGCAGAACTTAAACTAGATTTTCTTTTAAGCAGAGCGTCGCGCGCGTTCGCATGCATCCAGTACTGCACATCAAACGTTGCCAAATGGGATGATAAACTTACCGGTGTAAAAATCATCCAGTCTTTCATATAACTTCGCCCCTCACGTAAGTGCTGGGGAAGTGTTTGGTTATAGGCTTGAAACAATTTAAAATACACCGACTCAAACTCTAACCATTTGGCCTGGATTTGCTCGGGTGACATATTTTTAAAGTCGAGTTGTTTTAACTTAAAGTTCACTTCTTGTAGTTCTTCTTTGATAGGTGCGACCGTTGCACGACGCATGAGCCAATTTTGAAGAGCAAAAGTTAGTGCAGAGAGGTCTTTTGCACCGTACTGCGATGCAGTCTGCGCCAATGGAGTAATTACTGGTTGCGAATACGAATTCACCATTTGCACGCCGGGCCCCAAGATTAGAAG
Source organism: uncultured Oligoflexia bacterium (assembly GCA_964649095.1). Lineage (GTDB taxonomy): Bacteria > Bdellovibrionota > UBA1018 > UBA1018 > UBA923 > CAZYPH01. The sequence continues at coordinate 31,065 of CAZYPH010000004.1, read as the reverse complement.
ACTCAAGGCAAAATTTAGAAATTTGTTTACTAGAACCGTCGCGCCGATGAGTACGGGTATCGACAATTTATAGCCAAACCAACCAAATCTCTTAAACGACTTTCGTTGAGATAGTAAAAACTGTATATGCAAGTCGTCTAAAAAATCACCTAACGTTAAACCTGATTTTTTATAGTTCTCAATCATCGGCCGCGTCACATAAAGTGCACGGTGGGCTAACCACCAACGATGAAACGCCCGCGCATTCGACAAACCTTGAATGCCTTTGCGATGAAACAACAAACGTTCAAAATCATGATGAAAACGATTCAAAACATCGGCATCAAAAGTTAGGTGCGCAAGATCTGAGACGCGTGGTGAACTATCGCCTGAAGCCTGCGTAAAATAGCTCTCCACCGACGTGTCGCGTAAGACTTTAAAATCAAGAGGTTTGAGTGGGTCGAGTAGCTTAAAAAAACCAAACATGGAGGGTCCCAACAAGTTCTGAAAAAATCGGTTTTATGCAGAATACCTACTTAAAACCTCGGACTATTTTCAAAAAATATTGATGACTTATTGAGACCCTAAAAAAGAGACGGGCAGTTTCTGCCTGATCTCAAAAAATTAATTTATGTAACCGCCACCACGTCTAGACGAAGTACCTGGTCCACCCCAACCACCACTGCCACGACGCAGACCCTCGAGAACATCGCGAATCTGCTCTGGACTCATTGGAGGTGGCACACCATGCCCGCTTGGGCGTTGATCGTCTCGTTGATCTTGATCACCTACCGGCACGATTTGCAACTGACGTGAGTCTTCTACCAACGGCAGACTATCTGGGGCAGGGGCTTCTCTATTGCCGTTGCCACTACCGTCACCCTCACTCAAATAATAAGCGCCACCGCTCGCGCCATCGCGGTCATAACCATCCCCCTCGCGGAACCCGTCACTGTAGGGAACACCGCGACCGCCTGAACGATCCTCATAATAGGCACCGGGGCGACGAGCATCGTCCGTCACCGGACGCGGATTATGATCACCATATCGCCCTGTGCGATCCCCACTACGCTCAGGTCTGCTAACTAGGTAAACATTACAATCAGTTGTGTACGGCGCTACCGAACCCCGCATGACTCGTATCGAAGTATGCTGTGCGTGCGCACTAAACGGCATTCCAATCACCACTACTAAACCAAACAATAGAGAAGAAACTGGCCACACAGACTTATTGTTTTTTACGGTTTTTAGCAGTGTTTTCACGTCTTTTATTCCTTTAAATTAAAAATGCCCCGTCCCACATCTTTATGATGTAATTTTTTTAGATAACACCGCCTATGTGTATGTAATTTTTTTAGGTGTGAATTTTTTCTACTGTTAATGGCAAATGCAATTGTTTTGATTCTTCTACTTAAGGGGCATGTGCAACTAGGGTAGGGGCGAAACATCTTGTCATATTTTCAATTTTATTTGTTAGGGCGAACATACAGGCGTCTTGCGTATCTACACGTCAACGCAACACAACGTAGAACTAAAACGATCTACCATTCCATTAAAACGCTCACGGCACTGCTATGTATATGGACTTCGGTGATGGGCTGCCGCGAAACCGAGACACCGCAAAACTTTAATGTGCACTTTCTATATCTTGAGTTCCCAGACGTTTCGAGAATTCCGTACACACCGGAACAGTATCAACGACTGTTGTATTCCGGAGATTATAATTCGATTCTAAGTCACATCCACCCCAATCATGCCAATGCTTCCCACAGCAGCCAGCCTACTCAGCAGACACTTTACCGATCTACTCCGGCCAATAGACCAGTTTTTGGAAGCGTGAACGAATGGTTTCAATACCAGTCTTTTGGTTTGATGTCGGTTCAGGGGCATTTTTTAGGGCGTTTCCCCTCGATACACACCTATCGGGAGCTACGACAAAATCATGTGGCCGGCTTGGGTGAAATCATTCAGGCCATCATGGACGAAGCCCTGGCCGTTATTCGTCAGAATCGCGTAACCATTGCCCCCGGCGAAAAAATCTTGGTCATTCACAACGCTGAGCGCTTCGATACCACTGTTTTCGCTGCCGGCGATTTGGCTTTTGTGAATGGGCGTAATTTTGAAGGCGACGACATTGTAAATATTGGTGAAGTCACCCACGAACTAGGCCACCTATTACTGTACCAGCCCGATCGCTACGGCTGGAACTTAGGTGCTATGCGTTTGTTAGACAACATGGCCGACAGCTATTCAAATTTTCCTACGCCATACGGAAGCGCCAGTCGACTTCACGCCGGTTGGGCTAGCTTAGAAAATATCAATAATTTTGAAGATCGCACAATAAATATATACAATAATGCCTATACTCCGAGCTATTACGCGCTTCGGGCCCGTCCAACTTTAGACGGCACCTCGACACCAACCAATACATTTATTATAGAACGCAAAGACTTCATTTATCGCGACAATCCTACACTACGCTCGCTAGAAGAACTTCCGCACGATGGGCTTGTCTTAAACGAAACAGCAGCGTCATTTAGTTTCTTAAAACAACATCGGCTACGCATTTCTGATCGTGATGGGCTACCCGCTGCCGAATACCAAACACATATTCTACACACAGCACTCGAATTCATGCATAGGCGCGACCTGGCAACTAGTCGCGAAATTATTGACCGCTTGATCATGCCATTTTCTGGAACTTTTAATACTAACGTCTTCATCGATAGTTTCTATCGACGACTGCATCCATTAAACGGTTTTAATTGTAGAAACACTGCTAGCTTAAATATTCTAGGCGAATGCGTTTGGAGTTTTGAAACCACACAACACGACCCCACTAACGTTACGAGCATTACAGCAAAGGCGCATGCAAAGGCTATTGATCAGCGCCAGCTTGGGAATGGCGTTAAAGAAGGTAATTTACTCCATCAACTTTTCAACCAAGCAACGGCAGGCAGGCTCTACCTGCGTTTAAGAGGTACGGCGACACTAGCACACCACAATACGGTTGCGAGGCTGCCTCATGGCACCCAGACGGCACCAACAACTTACGTGTTAAATATCTCAAAATCGAATGACGATTTGAAAGTACAACCAACCGAAGCCATTGATGAAGCGTGGCTTGTCGAACGCACTGGTGCGATTCCAACCCAATTAGAAACGCCAACCACGATCGAAGAGAATAATAACACGACCTGGTTAACTAAATCTGGAACGCTTTCCCGAAATCAACATGTGCTGTTAAAACTAGAACGCCCTCAAACAGGTAGCCCCCGAGCATTTATTATGTTGTCGCAGCTACGTCTTTTATTAAAATACCAACCCAATCCCGCTACCGACACTTCGACTACTACACAGAGTTCTCAACAAACGGTTGCTCTACACCAATGCAATCGATCATTTAACAACAACCGCCATGAACTAGAATACGATTCTGCAGGCCGTATTAGAAATTGTATTTTGTTACAAGAGTTTAACGTCAGCACAACACATACGGACCCTTTTGTAGCGCAACTACCAATAGAAGTATTTGACACGACACTTGCCGGGAATAACTATGAACAACTCATCTTAGTAGGTGGCCGTAATTTTTCTGGTAGCCTTGATATACTATCGGCCGACTACACACCGACACATTCGTTTATATATAATGGATTTTAGATATGATTATTAAGGTCGAACAACTCACACGCGAGTACCGCTCTCCTGAAAAAACTCCGGGACTAACTGGCGCCATTCGACATTTAATTCAGCCACAATACAAAATAAAACGCGCCCTGAATCAAATTCAGTTTCAGGTTGATTATGGTTCTTTTATTGGCTTAATTGGCGCGAACGGTGCTGGAAAAACCACGCTGCTAAAAATTCTATCCGGACTACTTCCGCCAACCAGCGGGAACGTTTCTGTCTTAGACGAAGACCCGTTTAATAAATCAACACGTTTTAGACAAAACATTGCCCTCGTCATGGGCCAGAAGGCGCAACTTTGGTGGGACCTACCCGCTCGAGATGCCTTTGAGCTAATACGAGCAATCTATCAAATTGATCGTAAAACTTATAATGAACGCGTCGGTGAATTTTCAAAACTATTACAAGTCGAAAAACTTCTATCGACTCAAATACGTCGCCTATCGCTTGGCGAACGTATGAAGATGGAATTAATTGGTGCGTTGCTACACCAACCTACTTTACTCTTTTTAGATGAACCAACGATCGGTCTCGACATCATTGCAGCCGAACGCCTTCGTGCTTTTTTGAAATTCCACAACAGTAACTTTAAAACAACAATCATCTTAACCAGCCACAACCTAGAAGATATTGAAACTTTGTGTAATCGCCTCATCATTTTACAAGAGGGCACAATTGCGTTTGACGATACATTACAAAAGCTCGACGGCACGCCACTACACCAATATCTGCGCACACTACATGAACAAGCCACAGCAGAAGAGGATGCATCGTGAAACCGACTGTTCAAACCGAGCACTCCCGCCCCATGTTTAACTATGGCGCGTATCTCCATTCTCTGTTGGTGGGTGTAAAAGAATCGATCATTTATCGGTTTGAGTTTTTTAATAGCGTCACCGTTTCACTCTTAGTTCCTGTCATGATCCAGTTAGCACTTTGGCAAAGCATCTTTAGCGACCCGCAGACAACTACGATTGCAGGACAAACACACCCTCAGTTCCTGCAATACACGTTAGTAAGTGTACTCTTTTTTCAAATACGAGGTGGTGATCACGATTTCTATTTAGCCGAATTGATCCGCACTGGTGGACTAAGCCAGTATCTATTGAGGCCGATAGGATTTCTAAGATACTTCTACTGTCAGGCCATCGGCTCGAAACTGATCGTTTTGGCAGTGAGTTTGATCTGCGCCCTTGTTGCTAGTAGTTTTGCTGAGGCATTTCAAAGCACGTCATTAGTTTCTATTTTATTGGGTTTTACGTTAGCGCTCTTAGGCAACCTGATTCACTATCTGTTAAGCTGTTTACTAACCGTTGCAGCATTTTATTGGGAAGAAGCTACGTCATTACTAATGGCTAAAAATCTAGTAACTTCAGTTCTGTGTGGTGAGTTGATTCCCCTTACGTTGTTTCCAAAACAAACTTTGTCTCTTCTAGAGTATCTGCCTTTTCACCTGTACGTTTACACACCCACTCAAATTGCCAATCAGACACTATCCCACAATCAAATTTTACAAATGTTTGGTTTGGCAATCGTTTGGATAGCTGTTCTAAGTGCCTTACTAAATTTGGCTTTTAACACAGGGCTTAGACATTACCAGAGCTTAGGGAATTAGATCATGCTGATTCCAAAAATTTTATATAAATATATTGATATATATAAAACTCAAATACGAAACAATATTATCCGCGAGACCCTTTTTCGATCTAATCTTATAGCCTCAATCATGATCGATTTTATCTGGCTATCCATTGAATTTATTTTATTCGAGGTAATCTACGGGCATGTCACCTACCTAGGGTCGTGGACAAAATACGAGGCGTTTTTTCTATTAGGCTTTTTTTTCTGCGCCGACAGCATTTACGTTATGTTGTTTCAGTACAATTTTTGGAGGTTCGGCACCTTAGTTACCAAGGGCGAATTAGATACCGTGCTCACGAAGCCCGTAAATCCACTCTTCTTAATTTTGTCCCGTTGGATACATATACCTGCTCTATTAAATATTACATTTGGACTATGTATTATGGCCTACTACAGCCAACACGTTGGTTTTAACTGGGTCGAACGCGGCCCGGTTCTAGTCTTTTGGATGGTTATTAGTGTAGTTATTCAAATACTTATGCGTTTTCTATTTTCTGTTTCTGTGTTTTGGACAGACAGTAACGGCTCGATCGCACGACTTTACTATACGTTCTACGCGTTCAGCACAAAACCCCATCAGATCTTACAAAAATATTTGCAGAAGATCCTATTGACGGTACTTCCGTTTGCACTGATCGCTAGCGTGCCCACGTCTCATCTACTAAAAGTACACGACACGTTTAAGTTATATTATTTATTCTATATATTCGGATTTTACTTTGTATTAAATCGGTTTTTGTGGAAGGCCGGACTAAGACGCTACCAAAGCGCCTCCTCTTAGTTCATCCGGCCCGACTCAAACAACGCCGCCCACATAAGCGATCCATGACCAATCGTTATCGCCACGCTCGGATAATAAATACTCACCTGTGCCTTCGCCTCGTGAAGATTTTTCCCAAAACACAACAGTCTTGCGAAAGCCGGCATCAACCATCAAATCGCGTACTTCTGGAATCGTCCACAAACGCCAATCATAAACAAACTCGTCGCGGCGCAGTAACTTTCCATTCAATCCAAAATGAATCGCAAACATGCCGTGTTGATTTACCGGATCAAACGATTTTTGGTCCCAAAAATACGTAAACTTCGTCTGTTTATCGACACGAATAGTGCGTCGCTCTTTACTCTTCACTATCATGCCGGGGCCGCCCGCCAATTCGACTAAAAATAATCCTTGCCCAGCCTTCAGCGACTGGCGGGCACACTGAAAATATTCTTTTAAACCCGAACGCGTCTTAAAAATATAAAACGAAAAATTATTAGCAACAGCCAAATCGGCCTTCTTTTTTGTGACCGTACGCACATCTTGTTGCATCACAGTGAGGTTCTTCTTCTGAATTGGCGTAAGCATTTTATAATGCACCTTGCGGCCATATTCGAGCGGCTCCGGATCAAGATCTAACGCCAGCGCCTGGTGTTTATCCGAGCGTTTCAACCAAGCTGCAGACAACACGTAAGTGCCACAAAAGTCTTCCCGCAACACAAGTGGCTCGCGTGTAAAAACCTGTCGGTACATGTTGGCAAAGAGCTCCATGTCTTCAGTCGGGGTGAGAACCGAATTTTCATATAAATAGTATTTGCTGATACGCTCAAAATTCATACACGGACAACCTCGCTACAATTAACTACTACAACGGAGAGATTAATTATAATTTTATATTAGTTAGTTCGTATGTTCGAATAGAGAAATTCCGATGGTGAACAATTATCTATTTTCAAATTTATTTACGCGACTACGCTTCGTTGTTGGCCTACTGACCATAAGCGTTTTTCTATTTTCTTTCGCCATCAATGCTAAGCAAAACACCGATACCGCTAGTGCTGGCATTCAAACTTCGGTCAGCATTATTGATGCGTTTGGAAAAATTTTACCCGGCGGTCGTGTCACTCAAATGCGCTGGGAGTGGACGGAACCAACAGAAGCCCTAGAAGACTCAGAAGCCCGCCCCTCAGAGCCCGTGCTAAGACTTCGTATTGAAACTGCCATTCCGTCCGCCTGGAAGTTAATTGATTTCAAGTCAAACAACTCTCCTACGAGTGTTCGGGTATTAAATGAGCCTAAAGAAGAACCTAACATTCTGGAACTACAGCTCAGCACAAACAATGCTGCATTTCGTTATGACCTAGAAGATCAACGTGGGCAACGTCGTGAACTTAACATGACGGTTGCCATCAACGTCGCTAAACCAGTGGTTTTAATAAAACCAGGCTGTAGTGATTTAGATTTGAAACTTCTAGTGCAGAAGCAGGCGGCCAAACATCTTTTCGTAGGGGTTCACTGCACCGCAGAGAGCGCGGGGGCACATAATCCCATAATAAAGATTCGCTTCTTTCGCTCACACGATTCAAAGTGGGCTAAACTTTCAGGTGACGCTGACTTGTCTCAACATGAATCGGCTTTTGGGTTTGCCACTGAAATTTCGCGACCCAAAACCCAGGTCGCCTATTCCAAAAAAATATTTAGCGTTTCAACACAGGACCTTGATGGAAACACCGCGCAGTACGCCCTATTTTATTTTCCTAAAATAGACCCAGAGCGCCTATACGCCAATGCGGGCGCATTACTCACCTACACGCAATACACCGAAGCCTTAAATACGGTTAGCAAGTCGCAACTAAGCCCCACGGCAAAATTAAACGTGGGTTATCGCTTGATACCCGAAAGTTTAGATATAGCGTTTAATGGATATATGTCGTTGTTCGCCGCCTACCAAAACAACCAACAATACCCGCAAGCGCGCTTCTACGGTGCTAACGCCAGACTAGGTTATCGGTTGCCGATTGACTTAGGTTCTACCGAGTTTATGTTTTTAGGTGGTTGGTACTTTTGGGGGATGTTAGTGAGCGACAACTCATATGGTATTAAACGCCTTGCGGGACCTCATTTTTATTTCACGGTCGCGCACTCACCTGCCGAAACGATAGGTTGGTGGGCGTACGCGAAGGTCGCTTTAATCTCCGATCAGTTTGAATTGTATAGTTTTTCAAATCGTGAACTCTCGGTAGGATTTGGTCTTGAGCTCACACCCAACCGTGAAAAGCCATGGTCGATGATGCTCGAATTGGTAAACAGCCAGTTTGCGTTAAAAGATGCTTCGAATAGCATGAAGCTACTCTCTGTTTCATTGGGCATTCAAAAACCTCTGTAGTACATAAACCCAATGCAATCTATCCTTGTAAAAAAAGTCGAATCGAAACACGAAAAAAAATTATTCATCAACGTACCGTGGTCTATCTACAATAAAAAAGACCATCCGCAATGGGTGCCTCCTTTAAAAATTGCTGTTCAAGAGTCACTCGATACAAAAAAAAATCCATTTTATAAGCGCGCTGAGATCGAATTATTTGTGGCTTTTCGCGAGGGCGAAAAAAAACCAGTGGGCCGTATCGCCGCTATTCATAACCGTGGGTACAACGAGTTCCACAAAGAAGAAGCCGGTTTCTGGGGTTTTTTTGAATGTATCGACGACCAAAATACGGCAAATGCGTTATTTAAAGCGGCACAAGATTGGCTCGAGCAACGCCACCTCAAAACCATGATGGGTCCGGTAAACCCGTCGACAAACCACGAATGTGGATTATTAGTTCGTGGCCAAAGCCAGCACCCCACTATTCAAACCACATGGAACCCAAAGTACTACGAAACGCTGGTAGAACACGCAGGTCATGCAAAGTGTAAAGACCTAGTGGCGTACTGGTTACCCACTTCAAAGAGTGTCGCCATTCCACAAAAACTGATTGATCACGCGAATCAAATTCAAAAAGAAGAGAAAATTACATTTCGTGATTTTGATTTGAAGAACTTTGATCGAGAAATAGATATCTGTTTTGATATATATAATGATGCATGGGAAAAGAACTGGGGCTTCTTTCCAATGACTAAAGAAGAATTTGTATATACAGCAAAAGATATGAAACTTTTTTTAGACCGTCGTTTTGCTTTTATTGCTGAATATGAAGGCAAACCCGCCGGCCTAATGATTACCCTGCCAGACTTTAACCACATCCTAAAACGCATTCCTAACGGCCAACTGTTTCCCACCGGCATTTTTAAAATTCTCGCGGGGCGCTACCTGTTAAAATCCGTGCGCGTTATGATTTTAGGCGTGAAAAAAGAGTACCGTAATAAAGGCCTGTTTTCGTTATTCACGTATGAAAGTTTTAAACGCGCACAAAAATACGGCGTAGTCGGCGGCGAGGCGTCTTGGATTTTAGAAGACAATGAAGCCATGAACAAACCATGGCAAGACATTGGGGCACCGCTCTATCGTCGGTGGAGAATCTACTCCAAAAACCTTCCATCAAACTAGTGCACAGAGTACAAAACCTACGGCCGTATAGAATTTAGACAATCTCGTTCTTGGGATTGTCTAAATCTGCGGCAACACCAGCGGACACAGCCATCTCAGAATAGTTATTAATTTCAATGCTTTATATTCAAAAAACTCTCTCTAGACAATTAAAATAAAAATTAACGCTTCGCGGCATTCGTCTTGCAGCACTTGTCGGTAAGTCATCTAGATTGCGCAAGATTATGAGTACTGCATCTTTAATTTTCATGTTATCGTGCGGTGCGTTAAGAAATAAGTTTAAGCGCATCATTTGAGGAGTGCTGATGAAAAGTTCCAAACAGAATTCGAAATTCAAACTGCGGTTCACCATTCCGGCTGCCGTTCTCAGTTTAGCGGTGGTTGGTCAACTAAGTGGTTGTAGCCAACAACGCCACGTGACCGAACCGAGCCCAGAACAACCTGCAACCGTAACACAACCCGTAGCTGCTCAACCAGCGCCTGCGGTGGTTGCCGAAACTCCAGAACCCGCTCCGGCAGTGGTTACGCCAGCACCGGCGTCTATAGTGGCCGCACCTATAAATGGTCTTAATGGGGCGCAAGGCCCACAAGGTGATCCTGGCCTAAACGCCTGCAATCCTCGAAAGCTAGCGACTGCCCCTGTCGAATTGATAGCTTATAATCCCTCTGAAATTCTTCGCATTAAAAACGCTCACGGCGTTAATCCAACTAACACCGGCGAAAACCTACCATACTTAACACAGCGCCCCAGTGTACGCGCCCGCTTGGACGTGAACACAACGGGTCAGCTGGGTAATGCTTCGGTTGCTCGTGGACAGCAAAGATTCAATCGCGACACCTACGTGCTTTTTAAAATGAGAATTGCAGAACTTATTGAACGTCGTTTTATAGTGCCATCCTTACCCATTACAGCGTCACTCAATTTGAATGTGAGTAAACGTGTTGCAAGCGGCGACCCTTTTGTCGATACCGAAGCGGTTTGTGTTTTAGATGTCCAAAAATGTTCCGGAATGCCATTCCCACCATTTGCAACTCAGGGTTGGAATCGCCTTGCAAATAGCCAATTTAACAACGGAAACTTATTCGTAAACAATAGCTACGTAGGTCAGCAAATCCGCGCAGCGTTTGGAGTTCAAGAGAGCACCCGATTAGCCTCAAGTGCAGACTATAGGACCTGGTTTCGAAGCTGGTCTCGACGCCCTCAGAACCCATCGCCATTCATGCTAGCGTTGGATTTGGCAAAGCTACTACACCCCAATCCAGAGTCCGGTTCTTTGAGCGCTACGGAGTTGTTAGATCTGTTGTACGGTAACGCCGCACCAGAGGCTCTCGTTAGCAATCGAACACTGCACTTCGCTGTTTTAGACGACCTATTAGTACATGCTGAACGTACGACAATGACGATCCGCTATTACTACGACGAATGTGAGCACAATGCTGTGCACAATCCAACCGCAACCACACCACGCCCAGCTGCACCAGCTCCCGCGGTCGTTACACCAGTAGAAACTACACCGAGCGCTGCACCTACAGAAGTCCCAGCAACCCCCGCAACACCAGCAGCACCGGCCGTTGAAGAAGCGGCACCAGCTGCGGCACCAGAAACCACTCCTGCTGTTCAAACGCCTGCCGCGCCTGGAACGCCTGCAGCAGAGAGCAATACTAACGACAGTGAAGACACAGAATAGATTTTAGAATTACGGAGACGAATATGAAAACAAAGCAACGATTAAAAAAATGGACAGCGACGGCACTCTTAGCAGCAATGTTAAGCCCGGTTGCGATGAATCAAAATGTGGCCCACGCCAAGACAGGTGTGGCGTTAGAGCGCATCGTACCAGCTGCTAACCCGGCGTACATGTTTACTGAAGACGCGATGATGAATCCACCATGGTCGTCATTTGGTAACGATGAGTTACGCGACTCTGGTTTATTCTTTTCAGCTTTCTACGACTACACGCATGAGCCGTTGGTAGAACTCAACAAAGACCGCACAAAACGCACACGCTTGTTAGTGTCGTCACTAAATGCGATTGACCTTACCTTTGCCTATTCTGTGCTGAAAAACATACAAGTGGGTGCATCGACTCAATTAGCATTTGTCGGTTTTCCAAATTCGTCTTCTAAGTTTGGTCTTGCGGACTCTAGAGTGTTTGCAAAATTCAAACTAAACTCTGATTTAGAATCGACCTCGTTTGCCCTTATGCCAGAGTTATGGCTACCAACTGGTCGCAACTCGATCTTTTTATCTGACGCTTCGTTAGCAGCCGCTATTAAGTTCATTGCAGAACACGATTTTGGTGGCTTCAAATTGGCTGGTAACATCGGTTATCGTTATTCGCACAATTCAGAGTTTAGAGATCTTTCGATGCGATCGACTATCCCTGTTTCGTTGGGTGCGTTGATTCCATTGTCTGCAAAGTGGGCGTTAAACGCTGATGCATCGGCTGATATCGTGCTTCCGTTTAATCAATACTTAAACCCTTCGTTCTATTACTTAGGTGCGAAGTACAAATTATCGGATGATATTTTGATTTCAGCTGGTGGCGCCTTGGGTTCCATCAACTCGTATGCTTCAGCCGATTACCGTATTTTGGCCGGTGTGATTGTATCACCGCAAGGCAAACGTGAGGCGCCTCCACCACCACCGCCACCACCCGTTATTCCAGCGGTTAAAAAACCAGCTCGCGTAACGTTCTCACCAAAAGAATTGTTGATTGCTGAAGAAGTAAAATTCTTACACAACAAAGCGGTACTTACTGCTCAAGGCAAAAATCTTTTGGATGAAGTGGCTAAGGTCATGATCGAGAACATTGCTCAATTTAAATCGATCGTAATTGAAGGTCACACAAACCCACTCGGTGGTTTTAAGTACAACCAAGTACTTTCTGAAAACCGCGCGTTTGCTGTAAAACAATACTTAGTAGGTAAGGGTATTCCGGCCGACAAACTACTCACGGTTGGTTACGGAAAAACACGACCGAAGAAACTCGATGCTCTTAACACCAGCAGCTTGTCGAAAGACGACATCCTAGCTCTGGATAGACGCGTAGAATTCAAAGTAGTGCAATAGTAGCGCGATCAAACATTCTATTAGAAAAAAGGGTTGTTAGCATAAACGCTAACAACCCTTTTTTTATTCGTCGGCGTTAGTGTCGCCGGCATTCGGCCTAAGAAGCCCCTCTTCGATAAACAACGCTTCCGGATTCACCGGCCGCCCCAAAAACACACGGTAGCGCTGACCAATATTACCCACACCCCCATGCGACAATACTGTGCGGGCATAACGTCGGGCCACGCGAGGACTGCCCCCCGGCTGCGAAACTAATAAACCACCCACGTCTGCCGCTAAAACGTCTGCCCAAGCATAACTGTAATAGCCACCGGCGTAGCCGCCATTAAAGAGGTGCGCAAACGTTGGGCCTACCACCCGCGGCGAGGCGTTTAACGTCAACTGGTACGGCGCTAAAACGCGCTGTTCGTAAGTTAATAGGTCTGAGCCGACCTCTGGTGGATGTTCTCCGTGGTAAGCGGCATCTAAGGCAGCCATACGCACCCCCGCCAAGCCATCGATACCCACAAACGAACGACGACTGGCTTCTAAGCGCTCTACCATTTCGAGTGGCATCGGGGCGCCCGTGACATGATGGCGGCCTAAGGCACTTAAAACCGAGCGATCATACATTAGGCGCTCAAGTGCCTGTGATGGGCCCTCTACGGCATCCCAAGGCACGTTCGTGCCGGCCAAATCGGCCCACGCCACTCTCGACAGCAAGTTATTCAAAGCATGGCCTAACTCATGAAAAACCGTGCGCACATTATCGGGCGTTAACAATACCGGCCCCACACCATTCGCAGGTGAGGTAAAACTCATGGCATTGAGTACTTGAGGTACGTGAAAGGTGCGGTCGGGCGCGACACCAGAAATATTGAAAGTCGTATTCCACGCGCCCTGCCGTTTACTCAGCCTAGCGATCGCATCATGGTAATAATTCCCCAAAAACCGTCGACGCGCACCACGGCCACTAAACACATGAAAGGCCTTCACCGATGGGTGCCAGGTCGGTTGGTTCGGTGCCGCAACAAACTCGATGCCAAACAAACGTTCGACCGTAGCCAGCGCCGTGGCTAAGACATGCTCGTATTCGAAATAGGGACGATAGACTTCGTCATTAAACTGCAGATGCTGCTCTTGATGGGCGCGTACATAAAACGAAACATCCCAAGGCTCTAATACTTTACCAGCAAAACGTTCTAGCTCGGCATATTCACGCCGAGCCACGGGTTGATAACGCTGTTGCAAGCGCTCTAAGAACGCACGCACTTGCCTTGCATTTTTGGCCATGCGAGCGGCTGTTACGACATCCATGTGCGAGGCAGAGCCCAACATACGCGCACGTTCGGCCCGTAAATTGGTCATCTCAATGACAATGGCATGATTCTGTCGGGCAACGGTTTGACGGGCTAGAAACAAATCTCTACGCAGCGTCTCAGACTCGGCGTACGATAAAACGGCCAAATACACCTGCGGAGTCGTCAAAAATAGCCAAGCCGTCGAGTCGCCTCGTGTTTCAGCCAAGGCTTTGGCATTGGCAATAAAAACAGGGGGAATGCCTTGCAACAACGCCGCATCCGTCACACGCACGGCGACCTGATTTTCACTATCCTGTTTATTCTTAGCAAACTCTTCGCTTAGAAGAGCCAAGCGTTTATCGATGACTGCCAAACGCTCGCGTTGAGCTGGCTCTAAACGCGCGCCCTGTTGCAGAAACGCACGGTAATTATTTTCGATCATTGTACGGGTCGCTAAACTCCAACGACGACGGTGGGTATACATTTGTTGAATAACGGGAAAAAAACGTGGATCAAATTGAGCGACCCTAAGATTGCTCTCTTGCTCCGAAGCTTGCCGACTCAGCTCCTCTAACGCGCTGTTGCGATCGACCCCAACTAAGCCATGCAAGACATAATAAGCCGAATAAAATTGATGGTTCGCCGTAGAAAACTGGAAGAGAAACATTTCATCGGGTTCAAAACCAGGTTGTTGCACACGCGCCAAAAGCGCGTCTAAATTTAAGCGTGCACTTTCTTCGCCACGCACCAACGCATCATGGATTACTTGCGGATTAATTTTCGTAAAATCAATAGCACCGTCCGCGAGTCGGCTGTCTAATATGGGATTAGACAAATCTGCAGGCACTAATACTTCGATACAACGATTTGTTACGCCATGAGCCGTATTTACAGTGAAAGAGCCCACACCAGCGACTGCTATCAAAGTCATCACTCTAAAACCCAAACGCTGCACTACTATTTTTAGTGTCATGGCAATCCCCCTACAGATGTTCCAAAAAATTTAACGGTAGAAGAAAGTTCATCGGCTTTCATAGAACTGCATAGTCATGTTAGATTTTTTACACGATGCATGAACTTCTCAATACCGGCTCAAAACCCGGTGAACCACCCATAGAGCTCTATGTAAAACAACAACACGAACTGGCGGAGTTTTTTGGTTTTGAAACCCGCAACAAATACGCCGTTCAAACAAAACAAGGCCACGCCGTCGCATTTATTGCAGAACAACAGAAGGGTCTCTTCGGATTTTTATTTCGTCAGTGGTTAGGCCACTGGCGTCGTTTTACGTTGTCGGTATTTGATAACAACCGCCAACTATGTTTTACGGTAAAACACCCGTTTCGTTTTTTCTTCACACGCCTTGAGGTTTACGACACACAAAACGTATTCGTCGGCGCTATTCAAAAACGTTTCAGTATTTTTACAAAATCATTTGATCTCGAAGATCCCCGCGGGAGCGTATTACTCGAGGTGCGTTCTGGATTTTTTAATATTTGGACTTTCAAATTCAAACGGCGCGATCGCGAAGTCGCTAGGATTGAGAAAAAATGGGGCGGGCTTTTAACAGAACTTTTTACAGACAAAGATTCGTTTAAGATTTCATTTCAAGATCCCGAACTTTCGACCGTAGAAAAAACACTTATTCTCATTGCATCGATTTACGTAGATCTTGTTTATTTTGAATTGCATGCCAATAAAAAACGCGATTCCGACTGAACGAGCGTAACAAACTAAATGATATAAATTTCAAACCTTTGCCACGACTAATCTCTTCCCCTAGGTTTTAAAACCTAGGGGAGTTAGAATGCGATTTTATCAATACACAATATATATACTTTTATATATACTAATAATCTCTTCAAAAAATAATCCAGCACACTCTCAACCAACTAATTATATTCGGCCTGATACGCTTGCCTTAGCGCGTCGACTAGACCACCTACAGGAACGTTTTTTATTATCGCCCAATACCGTGTCATCGGGCTTAAACGACCACCAAACTGCTTTAGGCACAATTATCGATCGTAGTTGTTTTGCCGGTCCATTAGAACGCCTGCGGCCACGAACGATTGAACGCATCGAACGCGCTCTAAATCACGCCGTTATCCAGATTGATAACTGTGATCAGAAAGTGCGCATGCCTTTAGTAAATACGGCGATCAGCATCTTGCGTCGTACTCGTATTCAATGCGGCAACGTTGGAGCCAATGCTTTAGGCTCTAATTCAGTATTCGAATACCCACCACTAACAATAGGCTATGGCGTCAACCGAGTAGCCTACCATCGTCAACAAATTACCCTTAGCAATAACATCACCCAGCTAAACGCTCTTTGGTATGCAACGCCCGAGAGTTTAGCATCGACCATTTTTCATGAAACGCTACATTCCCTAAGCTTCAACAACACCACATGGCACAACCGTGCGGGCGAGCGCCTGATTTCAGGATGTCGGGACAGTCTCTTCGAAGATCAAATCTATCTCTTACAAGGCTTCTGTTTTCCCCAGTCAGAATTGGGGCGCATGTTGTGGTCTACTCGATCGTACTCTGCACTAGAGTGTCCAGGACTATGCGAGCGTACGTTTCGCCCTACGCCAAGTTCGCTTCCCAGTTGGGCCATCAATCGTCCGGCAGACCACGGTCCACCGACAGCCCCCATCCGCCGCACTGATCGCGACGTTCGACACCTATGCCACCAAATACGTTCGGCAAAAAGAGAGTATGACAATACGATTGGGCAACTGACGCGTGAAATCGAAAGCACACGTCAGGCGTACGAACGTTTTTTTGGTGAAGCCTTGACCGAAGTAGAATGGCACCGTTTGCAAAACAATACAGCGCAGCAACGCGTGCTCGATCAAGAGATTAGAAATGCCATGAGGCCACTCAAACTTAAAATTAGCGGCCTCTTGACCCAGATTTCAATCGGCCTCGAACAACAGGCGCCGCTACACACTACGCAGCAGAGCTGCACCACAACGCAGACGGAAATTTTTGCCGACATCGACCGCCTATGCATTCAAGCACGTTACCGCCCGATGTTAGACCACTTCTGTAACGACCAGCAGACACAGCTACGCGGACCTATTGGCACAACGATGGACCACTTTAATGGATTAACAAACGAGACCCTTGCGCTACACCGGGGTGCTGATTAGGCGGCGCAGCGATAAATAATATATATTTTTATTAATATAGAATTGTGGCTACTTCTTGCTGAGAAACAAATGCCTCAGCGGCAACAGCATCTGACACGATTTCATAGTTCGACGGGTCTTCTAAAAGCTTTTTCATCGCGAGTACATGCAGTTCGTGGCCTGACTTCGAAAGTTCGATCGCGCCTAAAAGCGGCATCCCCAATAGAGCAAAATCACCGATGGCATCTAGCACTTTATGTCGCGCAAATTCATCGGCAAAGCGTAAACCTTCAGCATTCAACACACGATAGTCGTCTAACACTACGGCGTTATCTAACGAGCCGCCTTTAGCAAGCCCACGTTCTTGTAAGGCTTGAACATCTTTTAAAAAACCAAAAGTTCTAGCCGCCGATAACTCACCAAAAAAATCCACACCACTATGATAGCTAAACTGTTGGCGACCAATCACCGGATGGGCAAATTCAATAGCGCTCTGAATCTCAAACCCTGTCGAGGGTTTTAACTGCACCCACTTATCGCCAGCACTTACCTGTACCGTTTTCAAAACACGCAAACTCTTACGAGGTTTTGCTTGAACAACATAACCTGCCGCTAAAACGGCCTCACAAAACACTGTGGCACTACCATCTAAAATAGGAATTTCTGGACCATCAATTTCTACGACGACGTTGTCGATGCCCATGCCACGTAAGGCGGCTAACAAATGCTCTACAGTTGATACGTAGGTTTTACCGTTACCTACGGTCGTGCTCATATCCGTACGAATCACACGCGATATATCGGCTTTTATTGAAGCTTCTGACCGCAGATTCTTTAAACAATCCGACCGTACGAACGAAATACCCGTACCCTCTTCCGCCGGGTGTAAAACACATTTTGCTTGTTTACCGCTATGAATTCCGACTCCACGAATACTAACAGCTGATTTGAGTGTGGTTTCGAATCGAATGGAGTTCAGGCGTTTTGAAAGGCTTGCAATGGCGCGTCGAGATAGCGATTTTGAAGGGCCTGCTAGACGGTATTTTTCAAAATCGAGATCAAATATACGCGCCGACGGGCCACGACTTTCTACCGAGTCTAAAGAGTCTAACGAGGAAGTTGAGGTTTCTAACAACGCATTCGAATCCATGCCGGAACCAGTTATACCATCATCGAGAGTTGCTTTATCGTAAGATTTCATAGTTTTTGTTTATTAATGCGTTGAAATACTCACTCAAATCATTGACTGATTAAGCTTTCAATAAACATGCCAAAAGCAGAAAAACCTACCCCATGAGTTCGTAACGGTTAGGCAAAACACAAAATCGAGCCCGTCGATAGCATTACCTACTTTGGATTGATAAAAAAATGAATATTTTTAAATAGATAGAAATCAAACTCTACGAACTCGCTGCCACCACAGAGCCTCTGCGATGGGTTGCGTCATAAATCTATGACAGAGTTTTATCTTTCATCCACAACCAGTGTGTGTTTTATGCAACAACAAACGCGCGACGCCACTGTGGTATTTTTACGTCACTTGCACACCACCACACTAACGTTTGCGATCACCTCAAGGCCACTAGGATGCTGTCGAAAGCCCCAACAACTCTAACGCTCGAGCTGTGGCCATGCGCCCTCTAGGGGTACGCTGTAAAAAACCTTCTTGAATAAGATAGGGCTCGTAGACGTCTTCGAGCGTCTCGCGCTCCTCACCCAACGCCGCCGATAAGGTCTCGATACCTACCGGCCCGCCACTAAATTTTTCGACAATGGACGAGAGTATCGCACGATCCATTTGATCTAAACCCAGCTTGTCGACCTGCAGCATTTCAAGTGCGAACATAGCCGTCTCTAAATCAATAACTCCGTTTGATTTCACCTGAGCATAATCGCGCACGCGCCTCAGTAGTCGGTTAGCGATTCGAGGTGTACCACGACTACGTCGCGCAATCTCAGTGGCTCCAGCGCGATTAATCGTAACCCCTAAGATCTGGCTCGAACGTTCTACAATTTGTACAAGCTCCTCCGTACGATAAAACTCCAAACGATACTGCACTCCAAAGCGATCACGCAGTGGGTTTGTTAACAAACCCGTTCGTGTCGTGGCACCAACTAGCGTAAACGGAGGCAAATCTAAGCGTAGTGTTTTTGCAGCCGGCCCCTGCCCGATAATAATATCCAGTTTAAAATCTTCCATGGCGCTATAGAGAACCTCTTCAATGACTCTAGGAAGGCGATGGATCTCATCAATGAAAAGCACATCTTTCGGCTGCAGATTGGTAAGAATAGCGGCCAAATCACCTTTTTTGTCTAAGCTCGGAGCCGCAATACAATGTAGCTCAGAAGCCATTTGTCGGGCCACAATGTGCGCCAATGTTGTTTTCCCAAGCCCCGGAGGCCCAGAAAACAAACAATGATCGAGGGCATCACCCCTTTGTTTTGCCGCCTCGATAAAAAGCTTTAAACTTTCCGTAACACGTTGCTGACCAATGTAGTCGGTAAACTCCTGCGGCCGCAGCGTATTCTCAGTGCGGATCTCTAGACCACGTTCGATATCTTCGTTCGGTAGGTGTGCGTCGATGGAGCGATCAAAATCGTTAGCCTGAATTGTAACATTCGTTTCATTCATATTTATTCACTACGCGTTGGTTCGCACGCCAGCAGCCGGACGAGCGAGCACCTTTAAGGCCCCTTTTATTAAAATCTCTACCGATACCGGCTCTGACAAACGCGAACACTCGTCTGAAATGCGCTTCACCGCATCAAAAGCATGGACATCAGCGTAGCCCAAATTCTCTAATGCACTGAGCGCTTCATTCCAGACATCTGCCAGATCGAGGCTCTGTTTAAGTGTTATTTCGTTCGGAGCGACAGATTTTTTGGACATCTTTTTTGAACCTGTTTTGTCATTTACTGTTGGCTCTGCGACAGAAGATGCCGTCTCCTGATTCTCTACTACAAGGCTCGTCGGCTTTGAGGTTCTAGATGCAAGCATTTTCCGCGCTTTGTCGGCCAACTCAACAACCAAACGCTCGGCCGTTTTCTTGCCAATTCCGGGAATACGAGTAAGCCCCAAAATATCTTGCCGAGAGATGGCCGACAATATGAGCTCTGCCTGGGCATGCGACAAAATTCCGAGAGCTGTTTTGGGCCCGATGCCGTTCATAGAAATCAGTAATAAAAAAACGTTTTTTTCCCAAAGCGAATGGAAGCCAAACAACTCCAAGCTATTTTCACGCAAATGAGTATATATATATACCGTAATATTATTGCCATTACGCTGAAGTTGTTCGACAGCATTTTTTGCAAAAAAAACCTCGTAACCAACCCCTTGGCAGTCGATGATGACACCACCATCGTCTTGAAAGTGATCAATCACTACTCCACGCAATAAACCAATCATTTGAAGCAATCCTCTTTAAAGATCTTTAGTAAGCTCTGCTAAGCGCTGAGCATGACGATAGGAGTTTAAATGGCAAATGGCTATAGCAAGAGCGTCAGACGAATCATGACTAGTAAACTGCGTAATGCCAGTTAGTCTTGACACCATCTTAGCAACTTGTTCTTTGTCGGCGTGACCAAACCCAACAACCGAGGCTTTGACTTCGTTCGCGCTATATTCAAAAACGGGTATATTACTTTCACAAACAGCTAGAATAGCGACACCACGTGCCTGCCCAAGCTTCAGCGCTGAGACGACGTTTTTCGCAAAAAATACTTTTTCGATAGCAAGGTGAGTAGGCTGATACTGTTCCACCAGGCGACGCACGCCGCGGTAGATTTCAAGCAAACGCTCATTGGCCGTAACTTTAGTATCAAACTTGAGTGTGCCACAAGCGTGCGGAATAATACGCGAGCCCTGTTTGCTCGCGACACCAAAACCCATTAGTCGGGATCCAGGGTCGATTCCTAATGTGCGCATCACCTCTAAGAGGTTAAATCAAAGCAAACTGTTTGCCGAGTTTATAAAATATTTCGAGAACGTAATCCAAATCAGCTGCAGTGTGGGTCGCCATATAACTGGTTCTGATTAACGCCATGCCTTCTGGCACCGCTGGCTTGACAACAGGCGTCGCAAAAACACCATTGTCGTAAAGTGCCTTTGCAAAGGCGAAGGCTTTCATATCATCGCCAATCACAACAGGAATGATGGGTGTCTCAGAATTGAGAGTGTTAAAACCCATAGCCGAAAACTCAGTTTTCATGCGTCGCGCATTGGCCCACAAACGATCAAACATCGCCTGATCTTCAACCATCACACCCAGGGCCGCATGAGCTGCTGCTACAGCAGCCGGAGCCATGGCTGCACTAAAAATAAAAGGCCTAGCCTTGTGTTTGATGTAATGAATGGCGTCAGCATCGCCAGCAATAAATCCACCGATCGAAGCAAAGCTTTTTGAAAACGTGCCCATGACTAAATCAATTTGATCATTCAAATTAAAATGATCGCCCGTGCCGCGCCCTTGACGACCTAAAACACCCGCCGAATGAGCGTCGTCGATATACAAACGACAGTTATATTTCTTCGCAAGACGCGTGAGGCCCGGCAAATCTACAATCTCACCAGACATTGAAAAAACGCCGTCCGCGACAATTAAAGCGCCTTCATACTGGTCACGCTTTTCAATTAATACGCGCTCTAACGCCTGCATGTCATTATGCGGAAAGCGAATGGTATCACCCATGGCCAAACGCTGACCTTCGACAATCGAAGCATGGTTTTCGCGATCTGAAAAAATAACATCGCGTCGACCGACTAAACTCGACAACGCACCTTGATTTGCCAAAAACCCCGTAGCAAACACTAAACACGCCTCGCGGCCTAAAAAATCGGCCAGGGCATCTTCAAGTTTTTCGTGAGACGTTAAATTACCGTTCAAAAAGCGTGAGCCGGTACAACCAGTACCAAACTCATCAATCGCACGCCTAGCCGCCTCTTGCACTTTTGGATGGTGGGTCAACCCAAGGTAATTATTTGAGCCAATCATCACTCGTTTTTGCCCGTGACTGGTCACGGTGTTACCGGTGGATGCTTGGATGGCTCTAAAAAACGGGTAGTATCCTGAACTTTGGAGTTGTTTGGCCTCTTGAAACGAACGGCATTTATCGAAAAGATCACTCATAAGATCTGGGGACCCTATCATCTTGGCATTTCTAGTGTCAACGATGCATCCAATAGCTTAATATTATTAGCTTTTATCTGCTTTAGTTTCATGCCTTTTCTGCCGAAGAGTAAAATAGTTGATGGGTCAGAAATATTCCTGATTGAGGCGTACGTGGCAGATTTATTCCATAAAATTGGTCGTGGTTTATTGTTCTACTTTAAGCCGGCAAAGATCGTCGAACCGCATGCTACTGAGTTCGACTTGGCTCAGTTAGGTAATTCGGACTCCCACGCACATGTGTTAGTTGGCCCACAACATGGGGACGGACCTGCTCCGCTCGACGACTTAAGTGAGGCTCTATCTGTCGACGGTAGCAATACGCCCATTATAGAGGCAGAAACTACGCCCACCAAAGAACCAGAGAGCGCACTGCCCCCAGGCGTAAACATGGTTGTTAGTTTATTAGATGCGTGCAAACGAAAATCCAAAAAGATTCTCGCGGCCTCGGGTATGGCCACGTACAAAAAAGAATTACGAAAGTCCGTATCCACCAAAGCAAAAATTCTGGGTGGGATTATCGATCTTAACGAAGACCCCAATCTAGAATCTGAAATTGATAAAATTCACCAACTGCGTGGACCTAAGAAACGATAGGGTCACCGACCGCTTCTTGGGCTTGCGCTTCGTGATCGAGCGCATCGGTCTCTTGTTTGTGCCGGATATAAAAAATACCGCCAATCAGGCTAACCATTATTTGAAACGACACAAACGCCATAAACAAGTCGGCGCCACCCTGTGCGCCGACCAATCGAAACAATCCCAAAAATGCGGCATGCCCAGTACCCATGCCGGCAGGCGCGACGGGTATAGCGGTGACTAGCATTCCAAACGGTACTAAAAAACAAAATTGATTAAACGGCACCAATTCAAAGCCGCCCAACTGGCGGGCCATCAAAACAATGATCGATACGACCATGCAATGAATAACCAAGGACAGGCCTACGCCACGCAAAAAATAACCGCGACAGTTCTGGTAAACTTTTAACGACTCGAACAACTTCGTAATATGATTTCCGCCGGGGAGTCGATTAATGAAAGTAAAAACGGCTTGCGGAATCTCAAACCGCACTAAAACCACAAAATAAAAGAATAACAAACCCAGAAACAACGGCGTGATTATTACAGCCAACGGATGCAACGACGCATTGCTGTACACTGTATTGAAATTAAGTATCAAGGCCGCAAACGAAATGGTGATTAAGCCACCCAATCCCAAGATACGATCTAATAATAGCGTTGCTAAGGCTTTCGTCTTTCCGCGTCCATTCGGTTGGCGTTTTACAATGTAATACCCCTTCACAAGGTCACCACTAACAGCGCCCGGAATAGCCGTATTAAAAAAAGTACCAATCATGGTGAGACGAGCGCAATCCCATATAGCCAGATCAAAACCCTGGCCCTTGAGTAACCACCACCATCTAAGAATCCCAAACACCTGAGCTAATAGCAGCAATCCCAACGCCGAGACAAAAACAAATGGCTGCAAAACTACACCGTGGACACGAGAGATATCGAGAAGCCCTTTTACATACAGAAAATATAATATTCCCGCCGTAAAAAATAACTTTAATGGCGTTGCTAGTTTTTTCATAATTTTAAGAAATTTTTAAAAAGTTCCGTTGCAATACTTTCGTCATAAACTTTTTCACCTACGTTCGTCAAAAAAACCGCGTCTCTAATTCGCCCTGGATTTTTTTCTTTTAACACCGCTATCGTGCGTTGCAACGCCCGCTCGCCTTCCTGAAAATTGCGCTCTGGATGAAACTGCACCCCAAAAATGGGGCGACTACGATCGTAGAATGCCTGATACATACAACGATCACTGCTATGTGTATTGATTAGTGATGGCGCTAAACGCTTAACCTCTTCATTGTGCGATTGGTAAGAATAAAACACCTTCGGAGCAGCCTTAAACAATGGGTGTCCAGTAGAGCCTGAGATTTTTACCCATCCAAACTCAGGAGTGGGTGAACGCGACACCGAGTCATGACCGCCTAAATAGCGGTTAATTATTTGATGGCCAAAACACACACCTAATAACGGTCTGTTTTTTTGTACGGCCTCGTCAATAACAGCAAAAACAGGGTCTAACCAGGTATCTGTCGTGGAGCACGAAGCACGAGATCCCGACAGAACTATATGCGAAAAAGATGATATATCTTTTGGTAGATCTTCTTGATAACTGCGACGCACCGTTATTTGAGCATCATTGAAATAACGCCGAAACTCTGGGCACCCACGTCGTGATGGCTCTGTAATGGGGTCTAATTGATTATCGATTAATAAAACACGTTTCATTTCTGTTGTGACTCGTTGTCTTTATTAAACTGCCCTTGCAGCTCAAACAAATAGACCTGTTTTAAAAACATGCTGTAAGCAGCATTTTTTGAAATTATAAACCCGCGCAGCCCATCGCGAAAGCCAAGTTTTAGAAAGTAGGTCTCACAAAATTTTCCTAAAGGTTTGAACAATAGAGCTAAAATATTCGCTTGCTGGCCCCGTTGATGAAGCTCTGCAGCACCCTGTTTGGCATAACGAATATTAGTTGTGATCTGATCTGTAACGCTATCGAATGTATAGTGGAGCATCGGGTTTTTCAGATCACTTATGACGCCGTCGACATGCAACTCTTCATGGACCTGAGGCTCGGTCCACCGACTAAACTGCTTTAAGGCCAAACGCGTTACATAGTTTGGGTACCAACCGCCATAACGAATCCAACGTCCCAAATAAAAACTTTTACGCGCCACCCGAAACCCGCGAATCGTTCCACTAACACTGGCATCGCCACTCGTGTGCAGGGCTGTTTTAATTTCAGCAGCTAGTTCGGGTGTAATAACCTCATCTGCATCAACGTTCAAAACCCAAGGCTGCGTGGCCAATTGATGGGCAAAATTCTTTTGTGCGCCGTACCCCTGCCAACGATTTTGGAATACCCGTGCACCAAGCGCACTTGCGATGTGAGCCGTATCATCACTGCTATGAGAATCGACAACAATCACTTCACTGCAAAACGACAAACTCTTTATACATTGTGCAATCTTAGCCTGTTCATTCAACGTAATGATAGTAGCCGATATGGGCAATGGTTTGCACCCTGCATCAGAGCTCTTCGTTTGACTTTCTTTGGCGTGACTCATACTTTTCTAGCCTAATATGAAAATAAGCGTTTTAGGTACTGGTTATGTTGGTCTCGTAGCAGGAACATGTTTTGCTGAAAACGGAAACGAAGTTTGGTGCGTAGACCTCAATGCACAAAAAATTGAAAACCTTAAAAATGGCATTCTACCTATTTATGAACCCGGACTCGAAGACCTTGTAAAACGCAACGCCAAAGAAGGTCGCCTGCAGTTCACAACTAATAGCGCCGATGCGATTCAGAATACCGACATTGTATTCATTGCTGTGGGCACACCGTCATCGTCTGATGGTTCTGCCGATTTAGAATTATTTATGAAAGCAGCCGAGACGATTGCAGAGAATTTGAATGGTTACAAAGTGGTCGTAAATAAATCGACCGTTCCGGTAGGCACGGCCGCTAAAGTTTTTAATCTGATTAAATCAAAGACGACGCAAAAATTTGATGTGGTGTCGAATCCCGAATTTTTAAAAGAAGGTTCTGCGATTGATGATTTTCTGCGCCCCGATCGTGTTGTGATTGGATGTGCTACCGATCAGGCTTTTCATATTATGGCAGAATTGTATGCGCCGTTTGTGCGCCAAGGAAATCCAGTCATTCGCATGAATAACGTTTCAGCAGAAATGACAAAATATGCGGCGAATTCGTTTTTGGCGACCAAGATTTCTTTCATTAACGAAATAGCCAATCTATGTGAATCCGTCGGTGCGGATATCGAAAGCGTACGCAAGGGCATTACATCGGACGAACGGATTGGTCGCCACTTTCTATATGCCGGTGCTGGTTACGGTGGCTCTTGTTTTCCAAAAGATGTCAAAGCGCTTTTAAAAACAGGCCAAACGCATGGCCATTCTATGGACGTTATTGCGGCGGCAGAAGCGGTAAATGCGCATCAAAAACGCCGTTTATTTGAAAAACTAGCCCAGCATTTTGGTGGCGCGGGTCAACTACGTGGCAAAACAATTGGCATTTGGGGTCTCGCTTTCAAACCCAATACCGATGATATGCGCGAAGCCCCTAGCCTCGTATTGATCGAGGCCCTTTTGAGAGAAGGCGCCAAGGTTCAAGTCTACGACCCTGTCGCTTTGAAAGAAGCTCAACATATTCTACATGCACAATACGGTGGAAAAGTTCAGGATCATGTCCAATTTTGTACTCTTCCGTATGATGCGGCAAAAAATGCGGATGCGTTGATCGTAGTGACCGAGTGGTCGGAATTTAGAAATCCTGACTTCAATAAACTGCGCACCACACTGAAGCAACCGGTCATCGTAGACGGGCGCAATATTTATAGCCTGGAGAAAATGAAGCAAGAAGGTTTTAGATACTACTCGATTGGACGACAACCCCAATAACGTTAGTATTTTACGATTCCATTTTTACAAACAGCAGACTCTCGCACAAGATGGTACCGTTCGTGCAGTTTGCGAATGTTGTTGGCATCTTCTGATAACCGAGGATGCCAAACATGATACTGCAACGCTAAACCCTTAAGGGATTTGATTTTTAAACCCAACGCTTGCAATCGCAACTCGACGTCGGTGTCTTCACGGGAATAACCGACGTAATCTTCATCGAAGCCGTTGATTTTCATCATAGATTCACGATCGACAGAAAAGTTACACCCCTTAAGATCGTCGACTTTTTCCATCCGTAACACACGTCGCAACGTGGGATTATACAACGCAAACGAACGATGAAAATACGCGCTATCTTTTTTTAAACAGCTTAATAAAACCTGTAAATTAGGGCGACTAAACTGTCCGCGCAACACCATCTCAGGGGTAACCCATTCACTAAGACTGGGCCCTAATTCCACGCGCCGGCCCGCTAAATAACAATTCTTCTGCCGATACTTAAGATGGTTACGCACAAAGTCTTTGTGCTGAATACAATCGCCATCCACAAAAATAAGATAATCACCACGCGATTTACGAATGGCTTCGTTTAAAATTTTTGTCTTTCGATAACCCAAATCAGCCTGCCAGGAATACACCACTGAGAACGGCGCTCGATCGATAAATTCTTCTACCAATTGCGACGTTTCAGCAGAACTACCGTCGTCGGCAATGTGCAACTCAAAATCGTGCGTTGTTTGGATTTGCATAGAGGCCAATGCCAATGCGAGGTGCTTGGGGGCATTGTAGGTAGTCATGATAACACTAGCGAGCGGCTTTTCGGCGCGAAGATATGACATAAAATTTAAAATCTTCTCTTTAAAATATAATTTTTATACTCGAACAAACGATGTCCTGTCTTACCCTCAAGCCAATCGGCACAAACTTTAAATAAGTCTTTCAGATTAAAGACCCAACGAAGTTGTTGCAAATCCACCTTTACGGCGCTCTTAATGCGCTTCTGCATGACTGAAGGGTGTGACTTTTTATACACTCTCAGACCCACAAAGCGTTTGTAAATATAGTTGTCCCCCGTTGCAGGAATCTGGTCACCTAACTTCGCCTGCGGATGGTACAGCGTATCCATAAAACTTGTTTTAACCTGCATCGTCTGCTGCGGCTTTACCCATCCATAGTGATAGATATGGGCCTTACTAAGAGCCGAAGGAATCTTACGATGGTCTTGATAACGAAAACTCTGAGCATCGCCGATAGACGTTATCCCAACACCATTGCGTACGACGCGAATCTCGCGGCGATAAGCCGATCTCGAATATTGCTCAATGTCATATCCGGCATAAAAGTGTCGGTAGTTCAGGACTAACGCATCAATGTCGCGGCAATCTAACAAGGTCGTTAATTCTGAGCGTAACGTGGCAAGATCAGCCTCGTGCAACACCTCGTCAGCTTGCAAATAAACACACCAATCACCCGTGCACCCCTGCAATGCCAAATTGGTTTGCTCAGCTAAAATTTGACCGCCCCTACGATTTGTTTTGTCGCCTAAATTCCACTTACTGTGAATTAGTTTTACTTTTGAACCATCGGACCGCGACGCTACAAAGGCCTCAAGAGCTGACGTCGTATTATCCGTTGAGTCACCGCAGCTAACAATCAACTCATCTACAAGCGGCAGTAAACTAGAAAGACTCTCTTGATAAGGATAATCAAAAGATTCGCCGTTACGTAGGATAGTAAATCCACTAATCTTCATATTAAGAAGTCTTAATATATCGAGGCGGCAATGTAATTAGGCGTTTCGCTGCATCAATAATCAACTGGTGAGAAATACCAGACAAACACTGGTTGTGGTAGCGTGTGCAGTGTTTGATCGCACACCAATGCTGACCACCTTCGGTGCGGCACGCCAAGCCATCGATGAAAAAATAGGGGTGGTCGGTAGTATCATACGGATGCCACTCCACTGGAGACTCGGGGCCAAACCACGTCAATGTGCGCAACCCTAATGCTACGGCCAAGTGTTTTAAGCCAGAGTCGTTACCCATATACATTCCACAATGAGCCATCAGCGAAGCCACTTCGCGTAGTGAACGATTACAAAATCGTTCTACAATAGGCTCAGAGTTGCGCTGGCCTTGAACTAGTCGTTCTAAGGCGACATCAAAGTCTGCTAACCATTGACCATCGTTGTCTAGAGCACACAAAACAAAACGACAGTTGCCTTGCTGAGATAACTGCCAAACCAATTGTGCGAGGTCAGCGGCCTTAAAGCGCTTCGTTTCGCGTGAAGCACCAATGCCTAAGAAAATTCTAACTGGTGCCTGTCCTTGTAATGCCACTGCGGGTGTTTGCAACGCCGATAATCCCCATGCTTTTTCTGCGGGCGTGAGAATCACTTCAGGCATAGCCTCGGCCATGTTACACGACATTCCGATAGCACGTAACACATCTAGATCACGGTCGATATTGGGTTTGACTTGATGACGGCCCGGTACAGAAACTTGAGACCCCCAGTTAATGCCTTTGATTTCATGGTGGTTTACGACACATATCGTTGATCGCAGGCAGCGCGCCGTAAGTGCGGAACGCGTGGAGGCATGAAAGTTTAAAACCATCTCGTACTGGTCTCGGCGTAGGCGTTTGATGAGCCGCGTCCAGTAGGCTAAACGGTCGAGCTTATTTTTAGGCTCTTTTGCCGATATAATGCGGTCTACGCTAGGCAAATGTTCTAAGAGTTGGCCTGCGGGTGCTCTAACAAGCACATGAATTTCATAACCAGGGAACTGGCGCCTCAACAGCCGCAGAGGCCCCGTCATCAAAATAGTGTCGCCAATGGCTCGGTTTTTGATTACCAAAATTTTTAAGCGCCCCGATGTGGTCCGTCTAAATACAGTGCGTGAACGTTGCTCTAGCTGATAACTCCACTGCCCGGTGCGCTTAAACATAATTTATTTTCAGTGGGTCGAAAGTTGGTCGATATAAGTGTACTCGTTTAACCTCTGCTCGTAATCGTTCAATAGCTCCACACCTTCTCTAGGTTTGAGCATGCCAAGCTTTACTTGTTGATCGATTGAGCTTTTTACTCTCGAAACTAACTCGGTTGGATTGTATTGGATCGTAGATAGAATACCCCCGACGGTATTACCCAATATAGTTTCTTCTATATAATAGCCGTTAGGTTCATCGGCATCTTCAAACACATGCACTTCGTTCACACGTCCAAATAAATTGTGCACGTCGCCCATAATGTCTTGGTACGCACCCATTAAAAAGACACCAAGATAATACGGATGGCCGTTTAGAGGGTGTAGCGGCAATGTATCGCGCACATCACGCAGGTCGATAAACTTATCTACTTTTCCGTCGGAGTCGCATGTGATGTCTACCAACGTCGAAGCATTGAGCGGCTCTTCGTTTAAACGATGAATCGGTACAATCGGAAACAATTGCTGAATCGCCCAATGATCGGGCACGCTTTGAAACAACGAAAAATTACACATGTACTGATCAGACAAGTACTTATGAAGGCCTGCCAACTCTTCGTGTACGTATTTTTGTCCGGCGGCCATTTTGACAATCTGATGACACAAACGCCAAAACATATTTTCTACTTTGGCTTTATCCTCGAGGTCCAAATACCCTAACTTAAACGAACTAAAAGCTTCTTCTTTTCGCTGCAAAGCATCGTGGTATGATTCCAACAAATTCTTTGGTGTTAAATTACTAATAACTTCACGCATCTCACGCACGACGTTGTGCTCTGTATCTGATGGTTCTAAGGCGTAGGGCGAAGCACCCACTTCGATATTACCAAATACATTAATTACCAGCACGGAGTGGTGTGCCACAACCGCACGACCCGATTCGCTTACAATCGTCGGTTCAGGCACCGCTTCGGCACGGCAGACTTCTTGAATCGTATAGACGATATCGCTGACGTATTCGTTAAGAGAATAGTTAATAGAGCTGTTGAATGACGTGCGAGAGCCATCATAATCGACTCCCAAACCACCACCGACATCAAGGTACTCAATCTCCACACCCATTTTTCGTAATTTAGAATAAACGCGAGCGCCCTCTTTTGCGGCGTCTTTGATGGTGCGAATATCAGTAATCTGAGAGCCAATGTGAAAGTGCAATAATTTCGCACAATCTAACATGTTCTCATCGCGTAGTACTTTTACGGCTTGTAAGATTTCTGGTGTGGTCAAACCAAACTTAGCAAAATCACCGCCAGAGCTTTCCCACTTACCAGAACCGCGAGTTTGAAGCTTAGCGCGTATGCCAA
>CAZYPH010000003.1:0-46625 GCA_964649095.1 uncultured Oligoflexia bacterium | reverse complement strand
ACTGGGAGGTGGTTCTCAATATTTGGGATTACCGACTGCGCGAAGTGCAGGGCTTGATCGACTTCAATTGGGGAATTGACAACACCTTCTAGAAAAAAACGGTGCCCAGCACTTGTGATCAGCGTTTGGGTAAAACCTTGCTGGTGTAATAGCTGGCGAGCCTGTTCAATGAGGCTTTCTTTTACAAAGGGTCCGGTTTCAGCTGCGATCATAATGTGTTCGCCAAGAGCAGGCAGCACTTTGAGCAGACGCTGGTAGAACGTTCGACTGAGAATTGTGCCTTGGACTACTACTTTGTCTCCCACCCCTAGAGCGGTAATTTTTAATGCTGTTTGTTGTTTCAGATCGCGAATGGTCGATTCAATCAGGGATTGTTTGCCCGAGTTCGTTGCTGCGGGGGTGGTGCCCTGTTTTACTTCCACAGCTAGGTCAATTTTTTTACCATGTGATTCTAGTTGTAGTTGGCATGTGCCGGGTTTTTTACCAACAAGCAGAACGCCTTCGGAAGACTGAATTATCTGAATAATTTCAGCCGGTTTAGCACTTATGCGATCGACCTGTATGCCGTCTAACGGGTATCTTTGGCCGGTTTGTAGGTATATTTTTGGTTCACTTGCGGCCATGAGGTCAGAGCTCCACGAGCCGTATAGAATGCAGCTGACATAAAGCGATAGAAGCGCTCTGAAATGCTTGGTGGAAGCACGTTTTCGGGTAAAGAGAGAGTTTTTAGTAGTCGTGTTCGAGAGGTAAAAAAAATGCATAGGCTCTGCCAATGTAGCAAGAGTCTTGCCAAGTGAGTTTCAACGAAATTGGTACCCTAAGTTGGCATTTGGTTACCCTTGATCTCCCTTGATTCCCAATGAACCGTCATATATGGTGCTGGTAATTAAATTTTAAGGAGACAGTATTTTTATGCCATCACGCCGCATGCGAACAAAGATTCAAAGAAAAACACGTAAGGCCCGTAAAGGCTTAAAACGTAAAAAAGAAAACCGTAACAAAGGCACGACACCTAAGTTCCCGATCCACATTTAAGTAATTCATTTTACTCAGTGCGTATCCATCGATTCGTAGCTTTTTAAAAGTTTAAATTTTATAACCCTGTTTTAGATTGCACTAAAATTATTTAGTCTCCTGAAACAGGGTTTTTTTTGGCCTCTTTTTTTGAATTACCGATGAACTAAAATTTGTCGATTCTGATAGCTGCCGATTTGTAGTCTGTCAGCAGCTGTCAACATTATGGAAGGAAATATATATGTCGAATTATCTATTTACTAGCGAGTCTGTAACCGAAGGACATCCGGATAAAATTTGTGACAAAATTTCTGATGCGATTCTAGATGCCTATTTGGCACAAGACCCGACCGCGCGAGTTGCCGTAGAGGCCTTATCGGCGACCGGTATGATTGTTGTTGCTGGTCAAGTAACAGCAAAGGGTAGTGCGTTGGATATTCAAGACGTTGTGCGAGGGCAGATTAAAGAAATCGGCTATGACTCGTCGCTAAAAGGCTTTGATTACAGTTCTTGCGCCGTGTTGACTCAGTTAGATAAACAATCGCCTGATATTGCTCAAGGTGTCTCCGAAGGCGAAGGGCTTTTTAAAGAGCAGGGTGCTGGTGATCAGGGGTTGATGTTTGGATACGCTATCGATGAAACCGCCAATTTTATGCCGCTTAGTATTGATTTGGCCCACCGCTTAGCAGAGCGTCTGACGACCGTACGCAAAAATGGTACATTAGGTTTCTTGCGACCAGACGGTAAAACGCAGGTGACGGTAGAGTATGAAAACAATCAACCGAAACGGATCGATACGGTTGTTGTTTCAAGTCAGCACGCCGAAGAAATTACCCACAATCAAATTCAGGAAAGCATTATTGAAGAAGTGGTGAAGAAAGTAATTCCTGCCCACTTGTTGGATAAAAAAACAAAATACTTCATTAATCCAACGGGTCGATTTGTGTTGGGCGGCCCTATGGGAGATACCGGTTTAACCGGTCGTAAGATTATCGTGGATACTTACGGTGGACACGGTGCTCACGGTGGCGGTGCGTTTAGCGGAAAAGACCCAACAAAAGTCGATCGTTCGGCCTGTTACATGGCGCGGTATGCAGCAAAAAACGTGGTAGCCGCCGGGTTAGCAAAACGTTGTCTGGTGCAAGTGGCTTACGCGATTGGTGTGGCTGAGCCTGTGTCATTGATGGTGCATACTTTTGGTACCGAGTCGGTATCGAACGAACGCATTCTTAATGCGGTTCGTGAGACGTTTAATTTTAAGCCGGCTCAGATTATTAAATCGTTAGATTTATTACGCCCAATCTATAATGCGACAGCAGCCTACGGCCATTTTGGTCGAAACCTGCCGAACTTTACATGGGAAAAGACGGACCGTGTTGACGCCCTTAAGAACCTGGTAAAGTAAACATGGTTTAGCGGCGGTACGATTTGATGCCGCCCTATTAGGACTAGACTAAACGAAAGCGCTCATCGACTTGTCAAAAGTAGGTGGGCGCTTTCTTTTTCTAGTATCACTTGAAATTGACATATCCGAGGGTCAGTACTTTAGATTAAACTCTCTATATGTACTTTTTTCTATTTTTAGTACGACTCTTACCATTCTGGGCTGTGCCTACCGCCGTAGTGTTCTTCGAGCTTGGAATTTACCACTACAATCGTCGAGAGCGTTTTGCGTATTCAGCATTTTTTGCCATTGCTGGTTTTTTGACTGTGGCTTCTATTATTTGGTTGGTGTTTGAGGGGTATTGGCGCGCTGGGCCATTTTTTTATCGCATCTTTGAAATGACCCAAAAACTATTCTAGAGCACCGAGTTATTTTGGTTATTCCATTTCAATTTAATGGGTTAGACGATATAAATTTTTTTTATTTGATCGCGTCATTTTGATGGGTATTTTTTTGCCGTCAAAAGGCTCTCATCGCTGGAATTCGGATGTTGGTAAATTGACAGAAATCCATTTCCTGTTACCATCATAAAACGGGTGGGG
Organism: uncultured Oligoflexia bacterium; assembly: GCA_964649095.1. GTDB lineage: Bacteria > Bdellovibrionota > UBA1018 > UBA1018 > UBA923 > CAZYPH01. The sequence continues at coordinate 43,625 of CAZYPH010000003.1, read as the reverse complement.
AATTCTTTAGGGAATTTTTCTTTTCCCGAATCATAAACAGTGGAAGTCAGTAACAATGGAAAAAGAACTACATGGAAGTAGCTCTGATACAGGACCGGTTGTTGATCAATTAACCAACCGCAGTGGTTCTTGTATTACAGATAACGAGATTCTAGTTTTGGGCCAACGATTGGGTATTGTTGGAACGAGCCCAATCATTGTGGATCTGCTGAATGCCATCGTTAAAATCGCCGACTCGGATAGTAACGTTCTAATCACTGGCGAGAGCGGCACCGGCAAAGAGCTCGTAGCGAAAGCCGTTCATCAGTTATCAGCAAGAAAATGTGGGCCTTTAGTACCGGTAAACTGTGGAGCTATTCCTGGCGAGTTACTGGAGAGCGAATTGTTTGGTCACGTAAAGGGTGCCTTTACGGGGGCCATAAACAATCGTCCAGGGCGGTTTGAAATTGCACAGGGCGGCAGTATCTTTTTGGACGAGATCGGCGAAATGCCGCCCTTGTTGCAAGTGAAGTTATTGCGTGTCCTTCAAGAAAAAACATTTGAGCCGGTTGGAGCTGTAAAGACCTTGCTTAGTGACGCGCGTGTGATCGCCGCTACGAATAAAGATCTAGAATTAGAAGTCAAAAACAAGATGTTTCGAGAAGACTTGTTTTATCGTCTTAACGTCATTCCGATTCATATGCCTAGTTTGCGCGAGCGACGCAGTGATATTCCACTGCTGGTAGCTAATTTTCTATTACGGTTTAATAACGAAAAAAAACGTTCCGTGCGTATTTCTAGGCCCGAGGTTTTAGACCTTTTTATGCGTTACGATTGGCCTGGTAATGTACGTGAGTTAGAGAATCTAGTTGAGCGATTGGTCGTATTTTGTGGTGAGGGCGAGGTAGAGTTAAAAGACTTGCCATCAAAACTATTCGAGCGCGTTGAGTTGGCCAATAGTTCGCCAGGGGCTCAAGGGCGTTTGGGGTTTGCAACACGCACTTATTATCAAGCCAGTATAACCGAGCGGAATGAACAATTCATATTCGAAGATTTTACTATGCCCAAGCTGGTGCTGCCCGATGGAGGAGTTGATCTTAAAGAACTCGTCAGTCGTTTTGAAAATGATCTATTGATGCAGGCTTTGGCACGTACCAAGGGTAACAAAAATAAGGCCAGTGAACTGTTAAAAATGAATCGTACAACACTCGTAGAAAAATTAAAAAAACGTAATATCGAAACGCTATCAGAGTAATTAAGACTTATTTCTTAGCGTTCTCTTCGTTCTCTCGTGCTTCGCGTGAGCTTTCGACGCTTTTACGAACGACGTATTTGAATACGCGGTTTCGATTTACGCCACCAATCAGATTCCGCATGTCTTCGTAGAGTGAGGGGTCGTTGATTAATGCTCCCAGAGTGCCCTCGCCGCTATCTACTTTTGAAATGATAGAGTGTAATCGTGTCATCGAGTCATTAGCCAACTTTGTACTGTCATTTAGTTTTCCTGACAGACTCGCCATATTTTTAAAGAATTGTTCCGAGCGCTTTTCGCGCTCGAAAGAGCTCAAGATTTGATCGACGTGGCCTAGTGAGCTTTTTAATCGACTCACAACGGCATCTGCGTCGTTTAAATAGTCTTTAATTTCTTTTGGTGGTTCGCTTTTTATTTCAGATCCAGACTTGGCAACCTCGGCATCTGTGGTGCCGGGATGGATCATGATGTATTTATCCCCTAACATGCCTTGGGTTTGAATCGTGATGGATGCATTTTGACGAATCACGTCTTTATATTTTTCAGCAACTGAGAAGGTGACACGCACATCGGTAGAGTTGTCTTCGAATCCGATGGCGGTGACCTGGCCTACTTTGATACCAGATATTTTGACGTTCCCCCCCTCAATTAGGCCTTCAATCTGAGAGACACGTGTGTGAAACGTAAGTCCTTTTGAAAAAATCGATGAGCCCCCACCGAGAATGAGCAACGTAATCATACTGAGAAGTAAACCCAACGCGACAAAAATTCCAACTTTGACTTCTTGGCTAATGGAACGGTTCATAAGTGTGAGGTCTCCTCTCCGGAAATAAAGGCTTTCACAAACGGGTCATTTGATTTTTTTATATTTTCAACGGTGTCGATCGTGTGGATTTTGCCTTTGGCTAAAATCGCTACGCGGTCGGCCACTTCAAAGGCGGCAGGTATATCGTGCGTTACGAATATAGCTGAGTGTTCACCGGGGCGGCGCTGGATGCTGCGCATAAGCTCTAATAGTCGTTGGGTATTAAAAGGGTCGAGGCCCGCAGTAGGTTCATCGTATAGAATAATCTTTGGGCCTAATATGATGGCGCGTGCGGCACCAACACGCTTTTGCATGCCCCCTGATAGAGAAGCTGGTAAAAGTTGTTCGCTGCCTTTAAGGCCGATGAGATCTAACATCTCAGTAATCTTTTCTGTGATGACGGTGTCGGAGTAGTCGGTGTGTTCTAACAAAGGATACGCTAGGTTTTCTGCTACAGTCATCGAGTCGAATAACGCCCCATTTTGAAAGACGTAACCAATTTTTTTTCGGACATCGATTAAATCAAAGTCATTCATTTTTGCGATGTCTTTGTTTTCAAATATAATCGAACCGGAGTCTGGTTTTTCAAGGCCGATAAGACTACGTAGAATAACGCTTTTGCCAGAACCACTGCCGCCAAACAGGGCTAGAATTTCGCCACTATAGAGGTCAAACGAAACACCTTGGTGAACTTTCTTTTCGCCAAACTGTTTAAATACATTTTGTATCGACAAAATTATTTTTTTAGTCATGATACGGATGCACCAAAATAAAGGCCTTCGTTAGAAAAAAGTCAGCGATCATTATAAAAATATTAGTTGTTACTACAACCCACGTTGTGGCATCGCCTACGCCTCGTGTTCCCCCGGTTGTACGCATGCCCTGATAACATGAAGCCAATGCGATAAAGATTGCGAAGACAAAAGTCTTGATTAAACCCATAATGAAATCACTAAGGCGTAAGGCTTCAATAGCTTTTGTGAGAAAAAAATCGGGACTTTGACCTAGTTCTTTTACCGTCACTAACATGCCACCCGTAATGCCGATAAAGTTTGCAAACACCGACAAAAGTGGCAGCGCAATCATCGTAGCAATGAGACGAGGGATCACAATTTTCTTTATCGGGCTTGTTCCAAGCGCTCGTATGGCATCAATTTGTTGAGTCACATTCATAGAACCGATTTCGGCCGTAATACCTGAACCAATGCGGGCAGCGACTAATAGACTTGTAAAGACAGGGCCCATCTCCCGCACAAATGAAAGCGACAGAAGTTTAGGCACATACAGTTGACCACCAAATTTTTGTAACCCGTAACCAAATTGCAATGCCATTACAGAGCCCGTGGCTAGTGCTGTAACTGTTACAAGTGCAAACGACTGCACTCCAATTATATATAGTTGTTCTAATGTTAACCGAAAGTAATACGGACTACTCACGCTCTCTTTTAAGGCCTGAAACCCAAGTTGTGTGATGCCGCCAGAGACTTGAAAGGCACCCATTACTCTCTCACCAATGCGTCTAAAAAACGCGAGATTATTCAATGTGAAACCCTTTCAGAAAAAGTTCAAAGTCGTGATCGAGCTCGGCACGCACTATCTGCGGTAGATCGGCTCTACTAATCATCATAAAATCGAAATTACAGGCACTCTTTTGAATGACGACCGCTTTTAAAAGCAATTCTGATTGTATGTTTGAATGGTTTGTCTGTGAAGAAATCTTGCGTTCACTAGAATTTGATTTTTTTGATAAAAACGTATTTGTCTGCACGGTGGCCTCCACGGCTTCAGTTGAGTCGATAATTCGGTGGGAAAATTTTGCCGGACTCTTTAGCGGTATCCCCGTGAATAAGACTTTTGCTGACTGTTCAAGATTCACCGACTTACGATTGGTGCCGCAAACACTGCTCATAGCAATGAGCGATTCTGATTGCCTGTGGTAGTAGACGACGTCTCCCAGGTCGTACGACAATGGATCGCTTCCCAAAATTGTCGAATACAGCGGTGTCGATGGAGTCTGTGTTTGATTGCCTGCAGGGGGCGCCTTCGGAGTGAGCTCTAGCCAACGATTCTCCGTCAGTTCATTTAGTGGCTTTAGGGTATGCTTATCGCTGCGCAGATCTGGTTCGTTTGACCCGCCAAAAATCAAGCTACAGGCGCTAAAGCCCATAAGAAGGGCCAGTACTCCTAGCTGAACAACGATCCGATTTTGGTGATAACGAGTGGTGTTTATTCGTGTCATGCGTCTGTTGTAAGGTCGCTGAATTGAGCGCCCTAACAAGCTCCTAGGGTAAATGTTAACAATTTATACTGAAGTCTTATCGTCAAAACGTTGACTCTGTTGAGGTCAATTTCTCAACCCCTAGGCCAAAATGACGTGGTGCATTTTGACATACCAAGCGGTGTTTCAATTGAGTACTCTTTTTGGCTATTCAAAAAAGTAGTCTGATTTCAATAAAATCAGTTTATAATTCATGGTCTGCCTACTGATTTAGGTTTTATTTTCCACGGGAAAAGTTTGGCACAGCAAATGCTACCTAGAGTAATTGGGGGGCAACCGAAATGATTTCGGGCTTGGGTGAAACAATCAACAATTATGGCTTCATTAAAGAACAACTTAAGTCGTTCTCTTACGGGGCTATGTTTTTGATTGTCCTATTTGGTGCTGCTTCTTCTGCCGAATTTGCAGTGGCAGCTGATTGGCCTGAGCTGCAAGCGCATAACACCTATAGCCATTTAGAGTTTTTAGTGGGTTCTCCAGATGCCTATACTATTGAATCGAGCAAAAACGGTCGAACGCTTTTGTTACAAGTTCAAATCGCTAACGGTGATGCTGGTGATTTGAAAGCAATCAAACAACGGACCGATGCCATCAATGCAAAACTCAAAGAAACAAAAGATGGGCGGGTAGAACGAATAGACTTTGTAGAGCGCCAATCAACAGACCCACTAAACAACCGCCCGCTAGAATTTGAGATTAAGTTAAAGCCTGGCAATAAAGTGGATCATTTTGCCTATTTTGATAAAGCGACGAGTCGATTGAAAATGGATTTTTGGGTCGATGGCAAGACGACTAGCAAACTCAACGTTAATGCGGCCGTTGATACAGCGAAAAGCCTGAAGTCAAAACCACAGCCGATGGCAGTAGTTAAAACCGCACGCCCTTCGAATCAATACATTTGTCAGGAAAAACTAGATTTTGATCGCGATCCATTTCTATCCTATGGAGTTTTGCATTCGCGTTTTGATTTTAAAAAATTCTTTAACATCGATTCGCCAGAGTCTGGATACGTGTATCCATTGTTAGATCTTACAGAGGCTCCAGTCGATACGATTAAACCTCGTGAATTAGCTCACTACCGACTCATGCATCGTTTGAGAAAAGCGAAAAAATACGGACTCGCTTTGCGCTCGATGGAATTTTATCAGAAAGAATTTCCAAAAAGCACACTGCGACGCGAGGTAGATTTTCTGCGAGCAAATATTTTTTTAGAACTAGCACACCAGTTGAAGTCTGATGCCTTTAAAGAAAAAGCGAACGATCAGCTACGAAAGATTCTGAGGCAGGGTTTTGCATCTAAGTCATTAGATGATCAACGAGGCCCTCAAGTTTTAGCCTATTTCTTTCAACAGGCCTTTGATCGAATCGATCAAGGTGCGAAACTTGAGATTCTTGACCTTGCCTTACAGGGCGCCCAACTGCAGTTTTCTAACGACGATAAGCGGGTGTTATGGCCCTTAGCGTTTCGATTAGTGAGTGCCGAAATTTTATTGTCTCTCGGCGAATACGATCGTGCCGAACGCGCCTATCAAGCCGTTGTAGAAAGCAATACAGTGTTATCGATGGAAGCTAGTTATCGTATGGGTGAGGTGTATTCATCGCGCAAGTTTTGGGAGCGCGCCATCCTATCGTATGAACGAGCCATTCGGCAGTTTCCCGTATCAAGAGTATTAGCAGAACGAATTGGTATATTAGATGAGAGTGGCAAGGTAACAAAGTCGAAGAATTCGTTGGTGGGTGAGTCGGTTCCAAGGCATTTGTTATCCATGTTGGCAGTTACTCTATTTAATAGAGCGGAAGCGTATTTTCAGATGGGTCGCTATCAGACTGCGCAAGAAGCTTATATTGATTATTTACAATATGCTGGCGGGCATTCATATGAATGGGCCGCGAAGTTAAGATTGGTGGAGATGCAGCATTTGGCTTTTGATAAAACTCTTATGGCGAAGGGTTTGCCAGATCCAGCAAAGGCTTACGAGCTGCTTATTAATCGCCACCCCTATACTCTGGGTGCGCACTTTGCGCAGATGCGGCTTTCGCGTTGTTATGTAGATAACAACCAACTTGAGCCTAAACAAAGAGAGACTCAGGAGAATTACTATCAACTGTTCTACGATCGTTTGTCGGAGGTAACTCTTGAAGATCCTTTCTTGTTAGCGAGCGATATTAAGACCTATCGTGACGTGCACGAGATTCTCGTACGTATCTGGAGCAACGATTATAAAAAGACTCTTAAGTTTGTCGATGACTATAGACTGCGTCTAAAGTCATTTAAGTTCGGTCAAGTCATCAAAGAAGCCTTTGCTCGCGCCGTGGCAGGTCGCATGCAGGAGTTAATTGTTGCTAAAGATTACAAAGGCGCTATTCAGTTTGGAGATCAGTATGCGGATTTGTTTTCGTCAGACGACAAAGCAAATATCACTGCACAGTACGCCTTAGCTAATTTAAAGCTTGGTAAAGTAGATGCTGCGATTCAGTTGATAAGTGAGTTAGATAGCTCAGACGCAAATCAAAAGAAGCTCAATAATATAGCAAAATCAATATATTATTATGTTAAATTTAAAGTTACCGACATGGGTGTCAGCAATATCGGCTTGTTGTCGAGTTGGGCTTCGAACGTTATTGAACCGGTCGAAAATCGAATAGAAGTCTATGCCGCATTAGCCGAACGCGCCTATGAGGGTAAAGAAGACCGCGTTCTATTAAGCTCAACTGAAGAGTTGCTTGCGTTGGTTTTGAAACAGAATCCGTCAGCTGCGAACGCCAAGATTGGTCTCATGGCTCATGTTCATCGTATTAAGTTGCATTTTAAAGAACGCAAATATGATGTCGTATTGAAAGAATTCGAACAGATGCAATTGCGTTTTGGGGTCTGGTTTGAAGGTTCGGGCACTAAAGATCGTATTTTATATCAGTTGGTTCGATCTTATTTTGAATTGGGAAAATTTGGTGAGGTCTTAAAGCTCACTGAAGATGATGCAAGTTATAGCGAACTTAACGCCCCGGTAATTGCTGAAATTAAGTTTATACAATCAAAGAGTCTGTTGCGTTTAGGAAAACGTACGCAGGCGACAGAAAGTTTTAGAAAATTAGCTTCAATCGAAGCGAAAGATTCAGGTCAAGAGACCTGGAAAAAATCTGCCCAAGCGGAACTTGAGCAGATTCAGTGGGAAGACAAACAGTCGGCGATAGAGAAACGATAATTATAAACCAAAATGACAGGAGGTCATTTCTATGATCGACATTCAAACGAATGATACCAAGATGAAAGAAATCTTGCGTCTAGTCGATAGCGTGGCAAGTTCACGTTCATCGGTTCTGGTGCAAGGTGAGCCAAGCACAGGGAAGAATAGCTTAGCGAAGTTGGTACATCAAAAATCCAATCGCAATCAAAGTCCTTGTGTAATTGTAAACTGCGCACAGCAACCAGAGATGCTTTTAGAAACAGAATTGTTTGGTTTCGAAAAAGGAGCCTTCGCCGGCACCGTCAGTGAAAAGCGCGGTAAATTCGAGCAGGCACACAATGGAACGATAATTTTAGATGATGTTTCTGAGTTGTCACTTAAGTTGCAAGCAAAACTGCTTCGAGTGCTTGAGAATGCAACGGTAGAGAGACTTGGTGCCACTACGGCCATACCTATTGATGTACGTGTCGTATCAGTAACAAATAAGAACCTGGCGGACTTGGTAAGTCAGGGGCGCTTCAACGAAGCTCTCTATTTTAGGCTAAACAACGTCACAATTACTATGCCACCAGTACGTGAGCGTACGGCCGATATTAAAGGCCTTGTGTCTACGATGATGGGTCGTATTTCGACGCGTACCGGTCGCCGAGTTTCTGGAATCACAGAGGAGGCAGTTGAAAAACTGTCGACGCATGATTTTCCAAACAACTTACGTGAGCTCGAGTCGATTCTTGAACGAGCTATGATGAGTGCAAACGATGGCGTAATTCGTGCGCTGGATATTACAGTGGGTCAAGTGAATCCTGCTACGCATCAGGGTAGCGGCGCACACTCGATCGATTGGGAGACTCAAGCGCAGTGGGCACCAGGACGTACGTTAGATGAAATCGAACGTGCCGTAATATTAAAGTCGTTGGCGTACCACAATGGCAATCGCACGCACACTGCTCGAGAGTTAGGTATTAGTATTCGAACATTACGAAATAAGTTGAATGAGTATCGACGCGTCGGCATCGACGTTTAAAACACTCTCGTAACGATAGACGTTAACGATAAACGTAAATGACGGCCCCTAGCTGAGACATCAGCTAGGGGCTTTTTTGTTTTATAGATTTACAGAACTATATATATAGGATCAATAATACCGATACTGATTTGGTCGGGTTTTATTTACTGTCAAGGTTTTGGCGCGACCGCCGAACTAGTGGATGTAAGTCAGATTTATAGAATGCAAGTTTGTATTCGGTAAGTCGAAGGGCATGGAGTGCCGCAAAGATGCTTCACTGGATGAAGTCAATTTAAGCCCAAACACACAGGGGGATTAAATGGGTTTCAGAATTGCGACAAACGTACAATCAATAGCGGCACAGCGTGCCTTGACGCAGAGTCGAGAGGGTCAGAATAAATCGTTAGAAAAATTATCAGCAGGCGAACGTATCGTTCGTGCCGGAGATGATGCTGCTGGATTAGCGATTTCGGAAAAATTAAAAGCCGAAATCCGATCGTTACGACAAGCAAATCGCAACGCGTTGGATGGCATATCACTTATTCAAACCGCTGAGGGTGGTGTTAACGAGATTCAAAACATCCTTGTGCGTCTGAGAGAGCTTTCGATGCAAGCTGCTACAGACACTCTCGGCGATGTTGAAAGAAGTTTCACGAATAAAGAAGTTGAGAACCTTATTGCCGAGGTGCAACGAATTTCAGATGTTACAAAGTTTAATGGTATGAATCTACTAAACGGCAATGGGGGGATGTTAGAGTTTCAAGTTGGAACAAAAAACAATCCAGAACAAGACCGTATGTTGTTTGATGGTGCCAAAGCCGACGTGACGGTAAATAAACTAGGCCTAACTGGCATGAACGTCGTGACGAAAGATTCCGCTCAAGGCAATCTAACTAAAATCGATGATGCCATTAAGATGGTCAGTGATAACCGTGCGGAATTTGGTGCCCTACAAAACAGATTACAATCTACTATTAACAACTTAATGATTGCAGACGAGAACTTGTCGGCAGCGAATTCTAGGGTACGCGATGTGGACGTCGCTTTAGAATCGTCGGAATTGACGAAGCGCAATATTTTGGCGCAGTCAGGTACCGCAATGCTCGCTCAAGCTAACGTGAACAATACGATGGCATTGAAATTGATCTCGTAAAGTGTCTTAATCCCATCCAATCTCTCCTGTTTATGACGCGTGCTCTAAAATTTAGGGCACGCGTTTTTTTATAGGAACAATTCTAGTATTAAATTAAAATTATTTATAACTACTCAAATGGAATCAATTCGGAGGATGCCATGTCAAACGTTTCAACCGGTGCGGTCGAAGGCTATTGCGTTAAGTGTAAAGCTAAGCGTGTTATGAAAGACGCCAACGTAGTAAAGATGAAAAATGGACGTGATGCCATGCAGGGCAAATGTGAAACGTGCGGTACAGGCATGTACAAGATCTTAGGGAAAAAATAACCTAACTCTCTCGCATATCACTGGTTGCGCTGTGGGGGCTTTTTAGTCTAACTCTAGGGCATGCCATCGTCGATGAATTCGGGCCTATCAAAAAATCCTTATGCCGCTCGCATGGCGGATTTTCAGGGTCTTCTTTTCAATTCCATCAGACCGAAACAGAATCTTAAACACTATGATTCGGTTTCGTTTTTTAGTCTTTTATTGGGTGATCAAACCGTACCGTTTCAAGAGAAACTGCATGAGTTGCGGTTTGAGCGGCTAGGTAAGCGAAAGACGGTTTTAGAATTAGGCTGCTCAAATGCGCACTTTTTAGGCGAAGTGGCCCACGCCCATCCGGAGGCGGCCTTTTTTGGAGTAGACTGGAAGTACAAAGTACTTTGGAAGGGCGCGCAGTTTCTATCGCAGTTTCATTTAAAAAATTTAGTCTTGTTGCGTGGTTTAGCTGAATTAGCCGCCTGTTATTCGGACGAACAATCGTTAGATGAAGTGTGGGTGTTATTTCCTGATCCTTGGGCAAAAAAAGGGCAGCAGAAAAAACGTCTTATCAACTCGGCGTTTTTATTGTCGATGAGTAAGGCTTTGAAGCCGAGTGGTCGAATTTTATTTAAGACCGATCACCCCGGATATTTTCAGTCGGTGCTGGCTTTGTTTGGCCGCAATGCCGAGATTGCGTTTGATTATGATGCGCGCAAAAAACAAGTGGACCCGACTGTTGCGAGTTACAGCTTAAAACAAAATCTCGTCAGGCAAACAGAAACTACCGAGATTGCACAAAACGAAATTGATAACCTGTTAAAGCATTATGAGCTCGGATTGGTGTCTACCGATTTTCACGCCGATATCACTAGTAAACGATTGGACCCCAAGACAGTTGGTTTCTTAGCCGAAACAAATACGCTGTTTGAAAAGTCGTTTATTCGAGAGGGGCTACCAATTTATTTTATTGAAATTCTTACGGTGCCACGTAGCTCAGCGTAAACTCAACCCGTCTGTTTTTGGCGAGTTCTTCAGGTGTGCCGAGCTTATTTAGGGGCTTTCGTGGGCCTTGTCCTTGTGGTGTGATGCGGGATTCTTCAAGTCCATGTTTTTTGACTAAATAGTCCATCACACTAACAGCGCGGCTAAACGATAGTTCCCAGTTGTTTTTAAATTTACTGTTTTGTGGTGCGGCTTCATCGGTGTGGCCCGTTACCGTGAGGTAGCCTTTAAAACCTTTCAAAACTTGTCCTAGAGTATCTAACGTCGCTTTAGATGCATCGGTTAGATCATTAGAGCCATTGGCGAATAAAATATTTTCAGGCAGTGAAAACGTAATATGGTTTTTGTCGTAATCCATGCCGTAGACGACCCCCTCGAGCAGATCTTCTAGCATTTGGGTTAGTACTTTTTGTTCTGTTAAAACATCGCGCACTGGTTGAGGTGTATCGAGCAATTCTTTTGGCCAAAAACCTTCCATGCCTGACATCACAGAGTCCCCAACCCCATGGTGTTCACCGAGGGGATTCGCGAGATCTGATTTCGGATCTTTACCTGCTTTGTACGGACTATTTGGATGATTGAAATAGTGTGAGATAGCCGCTTTTGTCTCTTCGTCACTACCCATAAGCCACATCACAAGAAAGAAGGCCATCATAGCCGTCACGAAGTCGGCATAAGCCACTTTCCACGCGCCGCCATGGTGGCCATGACCGCCACCACCTTTTTTCTTTTTGATTATTATGATGTCGCCTTTGTCTGCCATAAATAGATCCTATTGAGACCTTATGCTGCTTTGGCCTGACCGCCACCCGAAGTAGCTTGGTCGACTTCAGTAAATGTCGGACGTACCTCTGGATTAATGGTGCGTCTCGCAAACTCAACACATACTTTCGGGCCTGCATTTTTGGCGTACGCTAATAGACACGATCGAATCACCGCCAAAACTTTGCCTTCTTCTGCGATGTTCAGCTCCATTTTTGCAGCCAGTGGTTGCATGAAGCCGTAAGAAATCAAAATTCCAAGAAAAGTTCCTACAAGTGCCGCAGCTACGGAGTGCCCGATCACTTCTTTACCTTCTGTTAACTTACCCATGGTAATAACCACCCCGAGAACCGCTGCAACGATGCCTAAGCCTGGCATCGCATCTCCCACTTTAGTGACGAGTGCCGGAGCCCGATGTTCTTCTTCGTGCATCGAATTGATATCGGCATCCATAAGTTCTTCGAGGTCGTAAGCCGGCATCGAGGCGCTGACTTGTACTTTTAGCGTGTCGCATAAGAATAGAATTGCGTGGTGGTTTTTAAGCACGCCGGGATATTTTTTAAAAATCTCAGAGCCCTCGGGATTATCAATATGGGCCTCGATCGATAGAGGGTTGGCTTTAGCCGTTTTTACGATTTCAAACAGCAGCCCCAGTAATTCCATATAATCATTTTTGCTGGGGGAGTGGCCTTTGATGGTGCCTAAAAGTTGTTTGATCATTTGTTTGATCAGTGACATCGGGCTTGAAATGAGGATCGAGCCTGCAGCGGCACCGCCGATAATTAGTAACTCAATGGGCTGCACTAAAACGCCCATTTCTCCGCCCTCGAGCAAGTAACCACCGAAGACGCACACGCAGACAACAACGACACCAACAATTGTAAGCATAAGCTCTGACCTCTTAATTAGAGATTTCGGAGGTATGAGCTCAAAACTTAAGCTGCAATTTTTGCCCTATTGTTTATCTGCACAGCATCTAAAGCCGCTCTGGTAGTAAGAATACCCTGGGCCATGCGCTGTAGTGGTGGGGCGGCAGCGATTGCGTACGTTACTCCACCAACCACCTTTTAAGTGCGAAGCGTAGGGTGCCCTCATTAAACGAGAATTATTTAGTAGGTTGCGTGGATTTCCAATCTGTCGCACAGACCAGTCGGCGTTGGTCCATTCGTCTACGTTACCAACCATGTCATAGACGCCAAAATACGAATGGCAATTAGAACGCATGCCACTCGCGTAGCCGCCGTATAACATCGCTACTAACCTACCGTATTCAGGGCTCGATCTACGATAACGCCCCAATTGGTCTCGGGCGCTTGGGCGTTGAGCAGTCGTCGCCCTGGTGGTTTGTTGTGGGGCGATTGCCCATCGTAAGTCACAGGCATGATCTCGTTCAGAATCATTTTCTGGCACTCGAACATCCCAGTCCGGTTTTGCATAAGGCCAGGCTTCGGGGCCTTCACAGGCAAATTGCCACTCGGTCGCCGAGCACAGATGCTTGCCGAGGCGGTGACAGTATTGATTGGCCTCGATCCATGTGGCGGTAACGACAGGGTGCTCGCCTGGAATATTTGGAAATTCGTATATATCGATACAGTAATCTAATGCTCGTAATCGGCCAGCTTCATTTAGTCGTTCACGTAGTTGTGTAATCGCATTGAGGTAACCCGTGCGGTCATAACGTAAACAAACGTGCCAGCCGTTGCGTTCTCCTCCTGGTCCCATTTCCACACAAAATTGTCCTTGAATTTCTTCGACGGTTCTGAGGCCTTGTTGGCGTTCGCGTAGTGTTAGCGCCTCGGTATTCGTATAGGTGCCGTTGGCCCGGACCATGCCCTGGGGGCAGCCGTTATCCGTTGCCGCTGTCGAGGTAGTCTGTGCAAGTATTGCAGCCATAAAGGCCGCAGGGTCTGAGATGCGCCCTTGTTGTGACCAGAGGCGGTTATCAATCAAACGCCAGTTTGGCTGAGATGGAGCAAAATTGTGGGTAGAATAGTTTTGCAACACTGCGTAAGTCAGTGGTTGGGCTCCTAGAAATGCCGTTAGGGGTGTTGTTAGAGCGGATAGCAGGACGAAGAGAAGAGTAATTTTTTGATACTTCATGGCGCCAACAATGCGCTTTGATAGCGAGTGGTGTCTAGGGCCAGGACAAAGAATACAAAAACAAAAACGCCCTACAGACACTAGCTAATTAAGCTACGTTTGTAGGGCGCTTTTAGAATTCTTCAGCGTTTGCTGACAAAAACTACTTTACGTAGTTTTTGAATTCACGGCCTGGACGGAATTTTGGCACTGTCATAGCTGGAATTTTGATTTCTTTTCCAGTTTGTGGGTTACGGCCCATGCGAGCTTTTCTCTTAGTTTTAGTGAATGTACCAAAACCAATCAAAGTAACATCATCGCCTTTTTTAACTGCTTTTTTTACGCTCTCTAAACAAGCGTTAAGAACGCTTTCGCAATCTGTTTTAGTTAGTTTAGTTGCATTAGCAATTGATTCGATTAATTGCGCTTTGTTCATGATGATCCTCCAAGTGTGATCGTAAATATACTGCTGATTAAATACTCAACTCAAGTTAAAGAGATCAATTTGATTTCTTAAAATAAGAGCCAAATTAATCACTTTGTATGTTTGATTCTTTCTAAGAAAACGCAAACCTACAAGCCTTAATTTTGCAACTACTTGAGAAATTGAAAATAAATCCCCTACTTGTGTCTTACAAATTTTTACGAACCTCACTTTGTAAGTCAAGAGAGATTTAGAACTGAAACTGCAGTCCTACATTGAAAAGAGGGCCGGCGTGGGTCATATCGAGTTCTTTCATTTGGCCGAGATCGTTTCTAAGTACGCTATCGCCTAAAAATGTTCGCGGACGATAGTTCCTGAATTTGCTTGCTAGGAGCCCCAACTCGGCCGTGACCGAAAAATAACGGCTGAGTCGATAGACTCCGGATGCATTGATTAAGACTGTGTATATCCCTGATGTCGTTTGTGTAAAGTTTGGCGCCACATAATCAGTAGCCGTCAAACGTACTTTGGTTTTTAATGGAACACCGCCGTATAATCCCATTTCGATATCGAAGTTTTCCATCGAGGTTACTCGAGCGCGAAGGCCTAACAGGGCCGCCATTTGGTCTTGTTCAATGAGAATAGAATCGGCACCGAAGGTTTTACGTGTGTTGTGAGCGTAGGCCTGAAACCGCGCTGCAAGCTTTAACCGGTCTTCTAGGCGGATTGCAAAATCTGCAAAATAGCCCAAGGCAGGAAACATACCGACTTTTCTAAGTCCTAATTTTTCATTCAGATCTGTATTAAAAAACGTATATATACTTCCGCCCGCTCGAGCATAAAATCGAGGTGGTTGAATATCGCCGCGGCGGTCGTGTGGTACGCTCTTTACCTCTAGCGCCGCAGCAGACAGGTCGTCTGACATGTTAAGTAGACGAATATCAGATTGGTAGATCCAGCCAAATTGACCGCTTGTGGTGCGCACTTTGTACCAACCATCTTTGTTAAACGAACTGATTCGCAATTTTGTATGAATGGGGCGGGTCTCAAGAGTTTCGGCTGCTGGTGATGGGCTTTGTTGAATTTTAGCCTGTTCGATAATCGTGACGGCATCTTGAGCCGCGACGGCTAAGCGTGCGCTCATGAAGCAACACAACAATCCAAGTAGGGTTAAAAGTGAGACCCAAGGCTGGTTGTTTGTTGATGTCTTCGTATATAGTTTCACGACTTCTGGCCCGTCGACCTCAAGGTCTCTGATCGTGGCGAATGCATAGTTGGGCGTGGTGCGTCTAATTTCGAGCCGAATATCAACTCATACGAATGGAAAAGACCATCCACATTAGATCGGTATTTCAACCGGCCCAGTACATCTTTCGGCGCCAGCCATTCAAAGGCATTGTGTTCTTTCGGATCTAAAACTGGTTCCGGCATGTCTTCGACGTATAACGTAAAAATGCGTTCTCTCGTCGGGCCAAACCGTGACACGAATTCGAATTCCAGTCCTGTGTCTAACGGGGGGGCTGCAAACGGTAATTTTGTTTCTTCCATGGGTTCGCGACAGGCTGCTTCAAAAAAACCTTCGTTCTCTTCGACAGAGCCTGTAACGGGCTGCCAAAAATCACCACGTTGGGGATTTGTTTTTAACAGCAAACACATGGGGTGGCCGGCGCCGTTACGCGAAAAAATCCATACTTGAACTTTTCGATGCCAATTTTGAAAATTTTTTTTGAGCGGTTTTGTTGCGGGTTTCACGGCTAACTAAAAGAGTATCAAATTAGAACCCACTCGTCTCATCAAAAATTAATCTATCAATTTCTAGGTAAATTTGGCCTCATTTCCCGTAATTGTTCCGAGTGCACATTACTTAAAGACAGTAGTTGCGTTGGTGTTGGAAGTGGATGGGCTTCAACAATAAATTCATAGGCAAAAAAACCATGCCAAAGGTTCGCTAGTTTTGTGAAAATTTTCTCTAATGCGATTGCCCAGTGTCGTGATTTTAATACGTACGACCACGGCATTCCCGTAACGGAAAAGGCGTCAATCTTGTAACCTGCTTGCTGAATAACCTGTTTTAACGAGCGTTTTGTAAAAAGACGCATATGGGCACGATCTAAAATGCCGCCGATGCCGTAATTAAACTCACCCAGTAAGTGCATAAAACGCGTAATGAAAAAACCAACATTGGCCGTTGTGATGAAAACTCTCGGCCCAGGGTGTTTTACGGTGCGTCGTATTATTTCTAAAAGTCTTTCGGGATGCATCAATTGCTCAAAACTCGCATAAAAGACAATAGAATGTAGGGCGGTGCCGTGGTTTTGAAAGTAGACCTCAAGTTCGCGTAGGTCATCTGTTGTTGAAGTGTTGTTGTTCGGAGGGGTGACGTTAAAAACATCGACTAAAAAACCACGACCCCTAAGGGGGTTTGAAATCTGCTCAAAGCCATTCGAAAGGATTAAAATCTTTGAGGCGTGGGAACTCTCGCCGAATGCTTCTAAAAGCTTTGATTCGAAACTAAATTTACTCGCTTCGCTTCGACTCGGTTTTGGTTGTAGTCGCTGAACATCAAACTTACGGTCGTATAAAAAACCTAACTGTTGAATGCGGTAGTGTAGGCAGGCTAGTACGACGTTTAATGCGTATTCGACGCCGTTTACATGGCAAATTTCATCGCCATAATGGGTCGGGATCGGAAGTTCTAAAATTTTTCCGCCCGCGGCGTGGGCTTGAATAATGATTTCTGTATCAAAATGAAAATCATTTGAATTGGCCTCGAACGGAATGTTTTTTAGTAGTGCCGTCGAATACGAACGAAAGCCCGAGTGGAACTCGGACATTTGAGAGCCTAAAAGATAGTTCTCTAAAATAGTTAAGATGCGGTTCCCTACAATTTTGTAGTACGGCATGCCGCCTGCTCGCGCTGATTTTAATGAATGCATGCGAGTGCCAAAAACCGCATCTGGTTTAGGTTCTGAGGCATAACCCTGAATGAATTGATCTACCAATTCAGGAGCGTACTGTCCGTCGCCATGGACCAAAACAACTCGTTGAAAGCCATGATCGATCGCATACCGATAACCTAATTTTTGATTCCCACCGTAGCCTTGGTTGAGAGGGTTTTTTAGTACGGTTAAACGGGCTTTGCCGTGAAGTTTGGTTTTAACTTCATCGGTGACATAAAACGTTTGGTCATGGCTACCGTCGTCGATTACGAGAACTTCGTTGCGCGGATTCTCCAAAACCGTCTTTGGAATTCGATTGATGACCTTTTCGATGTAATTCTCGTGATTGTAGGCGACAATAAATATTAGTGTTTCATTATGTGTTAACGGCTGATGTGTGACTGTTTGTTTTGGTGGGGTGGTTGTTGTGATTTCCATTGAAACCTTCTTCTCGTTTTGTTCGGTAACTGTTGCCTATTTATATCAGAGTCACCTGGCACTAAACTATGCCTATGTTGCGACTATTTCTGCAATTTATTATCACATTAATCTACTCAAGTTCTTTATGGGCCACGACTTTTGTGAATCGCAGTCTAAATGAAGTTGTTCAAGAAGCCTCGGTAATTGTACGTGGCATAGCGGGAAGCAGCCATTCGGAGTGGGATAAATCTCACGAACGTATATTTACATATACAAATTTTAATATAACCGAAGTGCTTCGAGGAAAGTTGCAAGAGAAATCAATTTTGTTGCGCCAACCTGGGGGCTCTCGAGACGGCATGAACATGTTCGTGCCCGGTACAGCGGGATTTGAGCAAGGCGAAGAGGTCGTTGTATTGTTGGCCGAGCGCGATCCAGAAGATAACAGTTACGATGTGCCGGGGTTTACCACGGGCAAGTATTTGGTCGAGCGCGACTCAAACGGCGAAACTGTTTTGGTTAACAGTTTAGGATCATCAGCGGTTTATGACCCAAAAAAGCGAGCGGGCGTGCAATCGTATAGTGCAAAAATTGCGTACGATGTGTTTAAACGCGTGGTGGCCGGTGAAGACTTGCCAGAGTCGGCGCACAAACAATTTCGAGCCTCAGCTGAAAAACCATCAGAGAATGCATTTGAGGCCCACCATGATCATCATGAAAAACCACCGGTTGCTGCTGTGCGTGATGAGGAGTCCTCTAAGGTGCCGGCCACGAAGCCTGCTGAAAGTCAGATCCTGTTCAAATTGTTTGTGGCGTTAATGATTGGTGGCTTCTTTTTTGTGGCCCATCAGTTGATGAAACGTCGGTAGTTTGATCGTTAAACGCAAGAGGACATGATGTCCGGACTTTTAAAATTGCGCCTGAAGATTATTATCGTTATCCAGTGTGCAGCTCTACTGCTGGCCACACCGCTTGTTATGCTTACGCCTTTACACGCGTACGTATTTACAAAAAATGCACAAGGCACAACCTTGGCTTGGGCTACACCCCGAGTGTCTTTTGCAGCTAACTGGAACAATCGCCGCCTCAGTTACGATCAAATCTTTTTAGCCCTGACCAATAGTTTAAGTCGCTGGAAGGCACTATCAACAAATTCTATTGATTTTAGTTATCAGCAGAGCGGTTCTGTGCCGTCTTCGTATGGTTTAGATGGCTCGAATAGCGTGTTTTTTTCTAGCCAGGCACCTGCGTACCAACAACTTGGGGCCTCTACTATTGGTGTGACCTATCTTTATGTAAACGGAACAACCATTGTGGAGAGCGATATTCAATTAAACGACCGGAATTTTATCTTCACCACAAATCCACAGGATAGTTCGCAGATCGGAGCAGGTGATTATATTTTTCTTGAGAATACGACTACGCATGAATTTGGCCATGCCTATGGCCTTTCGCACTCGGCCAATTTGCAGTCATCGATGATGTTTTTAGAGTATCGTGGTCAGGCTAAACCCAGCTGTGATGATGCGACTGGAATGTCTGCGTTATATCCGAAGTCCTCAGCGCTGGCAGGCGCTGGAAGCATTTCAGGCTCGATAGCAGATGTGGGTGCGACCAATATTCTAGGTGCCCAAGTGACAGCAATATCAATGAGTCGCGGTACTCCAGTGGCGTCAGTGATCACGGATTCTACTGGGGCTTATCGCATCGCAAATTTGGAGCCGGGCGATTACGTTTTATTTATTGAACCCTTTCATTTTTCATCGATCGTGACGGCGTTATGCGGTGGCGTGGCCTCTGGTTGCTATTATGGTGCCTCGAATTCAAAAGATATTTGTGCGGGAAGTGTGCCGTTTAAACGTGGTTTTTTTGATTCAGCTATTGCTGGGATTCCAGAGGTATTCACCGTAAGTAGTGGTGTTACAACGGCCGCCGGTGGTTATACTGTAAGTTGCGCAGCAATGACCGATGTCTGGGCTGGTGCTCATGGTGCGCTTGTTACAGCCCCCACGCTAATATCAAACAATGCTGCGGCCGCACTGCGTAAGGCCTCATTCGGTGTTTTTAGCAGCGTCAATGACGACCACTACTACAAGTTAGATACCGTGGACGGGGTCATTAACGTGCGTGTTTTGAGTTATAGCCTGTATAGTCCGGCCGATGTTAGCGTGACGCTTACCGATGCGGCCGGTGTTGTTTTAGCCAGTAGTGCGTCTACTGATGACGTTTTTAACAACTCTAGTAGCTTTATTAACTACGACGCATCGGCTCGTTACACGGCAACGGTACCGCAAGATGTATATTTAAAAGTGCATTACAATAGTGACTTGTCTACAAATTCATTTTTGTACCCTGCGGGCTCGGTGGGTGCTGCGACAGCAGATCCGCAAATTGACTCGGTGCCGTATTATTTGATTTTGGTGAGCGTTAACGACGATTCTACCATTACCGGAATTTTGGAAAATAATGCGCGTTGTGAAATGACCGATTCTTTTGCTAGGTACGCTGACAATGGCCCCGCAGCAAACTCTAGCGGTGATAGCGCCGGTAGAGATGCGCGCACCAATGTAAATCCGGGTTGTTTGCAGGTGAGTGATCGGCAGTCAGAAAACTCGAGTACTCCGTTTTATATTTTATTACCCATATATATATATTGGTTCATAAAACGTTCGTCGAGACGGCTAAGTCTCTTGTCTAATTAACTGCTTGATCCGTACTATTGAGATTATGAAACTGAAAAATACAATGCAGTTGGGTGTGATGATTTTTAATCTCCTATCGGTCTCATTGGTAGGTGCAGCCAATATTAAGCCAAGCGATCGTTACGAAACTAAGGGCAGCAAAACTGGACTGTATATTCAGTCGGGGTATTTTACGGGCGGAGATAAAAACGTTAAAACTGCCGAAGTTATTGATGTGCGACGCGCATGGGCGAAAGAGGGTTTTGAGCGGATTGTGTTTGAAATCAAATCGCATGAGAAGAGTCCTGTGGCGCTGCCCTATTTTCAAGCGCAACTTCAAAACAAAGAGCATCGATTGGTTTTAAGTCTTTGGGGTAATGTCGCAAGCGCTTTGGGTACCGATAGGTTGGTTAAAATTTTCAAAAAGAGTAAGTTTGTAAAATCCGCACAGATGTTTAATCAACTCGAAGATGGGTTATCGATTATTGAGCTTGCATTGCAAGAGTCGGCATCAAAGTCGGGTTTGCAGTTTGAAGCATTTTTTTTACAAGGCCCCGATCGAGTGGTTTTGGACCTTAAGCCGCTAACGGGCGCGAGGTAATAAAAGGGTGATGATAGGGTGATAATGATGAAGAATTACCAAAAACAAACGCGGCCTAAAGTTTCAGACAGGGTGCGCTTCATCTGGATTACAGTAGTTGTTATGACTTTTGGGAGTTGGATAATCGGCTGTGCTAGCGCTCCCCCAGTCAAAACGCAGCAGTATGCTAGGCTCAACAACATAAAAGAATACGAAGCAGAGTTTGCCAATGTTTGGGTCGCTTCGTTGAAGGCCCTATCCGACTATGAGCTGACCGAAAAAGACCGCGATGACGGTCTCATTGTGACGGACTGGGTGTACACAACGTCGACTGAAAAATATGTCGATTATACGGTTAACGGATTTCCACGAAAAAAATATCTGCAGATTAGAGTGCAATACAAAGTTACGGTCGAACCGCTTTTAGGTCGTACGCGCGTGCGGGTGTTGCCACAAGAAGAGGTCGAGGTTTTAGGCCCCAGTGGTGAGTTTAAAAAGTGGGCGACTAATGACGACTTTGACTCGGCTAACGCTGCAAAAATATTAGATAAAATTTCTTTAAATCTACTTTCTCAGTAGTTTAGTGCGCCGTCAGGCCTTTTATTCTTGAGTAGCATTTGACGGAACGTTAATCGGCCACCATCTTCCATAGTGTTATGCAAGATTCTGGTGATGATTCTGACAAAAAAATTAAACGCAAACCGGGTGAGGCGTCCTCCCATAGTGGCAGTGATGATTTAGAGTTTGACCCTGCAGACGGAGACTCGTTGCTCGATACCGACGCCAATTTGGCTGCTGATGCCGCGAATTTTGCTCAGGAAATGCGTGATTTGGTGCAATTTGAGACGACGTTGCCCACGACCCTGTTGTTGGTGCCGATTCATACGGCCCCCGTGTATCCCGGTATGATGGCCCCTCTCGTATTAACTAAAAGCAAACTTATCGATACGGTAGAACACGCCCTTGCAAATCGGGGCCTGTTGGGCCTGGTTCTTGATAAGGGCGTGAATGGCGATGCCAATACAAATAATTTTCATTCGGTTCCTTCAGTGGCCGCTTCCGAGCGAAGTGCTACCCCGTCTACTGAGTCTAGTTTGGCTGGTCTTCATCGTGTCGGAACTGTGGTTCGCATTGTTCGAAAACTTAATAATTCAGACGGTGGCATGACCGTTCTAGTTCAGAGTGTAAAACGTTTTGAGATTAAAAAAATTGTACGTGAAGAGCCCTATGTTGTGGCGCAGGTTGAGTACAAAAATGATATTTTAGAAAAATCGATCGAGCTCGATGCGCTAGTGCGTTCTGTGATAGCCGACGTAAAGAAGTTATCAGAGACCAATCCATTTTTTACAGAAGAGCTCAAACTAGCCATGGTGAATGCTCCCAATGTTGGTCTTTTGGCTGACTTAGTGGCCTTTGCTTTGGCATTACCAAAGGCTGATGCTCAAGAGTTTTTAGAGACTTTTGATGTACGAGGTCGTTTTGAGAAGTTGCTGTACCATTTGAAGCGTGAGCAAGAGGTCGCCGAGGTACAGAAGAAAATAAATGAAGATGTTTCTACAAAAATTCAGCGTGCCCAACGAGAATATTTTTTAAAAGAGCAACTACGCTCGATCCGCCGTGAATTGGGCAGCGATGAAGAAGGTTCTCGTTCCATAGATAAGCTGCGTGCCCGTATTGAGGCTACTGCCCTTACTGAGGAGGCGCGTCGAGCGGCCCTAGATGAACTGAAGAAGTTAGAGGGCACTCCTGATGCGTCACCAGAAAATAATATTATTCGAAATTATTTAGATTTTTTACTGTCGTTGCCTTGGGGAAAAACTTCGGTTGATAACTTAGACATTCATGTGGCTCGGAAGACTTTAGATGAAGACCATTATGGTATTCAGAAAATTAAAGATCGTATCTTAGAACATTTGGCAGTTAAAAAACTGAATCCCAATGCAAAGGGTTCGGTGTTGTGTTTAGTAGGGCCACCAGGCGTCGGTAAAACTTCTTTGGGCAAGTCGATCGCTAGGGCAATGGGGCGGCAGTTTTTTAGATTTTCTTTAGGTGGCATGCGCGATGAGGCTGAAATTAAAGGCCATCGACGCACGTATATTGGGGCGATGCCAGGTAAATTACTCGGAGCGATGAAACGAGTAGGCACTCAAAACCCCATCATTCTTTTGGACGAAATTGATAAGTTGGGAAGCAGCTATCAAGGTGATCCGGCATCAGCCTTGCTCGAAGTGTTAGATCCTGAACAGAATGTCGGTTTTTTAGACCATTATCTCGACCTGCCTTTTGATTTATCCAACGTCATGTTCGTCGTGACCGCCAATAGTACCAGCACGATTCCAGCCCCGCTGTTAGATCGTATGGAGGTCATTGAACTGACCGGCTACACACTTGAAGAAAAAGTAGAAATCGCAAAAGCCCATGTGATTCCAAAAGAGCTTGAGCGTCATGGCCTTACGGCAGTGCAGTTAAAGATTCCAGATCAAACACTAAAAACCATCATGTTTGATTATGCGCGCGAGCCTGGCATGCGCACCCTGCAGCAGCAGATTGCGGCTATCTGTCGCAAAGTAGCGGCACAGGTAGTGGCTAAAGGGTCGTTAGAAGGTGGCTCGACCCGCAAAACAGCAAAATTCCAGACCATCAAAGTACTACCTAAGATGCTCTACGACTATTTAGGACCAGAAAAATTTCATAACGAGTGGGCGCGACGCACACAAACGCCTGGTGTCGTTACGGGGCTTGCCTGGACTGCTATGGGGGGGCAAATTTTATTTATCGAAGCCACCGGAGTCCCAAAACGCCCGCTAGGATCAGCCGCTGGCGTCACCACACATCAGTTATTGAAAAAACAACCTGCTGCAGTCGCACCAAAAGAGAAAGACGACGACCCTGCTAGTGGAGCAGCTTACGGTGCCTTAAAACTCACCGGTCAGCTTGGGGAAGTCATGGTTGAGTCCGCTCAGATTGCCTATTCGTATGTAAAAAAAATGACCATCAAAGATGCAAAAGCGGCGGTATTTTTTAGAGATTTTGACATCCACCTACACATTCCCGCAGGAGCCATTCCAAAAGATGGGCCTAGTGCTGGGGTGACGATGGCGACCGCTTTGTATTCGTTGGTAACGAATCGAAGGGTGCGTCCAGGGCTTGCGATGACTGGCGAGTTGTCGTTGGTGGGTAAAGTACTTCCTGTCGGGGGTATAAAAGAGAAAGTTTTAGCGGCGAAACGGGTAGGGATTAAGACCATCGTGTTACCAGCGTTGAACCGTAAAGACGTCAAAGAAATTGAGCCTAAGGCCATTGAAGACCTTGAATTGCTTTATGCCGAGTCGATAGACGATGTTTTTAAGTACGCTTTTCGCTAGTTTGACGGTAGATTACTGAAAGTTGAAATTTGGAGGAACTTTATGGCACGAGTCACTATTGAAGATTGTCTAGATCACGTTGAAAACATGTATGAATTGGTTCACGTCGCTACCCTGAGAGCACGACAATTATTGAATGGTTCAGGGCGTACTGTTCGTTGTCGTAACAAAGAAATTGTTTCGGCACTGCGTGAGGTAGCTGCAGGGCACGTGATTAAGGCCGAAGATGTTGATGGCCTTTAAGTAGCGGTTTTTTGTTCGGACATCTAGTTGTTAAAAGGCTGTTAGATTGGCATCTAACAGCCTTTTTTTTATTTTTGTAAGCAAAGGGGCATTGCACTTTATAGGGCTGGCTGATTGTACATTGAGTCGATTTCGCGACCGTATTTTTCAGTGCAGAATTTTCGTTTTACTTTAAGTGAGGGTGTAAGTTCTCCGGAGTCGATCGTAAACTCATTCGAGAGTAATTTAAATCGTTTTACGGTCTCGAATGACGCCAGTCTCTTGTTTACCTGATCAAAAACCGATTGAACCAAACTCAACACTTTTTGGTGTTTCAGCAGTTCTGGGTATTCACTAAATAAAATATTCTGACTCTTCGCAAACTTGATTACTTCATCTTTTTCTAGCACGACTAAGGCCGTTAAATAGTTACGACGATCGCCGGATACAATAACCTGTGAAATGAATCTTGAGGCTGCTTTGAGCAAGTTTTCAATTTTTTGTGGGGCGATATTTTTTCCACCGCTGGTAACAATAATATCTTTTTTGCGATCGGTGATTTTTACAAATCCGTCGTTGTCGATGACGCCAATGTCGCCCGTTCTAAACCAGCCATCATCGCTAAGCACACTGCGGGTCGCGTCTTCATTCTTGTAATACTCCCGAAATACTTTTTTACTTTTAATTAAAATCTCACCGTCTTCAGCGATACGTAGTTGCACCTCAGGGAGCGGCTTTCCAATAGTACCGAATTGAATGGCATTAGGTGTGTTCAGTGTCACTGGGGCACAGGTTTCTGTAAGGCCGTAACCTTCCAAAATCGTAAGCCCGAGAATGCGCATAAACTCTCCGACTTCTTTAGATAGCGGCGCACCGCCTGCAATGCAGTAACGAATACGGCCCCCAAATTTTTGATAAACTTTGTCAAAAACAAGGCGTTTTGCGATTTGATACTGAATAGTATCTGCAATAGTGGGTGACTCTTTGTCCCAGATTGCTTGGTAGTAGCGCTTTCCAACGCCCATCGCCCAAGAAAACAGTTTCATCTTTAGTGGAGAGGCATCTTCGAGTGACGACTTGATTTTGCTATAGGCCTTTTCAAATACTCGAGGCACAGCAACTAAAATAGTCGGGCCCACTTCGGCCAAGTTTATGAGAATCTTTTCTACGCTTTCGGCATAATAAACCTGCCATCCAAAATGGTAGGTGATCATGCTCTCTACTTTTCCAAAAATATGAGAAATGGGTAGAAACGATAATGTAGAGTCGGCCTCAGAGAGCTCAGAGCCTACAGCACGGTCAACATCAGTAACAACCGACATCAAGTTTTCATGGGTTAATACAACACCTTTTGGTGCCCCAGTAGTGCCTGAAGTATAGCAAATTGTGAATATATCGGTTGGTTGGATGGTCATTAAGTTGTGTTCAATGACGTCGGTTGATTGTTTTTTTAGATAGTTTTGTCCGGCTTCACGGAGTTTAGATAAAGTGAGGGCTTGATCGGATTGCCCATCGATTAAAATCACGTGTTTAAGTTTTGTGAGTTGTGACCGAATTGAAGTCACTTTCTCGAGTTGTTTTAAGTCTTCGACGATAATGCAGGTCGCGTCGCAGTGGTCTAAAATGTAGAGGCTATCTTCAGCAGTATTCGATGAGTAGATCGGAACGGTAACCGCCTTGGCGCCCATGATGGCCATGTCACAAGCCGCCCACTCGATGCGGGTTTGAGCCAAAATGGCGATCGTATTTTGGGGTTGAATGCCTAAATCTAGCAATCCGGCTGCGATTTCACGCACCATTTTATAAAAATCATTCCACGTGTGAGCGTGCCACTGCGTTCCTTTTTTGACATGAAAAGCCTTTTTGTCGCCACTCTTGCGAATGCGATGCACAAATGTCTGTGTAATAGTGGGGTAAAACTCTCTAACCGACTTTTTGCTAAATACCTTGGTTGCTGGCATGGAAGTCTCCCTCTTCGCTGATTTTTACGGTGGCTTAACGTGAGCGTTTTGTTGCGCGGTCTATCTCACGATCGGCGTCTTTGGTTCGTAGATCATGTCGTTGATCACCAAAAGTTTTACCTTTTGCGAGCGCTAGTTCAACTTTTACACGACCCTTTGACCAAAATAATTTTATGGGCACTAGCGTCAAACCTTTTTCTACGACATTGCCGGTGAGTTTTCGAATTTCGGTTTTGGTTAAAAGTAGTTTTCGTTTTCGCAGTGGCTCGTGGTTGAAGCGGTTGCCATGTGTGTACGGACCAATATGCATATGATTAAGATACGCCTCACCTTTTTCAATAGTAGCGTATGCGTCATGAATATGTACGGTGCCATTACGAATTGATTTTACTTCGGTGCCCTGTAAAACAAGGCCTGCCGTGTAGCGGTCGAGTAAGTGAAAATTACGCGTAGCATTTTTATTCTGTGTAATGAAACTACTACCAGCGTCTTTTGAATCTTTAGCGTTGGGCACGTACGAGTCCCATCGATATGATTTCTTTTAATGCGTTTTCTACCGACATATTAGTCTCTTTGACTTGGTCTTTCGACACGATCAAATAAAAGCCTGAAGTAGGGTTGGGTGTCGTTGGAACAAATAGATGTACCTTGTCACGATCGTTAGCAACCGCAGCGTTCGAGTGCTCAGACGAGGACTCGTGCGTTACGAAGGCAAGGGTTTCAATACCTTTACGTGGGTACTCAATTAAAACCACTTTTCTAAAGTTCTTGGTTTGCCCGCCAGAAAACGTTTTTAGCAGCTGCTCCAACGTAGAGTAGACGGCATTTAAAATAGGCACACGCGCTACGAAGCGGCTGAGTGTGTGCAAGATGCGGGCACCAACATAGCGACGCGAAAAGAAGCCGATTAGAATCACAAGCGTGATGGAAAGCAGAAGAATAGCGAGATTAAAAACAAACTCTACTGCCGTAATGGCGAGTGGGTGTTCTAGTTGGAATAACTGAATGGGGTGAAGGGTGCTGGGAATGAGGTCGGTAAGGGCTACAACCCCATTCCAAAACCACACCAAAATGCCCAATACGGCTCCGAAGGGCGCTAATACTAGCAGGCCTGTAGCAAAATTGGCACGCACCGAGCGTCGAATAGTAGAGCACAGTGCAAGAGTTGAAGTTGATCGGGCCTTTTTTTGTTTTTGCATAGTTTAAAACTTTGTTGATAGAGAGAGCCCGGCGCCCCACATAGACCCACCAATGTCGTACGATGGTGATCCTACTTTTGAGCCTGTTTGATTAAGCTCATTACCAGCCGTTTTGGTCACGGTTTGCCGTACAAAATAGTGGTACGTGATGTGAGTGTCTACTGTAACAGGATGGTTCACGACGCCTAGTTCTTTCAAATCAAATCCCGCGCCTAGGGCAAAAGTATGTCGATCTGGATCGATCAAGTTGCCGGAGCCTGAATTGCTTTCAATAGGCGATGGGCGGTACATGTAACCACCTCGTAAAGCGATCGTGTTTATCTTTTGTTCTACACCTAGTTTGCCAATAAAGATGTTTTTTGTTTTTGGAGCCGTATTTACCGAGTTTTGAATGCTAGAATTGCTGCCGCGTTTAAATACAACATTGAGGACCGGTGTTTCAAAGTTTTCATAGTTCAACCAATCTAACTCACCAGTAACAAACGTTTTTGGTGTGATGTCGGCGCCGACGGCTAAGTTAACTTCAAACGGATCGTAATAGACCGCGCTAGAGGAGTTTAAGACAAACGGAACTTCGTTTAGGGTTTCAAATAAACGCGAGCGTGCATTGGTATCAATATCAACTTTGTATTTATTGGTCATACGTACGGTCAGACCAGAATAAAAGGGTTTTGGGTCTAAATAGAGCCCGAAATAACCGGTGGCCCCTGGTTTTATGGTTGAGGCAAATCTTTGGTGGCTAACCGTATTGTTTACGGTGGAGATAGTAACGTCGTTGGCTGCAGAAAGGTTTGTACTAAAAGCTAAGCCAGCACCCACGTGAAAATAGGAAAGTGGCTTTAGCGCAAACCCCGCAAAAATTTGTGGGCGTTGGATGCGAGAACGATAGTTAAAATAGTCGGGTAAAAACGGATCGCTAGAGTCGATATAGGCCAGTCGAGCAATCGGAATTGATGCCACGGCGTGCAGAGTCAAATGGTACAAACGCTCGCCAAAATTAAAACTGACACCAAGGGTTTGGCTTAGGTGGTCGAGATAATTATCGGTATCCACTTTGCCTAGTGTTTGGGTGGTTGTTGCAGCCGTTGTTACCGAATTGGCTGTAACTACGTTGTCAATTTCAAGAAAGCTAGGATTGGCCCAACTGATGCCAAAACTTAAAGCTAAGCCTTCGATAGAGGCCGGCATAGCTGGGTTGTAGTATCCCGCAAATGCTTGGTCTTTGCTGCCTAACATCGAGTTCCCGAGGGATATCGAGCTGGAGCCAAAACCTAATAACTCTCCGGTATTTGCAAGGGCATGATTACTAGGAATTTTTAATATTAATAAAAGTATATATACTGAAATGCTTTTTAAAACATATTGTAGCGTGGAGCGATTAATTTTTTGCATAATTATCAAAACTAGAAAAGAGTTTGATTAAAGTTTCAAGATCTAAATTCTCGGGGCGTTCGGTTCCGCTCAGTGTTTCAGGAAGTGCTACGTTTTTTAAAATGCCGCGTATCATTTTACGCCGCTGGGAAAATAGCTTTTTGCAGAAAGCCTCAAACTTAAGAGGGTCTACGCGTCCCTGTAAAACAGACTTCGCAAGCGGACGTAGTGTGAGTACGCTACTGATTACCTTGGGTGGTGGCTGAAAACAGCCAGGGCTTACATCAAAAATTTTATCGGCCTTAAAATAAGATTCGATAAATATTGAGAATGCACCGCGATCACTGTTGTTGGCCGGTGCTATCATGCGAAGTGCCATTTCTTTCTGAACCATGATGGTGCATCCAGAAACCGCTGAAGGCTCAATTTGAATCGCGCGTATGACCTGAGCAATAATTTGTGACGCCGAGGCATAGGGCATATTTGAGACAATGTAGACGGGGCCTGATGTTTTGTAGAGGGTCAATAGTAGTTCACCGAAAGCATCATGAGCGGCGTCCATCATATGTAGCCGGCCGTCCTGTTCAAATGTGGCTAGCGGCCCACGAAGGCGTGGGTCAAGCTCCACTAAGTGCAGAGGTAAATTGTGGGCATTCGTAAGTTCTATTAACGGTTCAGTCAGTGCCTGTTTGCCGGGGCCAATTTCTAAAATACAGCTTGGCTTCGTTTTTTGTATTTCGTCGGTAGCCAGTCGAATAATTTTATCAATGGTAGGTTGGTGGTGTAGAAAATTTTGACCAAATGCCTGGCCTCTAGACTTTGATGACATATATACTTTCTATTATATATAATTTGTATTATATATTAAATTGACTCTTAGGGTTTAATCGCAGGAGTGATTCTTCAGTTAAGAAATCATTGCGCTCCCACTGGGTCAAACCTGACGCACCGATCATGGCAGCATTGTCAGTACAGTACTGATGATCGACTTTTAGCAGTGGTGTCTGAGTCTGGTTTAGCGTCTCCGAAAGTTTTGCACGGAACAGGGAATTTGCCGAAACACCACCTACAATTGCCACAGCTTTGGCTTGAGTGGTCTCAAGGGCAAATTTAATTTTTTCGATTAACGTATCAACAATAGCGGTCTGAATTGAAGCGCAGAAATCATTTAATAGCGCCCCTTGAGGTAAAGTGTCTTTTGCTGGGGCACGCCCCCAAGTCGCCCCTTTGCCATGGGGTTGAAAACCCTGGCGTAAGAGCTCGGTGAGTACCGCCGTTTTTAATCCACTAAAACTAAACTGATGGTCACGCGAGTGCAGCATGGGGCGTGGAAATGAAAAACGTGAAGCGTTACCTTGTTGGGCCAGGCGGTCAAGATGCAACCCACCCGGGTAAGGCAACCCTAAAAGTTTGGCTGATTTATCGAATGCTTCTCCGGCGGCATCATCAAGAGATTGGCCAAGAAGCGTGATTTTTTTTGCTGGCAGCTCGTCGACTAATGCCAGCATCGTGTGGCCACCACTCACTAAACAGACCAAGAGTGGGAGTGGTTTTTGAGACAGGATAGCGTGGTTGTGTCTATTTTCTAAAAATATGGAGTGGATGTGTCCGTGCAAATGGTTCACTGCGATTAGTGGTAGGCCTAAGCCGTAGGCCAGGGCTTTTGCGGATGAAACTCCGACGAGTAATGCTCCGATAAGTCCTGGATGGCTGGTAACGGCAATAGCTTGGATATTTTTAAGCGACGTATTGGCGGCCGTTAATGCTTGCTCGATGACGAGATTGATCATCTCCAAATGATTTCGTGAGGCCACCTCGGGGACTACGCCGCCGTAGGCTTTGTGGAGGTCAATTTGGGAGTAGATTTCATTCGAATGTACTTTTACAGATAGCGCATCGCTTCCGCGAGAGACTACTGCGGCAGAGCATTCATCACACGACGTTTCAATAGCAAGCAACATAGCAGATAAAAGCTAGCACTATAATTTGGGACAAGACATCTCTTTTAGTTTCTTTGAAATCAAGCCCTGATCAGGCTTTCCATCGGCCTGATACCACCCCGGTGCCTGCTCACGCGTGTGGCAAACAAGGCAGGTATTCGAACTCACGGGCGATAGTTTATTCTGCTCACCCATAGCAAACGGGTGAGTGTCGCCTGCTTTGTGGCAGTTCTCACACTGAACATTTAGGTAGGCCTTTTTGACTTTACTGAATTGAGAGACCGGCATGTTGTGGAGTTGTTTTGCCCAAACTTCTGGTTCAATTTTTTGAGTCTTTTTGTGAAATTGTAAGACGCCTTTAACGTTGTGAAAGTCGGTTCCAAGCCCTACTGAGTGGCATTTTAAACATGCTAAGTTATTCTGCTGTTGTTTTTGTACAAGTGTCATGTACGAGCGTCCGTGCGGTGTCTTACGATAGAAATCAAATTGTGGTGTGTGGCATTCGGCGCAACGTGCCATGGTTTGGACTTCGCGATGAATCTTTGTTGGTGCAGTCGCAGTCGATGTCGATTCGGGCAGTATGCTGGGATTCATGAGGCCATTCGGTGGAGAATTTAAAAACGTGTCGGTTTGTTGTTTATTCAATTCAGCAATTTCTAATTTTAAATCGCGTGCCAAGTTGTCTAAAATATTTGGGGCTTCAGCTGGTGAGTCGAAGCGGCTATCTAATTGAAACTGGCGGTTGAGTAGTTGGCCATTCTCCGCTTCCAGCACGCCGAGGTGTTGACCACGAATACTAGAATGCAAGATTGCGGTCGTGCCCACGCGTTCTGGTTCCATGAGAAAACTTTGTGAGTGCGCCCCGAAAATAAAATCAATTCTAGGTTCTCTTTGCGCCAACAGGCGATCGGCCTCGAGACCCAAGTGGGTTAGGGCAATGATGACATCGACTTTTGGCGCTAGAATTGCGATAACCTCGTGGGCTGCATTGAGGTGGGGCTCTACAGTAATACCGTTGGTGATGCTATTCTCGGGCATCGTAATGGGAATCGATTCATCTAAGAGACCAAAGATACCAAAACGAACTCCACCGCGTTCGAGCACTACAAAACGTTCAAATAGGAATCTACCGTCTGATGATTTGATGTTTGCCGATACAAACTTTGTGTTTGTGTGTGTCAGTGTGCGTTGCAGTTGAGCAACCCCTGAGGCAAAGTCCAACTCGCCAACGGTAGCGACGTCTATACCTAAAATATTATAGGCCTTAGCTACAGCCGTAGCCTGGGCGTCGTATTGTGGGCGTAAAAAGGCTGGGGTGGGCGCAGTTTTATAAAATAAGTCGCCGCTATCTAACGATAATAAGGGGCGATCGCGTAGTTTTGATTCAGTAAGATTGAGTCGACGGAAAAGGCCCCCGCTCGGATTCGTACGACAGCCACAGGGCTCCACCTCGGCGGCAACGTTTGCGGAATAGATCAAACGTACGTTTTTGATTTTGTTGGTCTGTGATGGAGCGGCATTCTGCGGTGCAGAATGTGTGCAAGCGTTAAACAACGCGGCAAAAATGACTGAGGCGCTCGTTAAAAGAGCTCTATTAAGAAAAGTATATATGTACATGGCTCTCAACTATTTTAATTTTTGCCGTGCCATTTTCGCTTCAGGCGATTTTGGAAATTTTTCGATTAGTTCGTTAAAAAAGTTTTTGGCTTCGGCCTTCATTTTTAGTTTTTGAAAACTCAAACCAATTTTTAAAAGACTTTGTGGTGTGCGGCTATGAGTGGCACTCGTCTCTTGAACCTTCGAAAAGTGTAAAATGGCCTTTTTATAATCTTCTAAACAATAATAACCCTCACCCGTTTGAAAGTAGACCTCAGCCTTTTCTGCCGATTTTTTTGGAGAGAGTTGGGTTAAAACATCTATTGCGGCTTCGCAGTTATTATCCGCTAGTAATTCCATCGCCGTTTGCAACGTTTGTGGTTGAGTCGTGTTGTTTGCAGAGGAACCAGAATGTTGACGACTTTGTGGTTGAGCGTCTTTGAGATTTTTTAGTTCCTCTAAAATTAAAATTTGATTCTTTTCTAACTCGGTCAGTCGGTTCTCAATGCGTGGCAGCAACTCTGGCATCTCGTTTAATTTTGCCTGTGCTTGCGTATGTTCTAGTTCTTCGGTTTTGCCGCGCAGTTGGGCTACCTCAGTACGTAGTATTTCGAGGTCATTGGCGGAAATCTTGTGAGCAGTATTCCGTTGTGGGTCATTGGCGTTACCGCTGGAGGTGTCTGTAGGCGATTCGCCTGCTGCACGAATTTGGGAGCGTGTTTTCATACACCCAACAAGTGTTAGCGATGTCAGAGTGATAGTAAGTAGAATATATTTTTTTGTATATTTATAAAACATTATTTAATTTTCCTTAAATGCTCTAAAGTTCAGGCATTGGTTTTACAATACTCTGTAAATCACTTGCGTCGTTTTGGGTACTGCCTGATGCGCTCGTACCTAACTCTGGAAGGCCTTCGATAACAGGGTTGGGCGTAGATCCCAATTCTACTAATGGTTTTTCGTTATTGATATCGTAAGCGCCCGGAGCGGTCTCTCCGTTAATTTCGGTTTGTAGGGGAGTCTTTTCAGCTTCTAAAATAATTTGCGGTAGGAGAGCCCCTTTTTTTGGAGTGTTGCTTGGTAGTGCTGGAGCATCTTGTACTTGGTTGCGATTTAGTCGGTCACCAATTGGGTTTGACGTCGTGGCTCGCAACGTATTGGGAAAGCCTATCGTAGGCTCTGTTTGATTCTGAGAAAGCCGTCGCAAATATTCCAAATTGAGGTTTTGTCGCTTGGCATGAGTTAAAAACTCTGTAGGTAAATTAAAATATCGAAAGCGGCTCTGAGGTGCGCTGTCAGGTGTGGCGGCGGATGGGGGTTTATTAGCAGGGTCTTTTGCTGATGGGTTTGCAGCCTCTGATTTTTCAGGGGTTTCGTCGTCAGTGGTCTCGGCGTTATTGCCTGGCGTTGTTGGTGTTGCGCCAGATTCGGTAGATTCTTTTGTTGCGGGTGGTTGCGCAGCGGTGGGGCCATCAACCCAGTCTTTGAATTCAGAGTCTGGGTCGCCACTTGCACCCTCTGGCGGGTACAACGTTGATGCTTCAGGTGTGGCGCCACCCTTTTGATAAGCAATAAACTCCGCGCGTTCTGCAATTTTCATCGCAACTACGGCCTGTGATTTTGCTTTCTTAAAGTCTTTCAATCGATAGAAACGTTTCGCCTGAAAGTAGGCGTCTACAGCTTTTCTATACAGATCGGGTGCTAGAGAGTCGGCATTGAGGTCTTTTGCTGCACGAATCGCAATGTCCGCGTTGGTCATTTCTTGCACGGGGCGCGTCGCTGTTAAAGAGCAGGCTTGTAACCAAAAGGATGTTAAAAGTAGTACGATTCGCAATGACCACATGTTCTATTATTAGAGAAGATATGATTTTTTTATCCAAGGCGTGGTGCGTTAAATAGAAACGCCCTTGTCACTAAGAGACAAGGGCGTCTTTCGTTGCGTAAATCAGACTTGAGTAAAATTACTGTTGAGTAACTTTGAAGTTGGCGCGGCGATTTTGTGCCCAAGCTGCTTCGTCGTGTCCTTGAGCAACTGGGCGCTCTTTACCGTAAGAAATGATGCTAACGCGGCTAGCATCCACACCGTTCTCTAACAAGAAGCTACGAGCCGCATTGGCACGACGCTCACCCAACGCGATGTTGTATTGTACACCACCACGTTCATCGGTGTGCCCTTCGATTTGTACTGCTACGGATGACTTGTCTTTTAATACTTGGGCATTGTGCAATAAAGTTTCTTTGGCACCAGCATCTAAAGCGGAGGAGTCATAAGCAAAGTTAACCGTGCGTAAACCAAAGGCGTTGCCGGCATCGCTATCTACTAAGCCTGCATTGACATCTTCTGAGGTCACTGGACCATTGCCTTCTGCACCACTGCCGGGTTTGTTCTTCTTAGAACAGCCCACGGTTAAAGCCAAAGTAGCGACTGTAATAGTAGCTAGTTTTAAAAGCGATAAACCTGCTTTATTTTGATTTGTTTGCGTCAACATTAGAGACTCCCTATTTAAAATTGATTCGATGATCTGGTAATAAAATTAATATTTTGTAACGGTAAAATTACTTACATAGCTGAGCTTAGTAAAGCAATTCCCAGAATCGGAAATGCAAATAAAAAGACTACTAAACAAAATCCCATGATGTCTCGCGCTTCTAGCTTAAGAATGCTTAAAAGCGGTACCGCCCAAAATGGTTGCAAGAGATTGCCGACCATGTTGCCGTAAGCAACGCCCATGGTGGTCTTTCCTACTGAGGCTTGTAGTAGCTTGGCTGCCTTTAAAAAAACTGGCCCCTCAACAGCCCACTCACCACCACCCGATGGAATAAAAAACTTCGTAGAAAGGCTCGCTAGGTACGCAAAAAATGGAAGGGTCGTTTGATTAGCAAATTTTAGAAAAACCTGTGCGATGTCAGCGCCCAAGTGGGTTTCGCGCAACAACGCCATGACGCCACCATAAAACGGAAACTGAATGAGCACCCCGGCCGTCGATTGCGCCGACTTTGAGATGGCCTGCATGTATTGGATGGGCGATCGGTGCAGCAATAGACCAATGCCAATTAATAGAAAATTGACGGCATTGTGATTGAGATCGCTAAGGTGCGTCGATTTTAGTGACACGCTCAACATGATCGCACCGATCACTCGATTCGTAAGTGCGCTGTGCTCTAGTTTTTCAGCCAATGTTTTTGGTTTTTCGGGTGTGGTTTCAAATGACTTTTCGGCATAGAGCGCAAACTGGTCGACTGATCGAATGTTATTGGTCGGGTGCATGAGGTATAGAATCACGGGCACTAAAATCGTCAATACGGCACACACCACAAGATTACTGGTTTCAAAAATGGTTTGATCTAAGGGAATAATACCAATCTCATTAAATAAAAAATGCTGAGGTGTGTTGATGAGTAAAGGGGCCGATGCCGTAGTGCCCGCGTGCCATAAAAGCATACTCATATAGGCACAGGCGCCGAGTAGGGGATAATGCAACTGGATGCGTTTGTGTTGCGCTTGAATGGCTAATTCGCGCGCTAACAAGGATGAACCTATTAGGCCAATGCCCCAATGTATCCAGCCCGTAATAAGAGCGAATATCGTAAGTAGCATAATACTCTGAAAACGATTCTGCGGCACCGAGCACAGCGTACGAATTAAGAACTTTACCGATGGACTGGCTACAATGGCTTCGCCTGTCACAATAATTAATGCCATTTGCATGGCGAACGATAACAACTCCCAAAAACCCATACTCCAAAAGCGTAGGGCATCGTGTGGTGTGGTGTCGGAGAACCAAAAGGCCCCAGAGAATGCAATTAGGGTAAGCAAAAGAACTAATACGAACGGATCAGGTAAAATTGATCGCATCAAAGTTTCTGCCGATGCTCCCATAGATTCTAACGACCAGGCCCGTACGACATTTGGTTTTAACCGAGGTGATCTTTTCATATTGTTTTATATATATAACGTACGATCAAAATTAGTGTCCAATTTTTTAGCCACATGTTTTGAAACTTTAATATTCGCTTCTACGAATTGGCCCAAGAGTTGCTAACAAGCGAGGTAGGGAGAAAAAAAATATGTCAAACTACAATAAAGTAATCTTAATGGGCCGCATCGGAAAATCTTTAGAACTAAAAAAGTCTGAGAGTGGTGTGCATTATGCGCATATTTCGCTGGCTACGAATGTCTATCGTGCCAAAGAAGAACACACGATCTGGCATCGCGTTGTGGTGTTTGGAACGCAGGCACACGCGTGCAGCCGCTATTTAGACAAAGGTTCGTTGGTGATGATCGAGGGTTTGTTAGATCAAAGTCATTACATTGATAAAAATGGAGTCAAAAAATATACCACCAATGTGGTGGCATCACGCGTGACGTTTATTGGTAGTGGTACAATGGCTAAACCAGTGAATGGGTCTCATCAGGCGACAGAGCTTGAAGCTTATGAGTCACCAGAAATGCAGTCGTCGGGGACGGCAATTGAGTTTGCCGACGAGGCCCTATCGGCATAGGGGTTGATCTTTAATCTAGCGCTCTCTCAAATGTATGGGGGAGCGCTAGACCATCAATAGGCCTACATGATACCTCGTGGGTCTATGTTTTATTTGCAGAATGAACGCATTTCGGCAGCCGCGGTAGATACGTTGTTTAACGACCTTAAACGAACGTATGTTGACGGTCTCACTATAAATAAAAATGATGGTGATGAGCTTTGGGAATGGCTTGCTAAAGAGCGCGGTCGTCATCGTGGTAAAGGTAAGACGAGTGATCATTATGCTTTTTCAAAAAAAATGGCGACGATCTACGCTGCGTACTATTTGCCAGTTAATGTCTTAAAAGTGCCATTAATATTAGAAGAATTATATATACTAGGCCACTTAGGTGCTTTGGGTTTTGAGAGTTCAGAGAGTACTATACCGTGGGCTGATATTGGTTGTGGTCCGGGTACCGTTGGTTGGGGGCTTAAGTGGTGGGTGTCTGCGCGCGCGCAGATTGACCACAAGGCTATGCCGTTTCGTTACTATGGTTTCGATCAGTCCAAGCAGTTCGTGAGCTTAGGTGAACCGGTAGGCGCTTCTCTTTTAAAAGGTAGTGTTTTAGATACGATCAAAACACAGCGTGCCCGTGTGGTGAGTTTTTCTAATTCAGTAGACGAAGTGTTTTCAGACGCTGTCTCAAAAGCCGTATTTTTTCGGGAGCTTTTAGATTATTTTGAAAGGCTGCCAGAAGCTTTGAACCAACCCGTGCCACTACTTTGTTTAGTTGAGCCGGCTTCGAAAGTAGCGAGTCGTGATCTTTTGGAATTGCGGAAAACGCTTATTGAGCAAGGCTGGCGTATTTTGACGCCGTGTTTCTCAAATCGGCAGTGCGGTGCGCTGGAATCTAAAGTCGATGATTGGTGTTATGCCGAGGTAGAGTTTGATTATCCGTCGTGGTTTAACGCGATGGCTGAAAATATGGATCTCACGAAGTCTGCCATAAACTTCTCATATCTGGTGTGTGTGCCTGAAAAGAGTATTCGACAGCGAGAACTACAGAAGCATTTTGAAGCCTCGGCGTGTTGGAGTCGGATGGTAAGCCAACGTATGGTGCAAAAGGGTTTTATGCAGAGCTATTGGTGCACAGACTGTGGGCGAATGAAGGCCCGGGTTTTAGACTCTAAGAAAGACGCCGTATCTCAGAGTGCTCGGTCATCTTTCTATCGAGGGGCTTTGGTTCAAGAATTAGTCACAAACGAAAAGTCTGATGTAGTCGCATTGAGCGCTGTTAGTGATGCGGCAATGTCCACGCCTCTACGGACCTCTATTTTTTGTGGTTAGCCATTTTAGATCTATAGATTAATATTAATATTCCATTGAATGCCGTCACGGCGGATGCAAAAAAGTAGGGCGCGCCAGGCACATGGGGTATGTGATTAGGTTGGCTATATATAGCAAAAAGTTGTGTTGTGATTAGCGGATTTATAATCGAAGCTAGGCTCTGTAGGCTTACAAGCGAACCTTGCAACTGTCCTTGTAAATCAGAGTGTACGCGTCCGGCCAAGAGCGATTGCAGTGCAGGCTGCATGACACTGGTAACAGACGCAGGAATGAGAATGGCGTAAATCATCCAGCCCTCAGTCGCCAAACCAAACAACATGAATGTACCTGACCAGACAAACGTGCCCCAGGTTAATATTGGAAATTCACCAAACATTTTCACAGCACGATTTGTAATAAAGATTTGCACTAAGGCTGCCAAAATACCGACAAATGTTAACGAGAAGCCAACCTGTGCCGGTACCCAATGGTATCGAGTTTGTGTATAGATGTTCCAAACCGATGGGTGTGTTTGCCCTGCTAGTGAGATTAAAAAATAGGCGCATGATAAAAGTAATATATTTGGAATCTTAAATATATTCTTTATAGAATTTAGCGGGTTTAGGTCTCGAATCGTCATTGAACGTATCCGGCGTTGTTTTAGCGATTCCGGTAAAATAAATAATCCAAAAATAAAATTGAGTAGATTTAAAGCCGATGCCAAAATGAAGGGCACCTGTGCGCCTTTGTGTGCTGCGAGTCCGCCGAGAATAGGTCCGATAATAAACCCTAGTCCAAATGCGGCTCCCATTTTTCCAAAATTAGCGGCCCGATTTTTGTTGTTACTAATATCTGCAATATAAGCCATGGCGACCGTGACATTAGCGCCCGTCAATCCGGCTAACGCGCGTCCAAAAAATAAAATCGTTAATGTAGGTGCAAACCCCATTAAGAGGTAGTCTAGCGCTGCGACGAATAACGACACTAACAGTACGGGGCGTCGACCATAACGATCGGATAGTAGTCCAAGCAGGGGCGATGCGACAAACTGCATCGTGGCATACGTAGCAATAAAGTACCCTAAGTAGGTTGGTATTACCGACTCGCTCAAATAGAAACGACGCATGATGTCGGGCATCGAGGGGATAATGACCCCAATGCCAATCATATCCAGCATGACTGTGATAAATATGAACGCTACGTTAGCTTGGGGTGTTCTCATGACATGGAATATAACAGACGTAGTCCGTTAGTTCGCCGGGAAAAACTTATTTGGTGATAGCGATGTCATCACCAACCATGACGCCATCAGACAATGTCAGTGGAGTGTCTTTGGTAGTGTAGAATTGTTCTAGGCGGGCTACTGCAACGGAATCATCAGTGTGGATGATGCGCAAACGGGCAATTTTCACCGATGTACGTGCCAAAGTTTTGCTGTTGATGCTGTCGTATACGGGCAATTGCCTTGAGGCATCAACTACCATGCCTTTTTTTAGGCCGTTCCGTTCGCCAGCATTTAAATAGTAATCTTTTTCGACAGCCGTTTTAGCCGTCATAGGAAAGTCTTTGATAACCGCCGTGACGACGAACTGTTTTGCTATCACTGGGCTTGGTCCAATGGCGCAAAACGTAATGAGCAACCGGTTTAGAAAATGAATAAGCTTTTTTGTCATGTCATCTATTTGCCAAGGCTCTAAGGCGAATGGCAGCCTCAACCACACCATCGTCAGAAAATTGGCGAAACTTTAGAACGCGGCACAAATTGCAATTGGGGAAAACTTAACCCATCGACGCTGTGCGTTGTTCTGGCGAATATAAGTAGTATATGGGTAGCGAGTATTTTGAAGTTGAAATTGCATTGTTCAAAAGAACGGCTAAAACCCTGCCATTTGATGTCTATCTCAAACTCTCTGACAGCACGGCTACTACCGCAGAAGTAAGTAAAGCGACCCCGTCATCACAGTCGACTGCGACTAGTGCTTCGAGCACGCCTGGTGAAAAATATGTCCATGTTTTTTCAAAAACAACTGGTGTTGATTATAGTAGACTTTCTAAATATATAGAAAAAGGTATCACACGCGTTTATATACGCAAAAAAGACGCACAAGAGTTTAAACAATACGCAGAGAACCTTCCTGAAAAACTCTTAAAAGGTGTCGCAAATAATGCTCTTAGTGCCTCTGAAAGGGCAACGTTACTTGCAAATATTGCAGAGCAAAATGTGCATGAGATTTTTGCCGTACTACACGGATTAAATGCCCAACAAGAACAGAATGACGCCACTAAAGTCGAAGCAGTCGAGCGGTCGATTCAGATGATGAATCATTTTATTAAGACGCTTTCAGAAGAGCCAAAATCGCTTTCGGCCGTGTTACGTTTATTGGTGCATTCGGAATACTTATT
Organism: uncultured Oligoflexia bacterium; assembly: GCA_964649095.1. Lineage (GTDB taxonomy): Bacteria > Bdellovibrionota > UBA1018 > UBA1018 > UBA923 > CAZYPH01. The sequence goes on along the minus strand of CAZYPH010000003.1, from coordinate 2,949 downwards.
TTTTCATGCTGTGGCGGTGTCGGTGGTGTCGATGTTTTTAGCAAAGGCTTCTGGCATTTCTGGCGAGCCGTTATTACGGGTAATTGGTTTAGGTGGTTTGTTTCATGACATTGGCATCACGACGCTGGCTGCCGATATCGACTACTTAAGCGAGGAGCTCACACCTGCCCAGTGGCGTGAGGTGCGTATGCACCCAAGCGTTGGTGTGCGTCTGATAGAAGGCTGTACAAACCTTCCCGATGAAGTTCGTTATATTATAGAGCAACATCATGAAGAGCCATCAGGGGCAGGGTATCCTGTCGGTTTGCGTGGGCCGGTGATTTTTCATCCGGCAAAAGTCGTAGCTGTAGCCGATGCGTTTTGTGCATTGATTAGTAAACGGGGGGCTCGACAAGCGCTTTCCGTTGAAGAAGCCTTAACTTATTTAAAACAGCAAGTCGGCCGTTACGATCCTACTCTAATCAACACCTTGGTGCGTTTGTATAATCGTACGCCAGCGACACCGGCTACTGAAAAGAAGGCGGCTTAAGTGCGTGTTAATCTAATTAATTTAGCAGTTTTTTTATTTCTGCAAACGCCTTAGAAAAATCGCCTGTTTTTCCACCGGCCTGAGCGAAGTCTGGTTTTCCGCCACCAGAACCACCAATTAGTGCTGCCGTTGCTTTCACCAATTGACCCGCGTGAATACCCTTTGTGACAGCCTCTTTTGCTGCCGCTATTAATAAAACAGACTGCTCTTTTTCTTGGTCTACTGCGCCTAAAACGACCACCAGGTTGGGGTGTTTTGATTTGAGAGTGTCCGAAATATCGCGCAGCGCCTTTGCAGGATTTGCAATCTGAGTGCCTAAGTCTTTAAACAGGATGCGTAACCCGTTGGGGAGCGTTTCTGCGCTGTTGATCCAGTCGGCGGTTTCAAACGACAAAAGTTTGCTTCTTGTGGCGTCGAGTTGTTTTAAGGTGTCTTTTTCTGAAGCCATTAATTTTTCAATTTTGCTGTGGAGCTCGCTAGCCGCAGAGGCTTTGGTTGATTGCATTAATTGGTCGACAACACTTTCAAGATAGTTGAGGCGTTTCAGCACGTGAATGCTAGTCACAGCAATGATTCTGCGCACGCCAGCCGCAATACCTGTTTCGGATAAAATCTTAAACAGCTGCAACTCTGAAGCGTTTTTTACGTGGGTGCCACCACAGAGCTCAACGCTGTAAGAGCCCACCGATACGACGCGTACGTGATCGCCATACTTGTCACCAAAAAATGCGATGGCGCCTTTTTCTAGCGCCGACTCTTTGTCCATCTCTTGCATCGAGACGGCATCGCCTGCCAAGATACTGTTGTTGATAAACTCTTCTAGTTTGGTCACTTCGTCGGCAGTGAGCGGTTGATTATGGGTAAAGTCAAAACGTAGCAGCTCGTCGGTTACTAAAGAACCAGCTTGTTTGACGTGCGATCCCAATAAGGTTCGCAGCGCGTGGTGTAACATGTGTGTCGCCGTGTGGTTTTTCGCTGTCAGTGCACGTGTGCGTGCTTCAGTCTGTTGTTCAACGGTATCTCCAACAGCAAAAGAGCCTTGATCAATCGTACATCGAATCACAAAAAAATCGTTGATGGGCTTTTGTACGGTCTCGACGCGAGCTATGGCGGCAGCGTTTCGGAGGGTTCCTTTGTCCGCCATCTGACCGCCCGATTCTGCATAAAACGGTGTGCGATCGACAATCAGTTCAATGGTGCGTGTCGTGGATTTTTTGACTGAAACGCCATCTTGCACAATGGCCAAAATTTTACCTGTACTACTTAGGGTTTCGTAACCTAAGAATTCTGTCTTCAAACCTGTTTGTTGTAGCGCTTTATAGACTTCTAAAACGGCCCCTTCACCAGAACCTTTCCATGATTCACGCGAGCGGTCTTTTTGCATTGTCATAGCGCGTTCAAAACCCTGTTCGTCGACCGTAACGTGGTGTTCTTCACAGATGACTCGCGTGAGGTCTAGAGGAAAGCCAAACGTATCATATAGTTTAAATGCTATATCTCCGCTGAGTACATGGTTAGAGGCACTACTGTCTCGTATGGCATCGCTTAAAACTTTTAAGCCATTTTCGAGTGTAATAAGAAAGCGCTCTTCTTCTTGTTTGATCGTAGTCTCTAGAAACTGTTTTTTATCTCGAAGCTCAGGGTACTGTGCCCCCATGGCGTCAATCACCATACCGGCCGTCTGGTAAAAGAACGGCCCTTTAAAGCCGAGTTTTTGGCCATAACGAATGGCGCGACGCATGATGCGTCGTAAAACGTAACCACGCCCCTCGTTTGATGGCAGAATGCCGTCCGCAATTAAAAAGTTGGTCGACCGTGCATGGTCGGCAATTACTCGTAGGGCTACTTTTTGTGTGGCATCGGGTGTTGAAATGGCAGCAAGGTTTTTTAGGCTTTGAATAATCGTCTGAAAGAGATCGGTCTCATAGTTGCTGTCGACATTCTGCAGTACCGAGGCAATGCGTTCGAGCCCCATGCCCGTATCGATGCTGGGTTTTGGGAGTGGCGTTAACGTACCATCTGCGGCGCGTTCGTATTGCATGAAGACGAGGTTCCAAATCTCCATGTAGCGATCGCAGTCGCAGCCCATCGCACAAGTTGTTTTGCCACAACTGTATTGTGGACCACGGTCTACAAAAATCTCAGAACAGGGTCCGCAGGGGCCCGTGTCACCCATGGACCAAAAATTATCTTTTTCACCAAAACGATAGATGCGTTCAGTCGGCACTTTTTCTTGTTCGTGCCAGATTTTTGCCGCCTCGTCGTCGGTGGTAAAAACAGTTACATAAAGTTTGTTTTTATCTAGTTTTAGAACGTTAGTTAAAAAATCCCAAGCGTAGTGGATGGCTTCTTTTTTAAAATAATCGCCAAAAGAAAAATTACCCAACATTTCAAAAAAAGTGTGATGACGAGCGGTATAG
>CAZYPH010000002.1:44024-53568 GCA_964649095.1 uncultured Oligoflexia bacterium | reverse complement strand
AATTCTTATTTTTAATAACTTTTTTTGATTTACCCACTGTCTAGTGAGAAGAGCCGAGAAGAGCCGAAGTGTGTTGATTAAAAAAATGGTGGGAACAACAGGGATCGAACCTGTGACCTACGCCTTGTAAGGGCGTCGCTCTCCCAGCTGAGCTATGTTCCCAAATGTGGTGTGATAAACGAACTTGTATTGGTTTCTAAGCTATTTTGCAAAGGCTTTTTTAGCTGATAACCACATTTCGGAAGCTATTCTCAAAAGCCACAAAACTATTCACGACAGCCGGCTCCAAACCGGCTTCTGTTAGCGTTTCCTGCAAAATCTGCAGCCGTCGATTAAAGTGGCCCACTAAAATAGGTGGTAATGCGGTGTGTGCAGAGCCGGGCCCACGCCCCTGATACTGGGCTTTTAAGCCCAGGGCATACAGCATGAACTGCGACTGCTGACCGGCTACTTTCGCTAGATCTCTACCCGTAAAAAAGAAACCCACCATCACGTCGGATTCCATTTTTGTATAAAAGTGCAGCACTAACTTATTCAATGCCGCTTCACGCTCCGAAAAGTCTGACCCAAGCGACTCAAACCACTTCAATAGATTTTGTTTAATTTCTGTAAATTGCATTTTTGTCTGATTCCAGATTTTTCAAATCTTTCAAATCCATGTCCGCTGACATTTTCGAAGTATCATGGCACCCTTAATTTTAATATGCCAACATCAGCGACACCGACAGCTTTGAAACGCATTACATCCGCACTCTCACTAGCTCTTCTAGGGCTTACTACGGCTTCTGCCAGCAAAACGCCAACCATTGCGAACCACTTTACTGACATTAACAGCTGGTGCCTGTATCTATCGAAACATTTACGTTCGGTGGATTACAAACTGTGTGTTGCTCGCCCTTGGCAAGGTAGTCAATTGTCGACACAAAACAGAGTTATCCCCACACTGTCGCTCGACCTCACCCAAACTAAATTAGCAAAACCAACGTACCAAAAAATTATTATTTTGGGCGCTCTGCATGGTGATGAAATATCATCGGTCTCCACAGTGTTTCGTTGGTTAGATTATATAGAAAAAAATAAATCTAAACCCAATGTCATCGGCCGCAACTATTTGTTTATTCCGCTTGTAAATCCCGATGGCTTTTCCGTCACCCCACGCACCCGAACCAATAGCCGTGGTGTCGATCTCAATCGTAACTTTGATACCAAAGAGTGGTCTAAAAATGCACTGACTTACTGGCGCACAAAGGCCAAATCCGATAAACGCCGCTACCCTGGCGAACAAGCCGCCAGCGAAAAAGAAACAGTCTTTGTACAAAATATCATCGCCGACTTTAAACCCGATCTTATCGTCAGCGTGCATGCACCGTATTGTTTAGTAGACCGCGATGGGCCCATTGAATTTCCGAAACAGAAAAGTCCATTACCGGTGACGTACTTAGGCGCCTTTCCCGGCTCTCTTGGTACTTATGCTGGTTTAGAGAGGCATATCCCGGTTGTTACTCCAGAACTACCCAATGCAACACAGCTGCCCAAGCTACAAGAGGTTGAGCAGCTGTTTGAATTCATCTTAAACTCTAAGTAATATATTATAATCTAGATACATCAAAACCCGCACGCACAGCATCTTCGCGTGTATTGAAGAAAATACGTTTACAAACATCAATACGACGATATTCGCTCGGTGCCATTACTTGTCTTGTTGTGACATCGGCAACGAAACGTGAAGGTCGTGTGCGCGACATTCTGGCGCGAAATTCAAATGGCAACTCAGCAAGACCTTGTGTCGGATGGTGCACACCCAACTGCTCAGCCTTTGCCGACTCACACGCTTCAACATATTGCATAATACGACGACGTGCTAAATACGTTTCGTTACAATCAGGACCTGTACAAATAAAATAAGGGTGCGCAGACCCAGTGGCCACCATTGCCAAATTCACATCAAAAAATTGGCCGTTAGCCATTTTTAACATCACAACACCTAAAGTACGGCCGTACTTGTCTAAACCGTGATCGTCGATCCACACCAAACCATCACTACTAATATTCGGCGCCGACATGAGTTCTGTTAGTTTTTGAGTAGCACGTTCACCCCAAACAGGCTGGGCAACAGTGCGTCCGCGACCATCCGGAAAATGCAATTCTGCCGTATCCATATTGGTCATTCTGATTTTTTTATAAGCGGTATTCGAAACATTAACATGAATCGTATCGCCATCTACTATGCGGCGTAATGTACTACTATAAGGGTAGGGTGTATTCTGCGCCTGAGCCAGGACAACAAACAGGAACAAAAAAATTGTTGTAATTATATTAGCAAAATTAAATATATTTTTAGAATTCTTTGAAATAGCTGTGTCTGTTTTATGAACCATCCGATGCTCCCCCAGTTATTACAACCTGCGTACTTGCATGTTGTGACTGTGAAGATCGTGAAAGATTCTCAAGCAATTGTAAATTGTGAATGCCGCGGCTACACGCATCAATGTAGAGATTTTTATAACACGATGCGAGCTTTCGCGCCGTCCGATGGCCCAATAATTTTTTCGCGCTCCATCATATCCACTAAACGCGATGCACGATTGTAACCGATTTTAAATCGCCGCTGCAACATACTGGCCGATGCATGACCCATGCTACGCACCGTCGCTACGGCCTCATCATACAAAACATCACTATCGTCGTCATCGCCACCACGCAGAGCATCATCTGAAGTGTCCGTTAAAATCTCATTGCGGTAATCCGGCGTGCCTTGAGCGCGCCAGTGGTCGCAAATTTTTACAATCTCAGATTCCTGAACAAAGGCGCCATGCACACGCACAACGCGCGACGAGCCAGGTGGAATAAACAACATATCCCCCATTCCCAGTAATTTTTCAGCACCCATGCCATCTAGAATAGTGCGTGAATCAATTTTCGAGGCCACCTGAAACGACACCCGCGACGGCAAGTTCGCTTTAATTAAACCGGTGATGACATCAACTGATGGTCGCTGTGTTGCGATGACAACGTGAATGCCGGCTGCACGAGCCTTTTGCCCTAAACGGGCCACACTGGTTTCAATGTCTTTTGGTGCCGTCATCATTAAATCCGCAAACTCATCAATGACCACCAAAATCATAGGTAATTTTTCTATATTAGTATTACTAGATATATTTTCGTCTTCTTTATTCAGCAGCTTCTGAATAGCCTCCGAACCCTCTTTATCTAACTTTTGATTAAACCCCTGAATGTTGCGCACACCACATTTTGCCAGCATCTTGTAACGTCGTTCCATTTCATTACAAGTCCATTTCAATGCATTGGCAGCTTGTTTGGGGTCGTCTACGACAGGCAATAATAGATGCGGAATGTTGTCGTACAGATTTAACTCCACCTGCTTTGGATCTACCAAAATCAAACGCAACTCTTGCGGGGTAAATTTGTATAGAAGTGACACAATCAGAGAGTTGATAAAAACAGACTTGCCCTTACCACTTGCCCCCGCAACCAAGAGATGCGGCATGCGCGCAATATCGCTCACAATGGGTTCCCCCGAAATGTCTTTTCCCAAAGCAATCGGAATTCCCTCATGATTTTCGACAAATGCGTTTGTTTTTAATACCTCTTTTAAATAGACGGTCTCACGTTCTGCATTGGGAATTTCAATACCTACTACCGATTTACCTGGAATCGGCGCCACAATGCGCACGCTCTGCGCTGAGAGTGCCAACGACAGATCGTCACCAAGAGCTGCAATTTGAGCAATTTTTACCCCCGACCCTGGCCGAAACTCATACATTGTAATGACAGGCCCAGGCATCACAGCCGTAATTTCGCCATCGATACCAAAGTCACGCAGTTTATTTTCGAGTATTTTTGAATTCTCAAATAGTTTCTGTTTATCAATGGCGATGGCATGTGCTGGTGCGTCCTCTAAAAAATCCAAACTAGGCAACGTGGCAGATCCAGCAACTACTGGGCTTTTATCGCTACTACTTTTTTTAGCGTTGTCTTGAGTTAGAGTACTACGCCGTGGAGCTAACAACTTCGGTGCGACAGATCGCTCTATAATCTGCGCGGCTTCTGAAGTTGCGCCAATGTCAGACCGTATTTTTTCCTCGCGACTTTGAGAGGATTGGAACTTTTTCTGTAATTGATCTTCAAACACACGCTGCACACGCAGAGATTCAAAACCAGCCCCCCAAACGCCCCTACCGATTGATTGACCGGTTTTGAGCAATTGATTCACCACCACACGCAGCAAACGCACTGGCGACCAACGAAAGTGCACCACCGACAACGCAAGCAAAGAAAATATCGAAAACAACGCCTGTCCCCAAATACCAATCACTGCCTGAATCGATTTTGTAGCAACGGCCCCCATTAAGCCAAACAGTCGCATCTCTCGACCGCCAAAAACCAGCGACGGTATAAAAACCTGCAGCAATAACCCCACAGAAACCGCCGTCAAAAGAATTTTCAAAGTCGCCGATGAGCAGAGCCTTAGAACAAATTTCTTCAAACCCAGGCGAGTTGAGATATCTTTGATGCTAAATGCGATAAAAAACAGCATGGGCGGCAGCAAAAAAGCAGCCAAACCAAATGCCTGTAGCAAGACCTCACTAATAGTAGCCCCAAAATACCCTAACCAGTTCTGCGTCACCGACCGCGCACTAGCGCGAAAAAACGAAGCGTCACTTGAGTGGTAACTTACTGTTGAAAGCCCCATTACCAAACCCGTCACTAGCAGCGTCAGTGCTACTAACTCGAGCTTAAACTCTACCGATGATTTTGATTTTTTTTGATTTGATTTTGTCGCAGTCGCCATATGCCATTCACCTTCCCTACATGTTAACTGACTTCGGTGCGACAAAACACTAGGCAAACATTGAGCATATTTGCTTGACACGATTTAGATTCACGGTGAATCTAGAAAATATCAGTGTAAATCAGTAAAACATTCTTTGAATGACGAAGTAGTAACTCGTTGTAACAAAATTGCCCTATGGGACCAACGTCGTAACTTCGCACCCTACGGACAAATCAAATTACAACTAGTTATATGACATTGTTGTGAACAGTGTGTATTACGTATTTACACCGCTCGAGTCTGTGCAAAATGTTTTAAAAAATTATTGCTGTGATCGAACATCGCATAAATAAATTTTTAAAATTCTTTGTTTAGACGTGTAGAGAGTTGTCAAATATTTTTTTCAGTCTGGTAGGGTCTAAAAAAATTATCTCGATTTGTAGTTTTGTGCTTTTGATTATGTTGCAAGTCGAAATGTTTTTAATAAGATGCCTATCAGTTGGTAAAAAAAAGTTAGTAAGATCGGGGTGTGTAATAAAAACCCTTTGGTCTTCTAGCGTTTAAATAGCCCTTAATTAGGAGGAAGCATGAAAGGTAGAATATTAACATCTGCGATCGCCGCTTCGTTGCTTGTTAGCAGCAGCGCATTCGCATCATTAGCCCGTCAAATGGTATTGGGTGGTCAACCATCTTTTACTAGCGGGAACAGCGTTTCAACAACTGCTGTAACTGGTTCATTGTGGTACGATGACAGCTACAACGTGTTTTACAACCCATCGTACGTAAACGATTACAAAAACTACGTAACAATCAACAAAGGCTTCGAAGCCGGTTGGTTCACTAGCATTTTTGATAATTTTGTTTACGGTGTTTATGTAAACCGTGGCGCTAGATCAACTGGTGGCGCTGGAAACGATTTATATGGCAGCGATCAATTCCAAACTCCAGGCGTTGTTGTTCATAATGCATTGACCAACACACATACTGGACACGCAGCAGCAGGTCTTTTAGCTACGAAGCGCCCAATTGAATTATTCATCGGTGGTGACACTGGTATTAAGTGGGGTCTTAAAGTGACTCATGCTTACAACCGTGACACTACAAATGGTATCGGTGGCACAGTAAACAGTGAAGCGGGCAAATTTGCACGCTACTGGAACTTTGCTTTCGGTGCTCAGTGGATGGGCTTTGAACCATTTGCTAACGTTACAGCATTCACTCAAACAGAGAACACTTCAACGCTAGCACGTTCAACTCAGTCTCAAGAAGAGTACACTGTTGGTCTACGTTACCGCTTTGAAGGTTGGTCTCCATACTTCGCGTACAACGCAATGCACATTGGTGCTGTTAACGCTGGTATGCCAACTGCGGGTAATGAATCCATTCGTAAATACGGATTTGGTGTAGGCCACGACTCTAAAGTAGCTGATGGTGTGCATGTGTTGAAAAACATCGGTTTCTGGTGGAACCGCACTGAAGCATCAAACAACAGCGCAGCAACTGTTATGAATCAGGACTATTCTGAAATGGTTGTGCCATTGAACTTAGCTGTTGAAGCTGATGTATTAAGCTGGTTAACACTACGTGCGGGCGCTGGTTACGACATCGTTCGTCAACAGAAGTATGCTCGTACCGTAGCTGAAGGCGCTCCACTTGCATCACAAAACGTTGCTGATACAGTAACAAGCCAAGATGGGACATTTAAATACCGTCTAGGTTCTACATTCAAGTTCGGTAAATTCAACTTGGATTCAGCATTTGGTAACGGTGCTGCTGCTACAACTGATACAGAAGCATTGAATCAGAATACTTCAGTCGGTTTCGACTCTCAAACTTTCGTAATGGTTAGTGCTAGCTACCACTGGTAGACCATCCATTCGAAAGATTGTGATTTGATCCAGTCTAAGGGGGCACTCTAGAAATAGAGTGCCCTTTTTTTATTTCTGCTTGGCCATCTAGGCTGCAGCAGGGGTTTTGTCAGACGAATCTTCTGGTGCTGCTGAGCCACCCGACTCACCGGGCGCGCGGCCCTTGCCGTATAATACTTTAAAATACGCATCCACATCTTGCCGTTCTTTTTCTGATTCAATGACCAGACTCAATTGCAAGCGGTAATGGTAGTTTGCTGAACTCATGACCGCAGTGTGCAGCGCAAACAGAGTGCACTGTTCGACTCGAGCCAGCACAAATAACGGTCGTGGAAAATCAATCGCCAGGAAGACTTCCTGCCCGACAGGTATGGCTTCACCTACGAATATCGAGGCTTGGCGTGGTCGCAGGTCACCTAACCAGACACGACAGCTCAGCGGCTTCTCGGCGCCTTTGATTTGTACCGTCGCATTGATACGTTTTAAAACATCGGTCGGATATTTTACTCGTGGTTTTTTATTTTTTGCGGGCTTTTTTTTCATTCCCCAACGCATACTACGCTCGTCGGCGAATGCGCCCACTATCTAGATAGGCAAATTTTTCCAAGGTGGATGAATCCGGTTACTGATTTGCTTTAGCAACCGGACACACCACACTAAACAACACTACAAATCAAACTATAACAACGCCTTGGCCTCACTCAACAACTGCTCCAACTGGCGTACAGCCTGATGCAAGCGCTCTTTACCCTCGCCGGCCTTCCACTTAAACCCCGAAATGCTAACCGACCGCGAAGTGCAACGGTATTTAAGCTCTCGAGCGGGGGCTTTCGCTAACGTAAGGCGCGAGGCCGAGTCCGCTGCAGCGTTTTGGCCGGTGACTTCGCCTACAGGCGTTGCCGTAGTTGAATCTGCGTCTGATGGTTGAGCCTGAGCAGTAGCTGATGGCATCACATCGTCTGCACCCGACAGCACGGCCTGCTCGATGATCGATTGGTGTTGCTCGACGGGTGATTGCATGAGGTTTCGTAACACCGCCCGCCCACGCACACCAAGATTGAGCAAACTTTTTTTGGTCTCATCGGGTAGGCGTGTGTAACCAATACATTCGGTGACACGCGACTTCTTTTTATGAAATGCCAGGGCAATAGCCTCGTGGCTTTTATACGTTCCGACTTCAAGCAAACTTAAATAACCTTCGCCTTCTTCGATGGGGTGTAGGTCGACACGGTCAAGGTTTTCTCGCAGCGCAATCTCGTGCACGGCTTTGTCATCAGAGTTGATGATGCGAGCGGGAATACGCTCTAAACCGGCTAGTTTAGAGGCTCTGAGACGGCGCTCTCCGGCAATTACTTTGTAACGATCGCCATTCTGCACCACCAAAATCGGCTGCAACACACCGTGTTGTTTTATCGATTCTGCGAGGCCTGTGATCTCCGAATCATCGAAGTGCACACGCACTTGTAACTCGGAGGCATCCACGCGATCGACGGGAATAAAATTTACCAAAAACGTCGTCAGATTTTTAAAGTTTGAAGCATTGGTACCGGCTGTGCTGCGGGCCGTACTATAGAGCTGCCGCAAGTAACCACTGCCTTCACGTGTTTTGATGCGTTTAGATTCTTCTTTTTTGTTTTCTTCCATGAAACCCTCAAGAGTATATTAAGTTATTTATATATAGTAAGTCGACTCAACAAACCCAACTCACATTCATTTCAATTCATCCGTACCGCAGATGGGCCTTTTTCTTTGGTTTTGATTGTTGGGCAGAGCCCAACAATCCGATGAACTCATTAGCCATTCCGGAAAGACCCATTTTTAAAAGCCATAGATGCGGCGATATTGTGGTTTATCCGCAAAAAGGTCCAGATGCGCGAAGCAAGGGAGGCGATGTGACCAAGCTGGCCAAAAACGGCCAGCGCGGGAACTCGGCGACCGAGCGACAAAGCAGATGGGCCTTTTTCTTTGGTTTTGATTGTTGGGCAGAGCCCAACAATCGGATAAACTATTTATAGGCATATTAGTTCGCGTGTCAGGGAGCCTATATCCTGCGCCCCTGTCCCGCGCGAGTTCACCTGCCACACCGTCGTACGGCGCTTGGTGGCCTCGTTTAGGTCAGCGCTGCGGCTCACTACTGTTGTCGTGCAATGATCGGCAAACTGTGATTTTAATTCGCCCAACACTTCCTGACTGATGACCTCTCGGTTGTCATACATGTTAGGAATAATACGCACGTCGAGTTGCCGACTGAACTCACGCTCCATGTCTTCGATCGTGGCCATGACGAGCGACATGCCGTGAAACGACAATGGGTTTGTGGCGCAAACCACGTTCACTAGATCGGCCGCAACTAGCATTGAGCTATTAAGAATCGAAGCCGCGGGGTTGGTGTCCGCAATGATCAAATCATATTGATCGGCGACTTTCGCAATCGCCTCGCTTAAACGATACTCACGGCGACTCTTTTGATTGAGGGGAATTTCAATCGTGCACAACCCCAGATTGGCTGGAATCAAATCTAACCCCGGCGCTACATTAATAATGGCATCTTGAATGGGTAGATCGTTGATCAACACATCATAAATCGTAGGTAGTTCGTGGGCATCTAACACATCGAGATTCAATGTCAGATGACCTTGCCCATCTAAGTCAATCGCCAGCACACGATAGCCCAATAGAGCGGCCTGCATCACATACTGAGCTGTGAGTGTTGATTTCCCGGTGCCGCCCTTTACGTTATAAAACATTTGTTTTTTTAGCCTGGGGTGTTTGGGCAACAACGGTTCAATGCCAGGAATGACGTTCGTAATTTCAGCAGGAATGTGATGTTGGTCGCCGCGGCGACCAGAGAAAAATTTTTGAATGGCCTCTAACTGAACAA
>CAZYPH010000002.1:0-43924 GCA_964649095.1 uncultured Oligoflexia bacterium | reverse complement strand
TGTTGGTCGCCGCGGCGACCAGAGAAAAATTTTTGAATGGCCTCTAACTGAACAACCTTACGATCGACGTTGCCCACTTTGCGTTTTACCGAAACCAGTTGGCCTTCGCGTTCTAATTGATCGATTGTTTTTTTATCTATGTTAGCGAGCCTCGCTAACTCGGTGGGGGTAAACGATAATTCTCGAAACGTTGCCATAACACTCACTCTCCTTGTGATTCGTTTGGGTGGTAGCTGGTGACAAAATCCTATTTGTCCTGCCGATGTTTAAAAAAAATGCGCCTGAGTACCAATGTAAATAAATTCGATTTGATCGGCAATTTATTCACACCATTACACGGCGCATTTTCTGATTTAGGCCGAAATTTATTAACTTCAGTCGAGAGCTAGATCAAAAGAACTACATCAAACGATCAAGAACCGTAACATCCGTCATCTCTTGGAAATCTTCCAAAGACAGTGGGTTGTATTGATCGAGAGCCTGCGAGGCTTCCGGATTGTACCAAACAACCGCATTTTCATTGCGACGACGAGCCATAAGACGCGTCTCCACAAACATACGATTCGATGGCAACGCTTGCGCGGCACGGAAGTTTAATAACCCACCAAAGTTTCGCTCGGCTAATCGCACTACGGCGTCGTCACACACGCGGCCTCGATTCGGCACTTCGTCGTTCATCCGCAAACAACGCAACCATGCTAAATGCTGAGCTCGGCAGGCATTGATACCTTCGCGGTTGATAGTCACGACGTCAGAGTTAGAACCCCGATCATAATCTAAAATGGACGCCTGATTGCCCGACATCGAACGTTCAAACTGACGAATCGATACGTTTCGCGTTTTTGACAACAACGTCACACTGCGAGGAGCGCCGTTCTCTACTGTCAAACGCACCACAAAAGACCGCTCTAAACCGCAACCAGCCGCATTGCCTAACTGCGAACTATGATAGGCGTTCAGAAGATTTGCCATGCCATCTTCTTGAGCTGTCAAAGCAAAGCCGTAAAAATTTTGATTTAATCCGATACGCGCGGTCGAACGAAAATCTAAATTATGGGTACCTGTAACAGGAATACGATAACTACCACGTAATCCGAGCACACGAATTTCGACAAAATCAACACCCTCTTCTGGTCGCCGCGGCGACCGTGTGGCACCCACGCGTACCATTGAGTTGATAATCGCCTGATTATCCACACAAAGTAGGTCTTGATCACCAAATGGGCGTGGTAATCCTGACGAACGCGTTCCAAAACGATCGTCACTAGATGCTGATGACATAGAAGACGTCTGAAGACGATATCTAGACCCTAGAATCGCAGCATCGGTCAATAGACGGTTACGGAAGACGCAGCGTTCTGCGCGTCGAATATTACCAAATTCATAAAGTGTTTCGTTTTCTTGTGGCAAACGAATGTTGCCCGACAAATCAAAACTACCCACGCTGCTTACGTTCGTAGCGTTGGCGTTGCCCCATGTCTGCCACGAGTAGGCCCCAACCGACGCATCATCTAAACCGACGTAACGAATGCGTCCTGCAGGCCACGGCATCACTTCATCGTAATCCGACGCCTCTACCGGCACGGTTTCTACGCGCACTGGCTGAACGATCGGCCGAACGACTTCGTCGGTGCGTTGGTAGTCGACACGCGACTGCCCACAACCAGAAAGCCCTACAAACAAAGCTACTACAGCAGCCGAAAGTACCGCTTTTTTAGCTTCATTTTTAAGTTCGCGACGATTTAAAATTTGCGTCTTCATACATCACCCTAAACTACTTTTGTTTTTTCACTTCTGAACTATCTACGCCGATGGAAATTTTATTGATGCCACCAACTTTAACTAAGTCGATCACACCCACAACAGCACCGTGCTGCACAGAAGAATCCGCAGAAACGATCGCATTGGCAGAAGAGTCTTTTTCAATCGCCTTCTTTACAATGTCTGTAATCTGCTCGGCCGTAATGATCTCGTTGTCCAATGAGATACGCCCGTCTTTAGAAACAGAAAAACGTAGTGTTACGTGTTCTGTTTTTTCACCCGATACCGCCTTCGGCAGTTCTACTTTTAAAGCAGACTGATAAATTGCTGGTGCGGTTATCATAAAAATCACTAACAACACCAAAACGACGTCTACTAAAGGCGTTACGTTGATGCCTGTGATCATGTCGTCGGAATTGTTTGATTGCATGCCTGCCATAGAAGCCCCTTGGTTATTTCAAACTCAGTAAATAATTCGCTAAACTCTCAGCACGACCCATAATCATACGGATTTTGCGCTGAAAATAGTTGAATGCTACTACCGCTGGAATCGCAACCATAAGACCCACACCCGTAGCCACAAGTGCTTCTGCAATCGCACCACTCAAAACTTGTGCCCCTTCGGTTTGCATGCTTTGACCCAAAATATCAAACGCGTGGATGATACCCACTACCGTACCAAACAAGCCGATAAATGGTGCGTTAGAACCTACCGTTCCTAAAAACGACATGTATTTTTCTAATAACAAACGCTCTTTACCTAAGAAGCTCTGTGCAATGAGTTGCAACTCTTCGCGATCGGTTGTCTTTTGATTCACTAACAGCTTTACTAACTCACCTTCTAAACAAGGGTATTGGGCCGCTAATTCATTCGCTTTCGCTAGAATCTCGGCGCGCGTGCCGCCACGAGCCATCCAGCCGTCGATGTAATCTTTCCACAACTTCAAGCCTAATTTCTCTTGATTGCGGAGACTGCGCCAACGCTCAACAACGATAGCTAAACTCACCACACTGAGACCGATCATTAACCACATTACCCATTCAGCACCCATTGCAGTGAATGCTTTTGACAGTTTTTCTACGACCATTTTGCTTTCTCCTTAATTTTAAAAAACTTAGTTCTTAAATACTTTTTCAAATCGAATTTCTTTGCCCGCTAACTTCGTCGGCAATCCGTTGGCCTTGGAAAGTAGACTGGTGAGACAACCTGTTAACGCTTGCTCAGCCTTGGGCGAGGTATTGCCCGTGTACTGCACCTGAATATTATTGAGACCACCTGAGCCTGTGATTTTCACAGCAAACTGACCAATGACGCTAAAATCAGCATCCAACAACATGGCGTCTTCATAACAACGTGTCATTGGGTTTTTTAACGCTCTAAAGAAGCTATTTAAAACATCGATATCTGCTTCGGTTGTGCCGTTGGCGTTGCCGTACACCGTCCAACCCATGCCGTTACCAACGCGGTGGTAACCCGAGCCACTTTTCATCAAACCGCTAGCGACCGTAGTGCCTTTGTTGGTGCCCAACTTATTCACTAAACTGTCAACCGTCTTACCTGTGGCCTCTTGCTGCACACCGGCACGTACAGGGCCGTCTACAGCGGCACCTACGGCTAACGTACCCATGTCAGATAATAATGATTTCAATCCTGATGCTACCGCTTGCGCACGAGCATTGGCTCTAGCTGTGCGAGCCTGCGCTCGTTGAGCCGCAGCACTGGCCGCTTTTGAGGCATTAGCAGCGCCCATTTCGGTTGGCTTTTGTTCCGTCATTTCTTCTTGAGATACTTTCAATTTTTCGCCCGAAAAATCTAAGGCCTTACGATCTAACACTTCAACCTCGGTTAAAATCTCGGCACCTTTCGGTTCTTCTTTTTGCCAAGGCATTTGAATGCTTTGGAAAAATAATAAAATTGAAATAGCAGCAATATGCAACGCACCCGAACCACCAACAAGTTTGCACCACTGAACAAAATCAACCCAGTCTTGTTTTGTTGGAAGCGTGAAAAAACTAGTGCCACCTTCGTCTTGCTGACGAATTATTGTCGAGCCATTCGCCATTTTTATTCGCAAAACATCTGAGCTTTTTAACGTCAGTTGTATCGCACCAAATTCAGCGGCCCCGAACGACGCGTCGACGATAGCTTTGTAACCAATTCCTGAAAATACTTCGATAGCCCTAAAGTCAGTGGCATTTAGCAATGCGGGCGCGAATGCAACGATCATGGTTGTACCGTCAACAGTTACCGTGCAACCCGAAATAGAAATGCCTTGTTTGGCCTCTTGAAGTGAAAATGATTTTTTTTCCGAATGCAAATTTACTGCAGTAGACCCATCATTTTGAACGACAAGCGCCGCGGGAAATTTTTGCTGATACGGACCTTTTATAGAATCTAAAACACGGGTCAAAATGATGTTATTCACGGCTTTGCCCCTTTTTTGTAACCGATGCCGTTGTATTGACTGCCGGCACACCTAAAAGTTCGGCTTCTAATCGCACGAATTGTTTTTCGTGAATCAACGGCAGCCAGGCTTTCACTCGTTTTTGAGAATCGATCCAGTCTACTTTGGGCCGTCGCAACTCACCTTGGATTTCTTCAGTACCTAAGTTAATCACGTTGCCTGAAGTGGTAGTACTTGGTGCGTTATTTGCGGCATGAATACTATCGACTGATGTCGCCAACAACATCAATGTAGAAGCTATAAATATTTTATGTTTACTAATTTTTATCCACATCACATCGTCTCTAATTGCTTAGAGTCTCCTTGCTAACATTCCCCGCTGGGGTGTTTATTTGGCTCTGCACTGTGTCTTTACCAGAATCCGCCAACAGTTCAGTCTTCCAACCCGACACCATCTGCACAATATTACCCAACTGCGTTTTCCAAACGTTCAATGTCTCTGCATCGAGATCTTTAGGCGACCTCACCTCTTGCAATCTCAAGACCAGACTTTCACAATTTTGAGCTACCAAAACTCGCGCAAAACGTAACCAAATACGATCAGACCAAACATATTTGCCAACCATTTCAAGCTGTTGTTTCACCTGATTCACTCGGCCCTCAATTTGCTTCGGAAGCTTCGCACTAAACACTAGTTTTGAGTTGTCTAACTTTTCGCCAAATAGACGAATCGTGTTCAGGTGCGCCAGATCTTTCATAAAAGTCGGCTCAATACCCTTACCAAAATCAAGCTTTAACGTTTGCAGACGTTTGAGGTGTGTTTTTTTGATGGTATCGACCCCAGCAAGCTCAACAATCTCCAAAATATCTTTGAAGGCCTTTGCTGAAACGCGGCGAGAAGCCAGCATAAGTTCTACACCGGCAGGCTCTCTTTTCAAGACTACATCAAAAGTACGCTGGTAGATTTCAGTGATTAAGTTTGGTTCCGTTTTAAGCACAGGGTAGAGCACGAACCAATTCATCCAAATCGGCAGCAAACGATCGTACTTCATCGCCAACGCTACGGCCTTAATCGAGTCGTCTTTATTAGCTTTCTTCGCAGATAATTCACGCGCGAGCTGACTCAACTGCAAAGCCGCAATGGCTTCGAGTTTCGTACGCTCTTCAACAGGCGCCGTAGCTGGTAGCGACAGGGCTAACAACATCCAAACATCGGCTGTTTTGTCGGCGGCAAAATTCGTTTTTGCTGTGACGGGTGCGTATTCTGATAACAGAGCCAACGCCTTCGTAAAATTATTCGTTTGAATTTGAGTACGCACGAGCGAGCGCAATACTTCGATCCAAACAGCATTCGCAGAGGTCTGACTTTGAGCCCCTATCGTGTTGAGTGGTTTTTCAGCAAACTGCGACAATAACGACTCACCCGACTCGACTCGTTGCGCCTCGGTTAAGGATTCGACAATCACTGGCACAAAAATTGATTTTCGATAAACGTCTGGCCGCTGCAATATATTAGAAAGTACTAATGTCTTAACCGGCGCTACGGCTAACATTTCAATGGCAGGTTTATTAAATGGCGCTTTTTCGCCAATCCCGAAAAATACAGGCGACAAGTAGTCTTCGAAAAACTGCGCCATCGGCGCGTGGATTTTTGTATTCGTAGCTACAACTGTTTTACAGGCATCAAATAAAGACTGTGCGGCCTCTGGCTTAAACTGCTCCGCCTCGACTGACGAATTCGCGAGTTTTGCTTCGCGCGCCAATGTCAAAAACTCTAAACATGAAGCATCGTGTTTACCCAACTCATACCAAAACGCGGCGCGCGGCCAACGATACATGCCTTGGAGTTCAATAGCTCCATAGAGATTACTAAGTTTTGTGGCCATTGGTGAAGTCTTCCACGCGTCCGACTGCTTTGCCTTAACGTGTTTAAAACAAGCGTTAAAACGCGGTAGCAAGGCCTCAGTGCCGATATCACGCGGATCAACCCAAGCCGTGCTACCTACGGCGCCCTTCTCAAACCAATTTACAATCGAACATGGATCTTCACCCAACCCCACACCCATATCCACCGCACGCGTAATCACAGGTTTTGCAAACTGCGTGCGTTGCAACTGGGTACGGAACTCTACTAAATGATTTAAATTTTGATAACGTTTTAAACCAGCAATAACACCGTCAAAAAAGGCCTGGCGCTCGGTATCGTTCATAGAAAGACTTAAAACTTTTTTCGTTTGATCGTCAGACACCGGATAACTCTCGGCCCACGCTCGACCTAAATCTTGAATCAAGATTCGACGTAAACCTTGCGTGCGGCTTTTGCCGGACTCCAAACGCTCAAACCAGCGCGAGAATGCACTCGATGGGTCTTTTTGGTTAATATCGACCCACCCCATTTTGTATTGTGCGTAGTCAACATCTTCAGGATCGCTCGACCGTGATAAACGATCGTACGCAGCGCTAGCAGCGATCAAATTAGAATCTTCAAAATAACCATCAGCAACGATTCGTAAAAGAGAGTTCAACTCTTTCGGTTGCGACGCAATATCTTGATTGCCGTGCGCATAATGCGCGTAGAAATGGCGTTTGTGTTTTTTAAGAAATCGATTGTCGGCGTAAGCTAGTATCAACGCAGCTTCGCCTTTATCGTGTTCGTCGTTAGCGAAAGTTTCTTCTAACAACGCATACGCCTTTTCTTTTTCGTTTAAAGAAAAATAAGACATCGCGCGCAATACGGAATTACGCTTGTGGGCGCGGGCTAATAAGCTGTTAGCAGCGTCTTCAGCCGTCTTTTTGGCAGAGGCCTGCGTAGTAGAAAAAAAACCTGCGTTCAGTAGTACACTGAGAGCAACAAATAAAATCTGTTTTGGTACGGTCACACGACTCATGATGACTGCCCTTTACATTCATTTTTAACGTACACACGCAAAACTCGTGGGTGGAGTGCCGTACGCGAAATCACATCAGCGCGAGCGTCTTTTGGTAAACTCCACTGATTGGTGGTGCGAAAAAAATTCAACTTCAACTGGGATTCATTTGTTTTTACGCGGCCGGGAAGTTTTTCTTGTAACACTAAAAGGTCTTCTGAGGTCTCGAGCTGCGCACTAAACTTTTGTAAGCTAGCCTTGAGTGTTGCCTCTGACATTTGTTTAACCGCTTGATCGCGAACCTGGGCTACGTTCGCATTATTCTCTAAAAGCGCCTTTGTTAAGGCGCGTGAAAACGCCATTGTCTGCGCAGCAGCTTCGAACTGACAGTGTTTTGTAAGAGCTAGTGTTTCTAACAACAAGAGATCCGTATCGAAGTGTTTCGTTAAAAGATTCTTGCGATAGTAGTTGGCTAGGCCAAAAAAGCGATCCCAAGATTTGACTAAATAAGCTGCTTTCATCGAACCACTGAAGGCTTTTAGAAAACTGCTAGAGTCTGTCGACACCAACTCGTAGTTTTTCAACGCCTCATCGAATTTTTGTTCTTTGAAAGCCTTCTCGGCTAGCTGAAACGATTGCACATCTACTTCTTCACCAGATTTGGCCGCACGACACAGCCTAGTATTTAACAGCGAAAGTAAGGCGATTAGAGCAATAGAAAATATATATATTTTTTTATATTTATTACTCATACAAAAAACCACTTATAATCGACCCACGATTCCGAAGGCGATATCCACACGATTATCAAATCCATCGGTAGCTCGGCCGTTTGAAAAACGCTCAAACGTCGATTGAATACCAGTCGTAATACCAATCGAATCTGAAATCATAATTTCTGGCATAATAAATAGGCGAATAGCCGGGTTAAGCGATGGTGAATTGCTATACTTTGAAGCACCGCCACCAAGGCCCATCACCAAATCAAAATGTACGGTAGAAGAATTGAAGAAACTAAGTAGACCCGTCAGAGGCGTAATACCGACATTAAAAAACATGTCATACTGGGGTTTGTAGGCATTTACTGTGATGCGATCACTAGATAGTTCTTTTGCTATATTATAGGCGACGTCTTTATCCGTAGTTTTGTAGTAACCAGGTTGCAAACTCAAACGAACAAATTGGCCAATCTGGCGGCCGACATTAAGCTGCATGCCGTGAATACCAACGTAGGGATTTGAAAAGCCGTACGCGTACTGCAATGTGGTCATCCACAATTTTTCAGGCATGTATTTTTTCTGAACCAAATACAATTCGCCGTAGTTGATATCCGACTGCAAAACATTGGCAGAGACTTCGGTGGTTGCCGGCTCGGCTTGGGCAGGCGCACTCCACGAGGTAGTAGCCGAAAGCGCCGAAAATAAAAAACCAGCGGCGAGGACAGTTGCTTTTTTAGAAATCTGAATAACTGACATAATTGATCGGTTCATGATTCACCTCAAATGACGCACCATGTTTATATCAACCGATCAATTTAATCAACAAATAGAATGAGGCTAGTTAATTTATTGTAATAACTTACATTTTTACTAGAGCTTTAGAAGCGCTGCATCCGCTCATGGATGATTTCGAACAGATTGAGTTTAGAATTGCGCTGTAGATAGACCTCGGGATCCGTGGCTCCGGGCGCCGCAGCAGGCGCTCGCGTTCCAAAATTTACATTCGACGCCGAGCCGTTCGATTGGTCGCCATCGCCTTTTTTCCCGGTCAAACTACCCAACAGGTCGCTCATGCCGGATAGCGGATTACTCCCCCCCGCGCCGCCACGGCCACTGCCCTGAGATGCGGCACCAAACGACGACGCGTTATCGACAGCGGCAAGCTGCTCTGAGGAGTCTTCCATAGCGGGGTCATCGGTTTTTTTGCCGTCGGATGGCAACGACGCATTCAACCCGGAGTCTGTCGTATTCGACGAGCCCCCACCGGAAGAACCGTCTGCAAGAGTCGGTGTGGGCATAGAAAAACCCGTGGGCGGCGCGCCCGAACCCGACGTAGGCCCCGAGCCATTACCCTGCGGCGAGCCCCCACCAACTCCATTCGGTGGTCGCGTCATCGCAGTAGCGGAATTAGAACTCGTGTTACGATTCGCCACAGGCCTTGGTCGCGCCGGATCAAACGCACCCGGCCCACCTAACATGACCGCCGCGGCATTGATGCTTTCCGCAATGCTGTTGCCATCAATAACGCCCGTAGACTGCGGCCCCGGTGTGGGGTCGGCAAAACAACCGGCTTGGCGGGCGGCTTGGCGGCTAGAGGGGAGGGTAAGCCATACATTCTGGATAAGAGTCTGGAATGGTTGACTGATGTTCTTACAAAATTCGTTCACTTCGCTCTCAAACATCAATGTCAAACCATGTGCCGCAGCAAACTGAGCTAGCTGAACAGTGTTACGAGTGGCCAACACCCGCGTAATCTCGGCGTCAAGAGCAACCTGGTGCAACGGACAGGCGGCTCCTGGGGAAAGAATCGCCGAGGCCATTTGTCGATTTGCAGGATCGCTCACCCGAATCCATCGATCATCTGTCATAGGGTCCCCATCTTCGTCTAGCATCTGAGGCAAAGCCTTAATTAGAGTTCCCCGGCAAGTGGAACCTGGACATTGCGCAGGATCCGCCCCCGCGGCCGTTATTAAACAGGGCGCGCAGAGCGCGACATGCCCATATTCATTGTCGTCAGTACTACCAAACACACTTGAGATAAAAATTAATGAACTTAGCACCAGCAACAGCTTATTCATTTCGTTCCACCGCCGAAGTGTTCGCATAAGACCGCAAACGATTTTTAAAAAACTGATGGATTTGGCTAATGTAACAACGCCGCGCACATTGTGAACGTTTGGAGTTGTTGCACGATTCGTCGGCGCGTCCCGAATCGTCAATACAGTCTTCACAGCCTGCACAACGCGGCTGAATCTCTTGCTGCGCAGCTGAAATAACCTGTGTTGGGTCAGAGAAATATTGATTGTAGGTTTTCGTGGCCGCCCAACGTATTTCACACCCGACTACTTTTGCCGCGAGCGACACCAAGTGCCGGTTCGCCTGTTGAATATGACAAAGGGCATGGTCACTGTCTTGCGAAGCACGATTGCACTGCATGGTCGCAATTTGTTGTGCC
Source organism: uncultured Oligoflexia bacterium (assembly GCA_964649095.1). Taxonomy (GTDB): domain Bacteria; phylum Bdellovibrionota; class UBA1018; order UBA1018; family UBA923; genus CAZYPH01. Next base: position 33,717 of record CAZYPH010000002.1, on the reverse strand, counting down.
GTAAAACCCTGATTGGTGAGATTCGACTCGGCGGTTCGGTAGAACCGCTGCAACGCATTTTGCGCCGTCACGTAATCGGCAGCGACTTGTTTACAGGGGCGTTCACCCTCAATGTCGATTAACGAAACCGTGCGCCCGCGCACTTCGGCTAGTTTGACGTCTTTGTAGTAATTTAGAATCTGTACCCAAGCGCCACGAATCTGACTATACTCCCAAGAACAGCCATCGTTGCGATCGTTAAAGCGAATATCCGCGCCTAAAAGCCCGATATCAATCTCCATGTTGCAGTAGTCGCCACAGGTCTGGTTACGATAGTTTCTCGTCTCTTCACCCTTTGAAATATTACACACCGGGGTACCACTCACCGCACTCAATCCACCAGTATAGTCGGTTCTGATACCATGATACGTATTTCGATTTTCAACAGCGAGCTGACGTTTAACCGCATCTTCAATACTCGCTACCAGTCCGCGCCCAACCGGACCATTGCACGAAAGACGTTCTAACGTGGCGGGCTCACGCGTCTCACACTCTAATCGAATTGAAGTTAACGAATCAGGACTCACAGGCTCAAAACCCGCACTGCGCCGCATTTCAGCGGCATTTTGATGGGCTACGCCATCGACATTGCGATTGGTCTCGGCTTCAGAGTCTAATTTTGTGCGCGTTGCACTCTCTTGCACACCCTGTTGGCGTACCGTCGCCGCATCATTGCCAAAGGCTAGTGGATTTGGGAGCCAAGCAATTGTGAACACAATTGCGAGTCCGATTTTCTGACTCTTTTTTGGAAATTTTTCTCTCGCTCGTTCTCTCGAAAATATGAACATACTTATATATAACTATATTTTCATATTTAGAACGATGGGCATCTTTTGCCGCTGGTAGTGCAGGGACCAATTCTGATTTGTGCACAAATTGGGTAACCTAAAGAACAAGATGCGAGTTCTTAAAAAACTTTCTGAACCGGACTATATCTTCATTTTAACTGCTGTTTTGATTCTAACAGTAAAAGCACCAGCATTTGCTAGCGCTCTACGTGACATTGCGGCTGCTGAAAATAGGGCTTACGAAAAGATACGCAACCTTCCCAATGCCAATGACCCGGACGTGATTCGTAAGATCTATTCGCAAGAACGGGCCCCAGCGATGGAAGCCCTTGATAAAGAAAGACTAGAAACCCTAAACAAACTTAGAAAATCAAGACCATCAAAAAACAGATCGTTCGTAAAAGACAAGAATCCATCATCATCTGACCAAAAGAACCGAGAACCAGCGTCATCGTCGTCCGACTACAGCACCCCAAGTTTTTCGGGCTCACCGGCTAAACGCTCGGGTAAGACGGGTGATATTGGCGAGGCGGGTGGCGCCTCAACCGTCAAATTCACAAACGACTAAATTTACGAACGATTAATGGATCGCCGTGCCGGCTACAATGGCTAACACTATCGCCGACAACCAAAAAATATCTTCAAAATCTACACGCATAAAACACTCCTATCGTGGGCGGTCTTAGAGCAACTAATGTGCCAGTTGCGCGGCCCCGCATTCTCGAGTGCGCCAGCGTACAATCGCTAAGAAATTCGTCTACTCTATAAACCACCGCCTAAAGCTTTGACAGACGACGCGGGCTTTAATATATAAACGTATGTTTATGCATTTAAATAAACACCCTTTCATCGAGGGGCATTCGCAGCTTAATCTATGAAAAAAAAATCGAAATCCACTCTGAACACTAAACCAGTATTGCCGAACAAACTCTTGATTGAATTGGGCGATATGAAACAAAAGAATATTTTTTTTCTTCTGGCTGAAACGTTTCAGGCACTAGGTGATTCTTCGCGTGTGCAAATCGTGTGGGCGCTTACGAAACGCGAAATGCATGTCAATGAATTGGCCGATTTTTTAAACATGAGTCAACCAGCCGTGTCGCACCACTTAAGAACACTTCGAAATCTTAAATTAGTAAAAACCTCACGTGTTGGCCGTATAAATACTTATAGTTTAGATGATGAACACATCAATCAACTTTTGGCTGAAGGCCTAAAACACGTAGACGACTTGGTGGCCCATTTATGAAGTCAAAATCCATCTGTGACGTTCAACCGCATCGCCATGCCGTAATCGTTGGTTTTGCAGACGAATCCGATACTGGCAGCACGCCAGCGATCGCGGCCTTTGAACAACGACTCAACGAGTTAGGTTTTATAAAAGGAGCTACGATTTCGGTAGAACACTTTGGCCCACTAAATGGCACCGTAGCTGTACGCTGCCGAGACTCTCTATTTGCCCTTCGCACAAAAGACGCCAAACGCATTTTGGTAGAAACGCTCGGTGTATGAAATTAGGTTTAATTGGTTGCCCCAACTCTGGCAAAACAACGCTTTTTAATTTTCTCACCGGCAGTCGTCAAAAAACAGGTAATTATGCTGGTGTTACTGTTGAGCGCCGTGAGGGTTTTTTTAAGTCTAACGAACGCGAAATTACTTTAATTGATCTACCAGGTGCGTACAGCCTAGACGCCCGAACAATCGACGAATCGATAACGGCAAAAACAATCCTCAATGCCGCATCGATAAACGATCACCTCGACGGATTTTTGTTGATAGCCGATGCCACACAACTAAACCGACAGCTGTACTTTATTCTGCAAGTGATTGAGGCGCGGCGTCTGCTTTTAGATTCGCAGACATTGCACAACACGATTTTAGTCCTCACGATGAGTGATGCTCTCGCCGCACAACAACGTGAAATTAACACCGAACACTTAGCGCAGTTTCTTGGCATTCCCGTTGTTCTGATTTCTGTGTCGAAAAAGATAGGTGTTGAGAGTCTGTTAACATGGTTCAAAACACTAAAGACAGAATCGCCCAATTTGCCACCAAACAAGAATTCTATATTAGATATTGCTAATATTAGTAATTCGGAAGCCATTTTAAAGCGCTACCAAACGGTAGAAGATTTGATCAAATCGGTAGTATCAAAACCCTCGCAGACTAGTGTGGTTTTTGACCACTCGAGTAAAATTGACCGTTGGCTTTTACACCCCGTAGTGGGGCCTCTTTTTGTTTTTGCGTGTTTTGGTTTTATCTTTCAGGCGATCTTTTCTCTAGCCGAATATCCTATGGATCTCATTGATGCTGGTGTTGCTTTTCTGCAAGCGGCGGTGAGTCCCACGCTGCAGAATATCCATCCACAATTGCAGTCGTTTGTTTGTGATGGGCTGATCAGTGGAGTTGGGTCGGTGCTGATTTTTCTGCCACAGATTCTGATTCTATTTACGTTTATCATTTTACTCGAAGATTCGGGTTACATGGCCCGTGCAGCGTTTATTTTAGATCTATTGATGCGCCGCATGGGATTACCTGGAAAGTCTTTTATTCCGCTCTTAAGTTCTTTTGCCTGTGCCATTCCTGGTGTAATGGCCACACGCACGATCGAATCTAAACAAGATCGGTTTACAACGATTCTAATTGCTCCGCTCATGACCTGTTCGGCGCGACTGCCTGTCTATACGCTGTTGATTGGAGCATTTATTCCCCACAAACAATTATGGGGATTTGTAAATATGCAGGGTTTTACGCTGTTTGGATTGTATTTTTTGGGATTTGTCACAGCCATGCTTGTTGCGTTGATCCTAAAACACACTGTTTTAAAAGGTGGTGAGTCTCACCTAATTCTCGAACTACCGAATTACCGGTTGCCTTCGGTAAAAAATTTGATCTTGGGATTATCTCAACGTGCAGGGCTATTCATTAAAAAGGCAGGCTCTGTAATTTTGGCTGTTAGCATGGGCTTGTGGTTTTTATCGAATTATCCAAAAACACCAGACCCAACGACAAATCCACAATTAGAATATAGCGTTGTCGGCCGAGTGGGAAAAATCATCGAACCTGCGATCGCTCCCCTGGGTTTTAACTGGAAGATTGGCATCGGACTCATCACCTCGTTCATGGCACGCGAAGTAATGGTATCTACGCTAGCAACAGTCTATTCGGTTGATGACGACGAACCCGGATCAAACGACGCGCCCACAAATGAACACGAAACACTGCAAGAACACCTACAGGCCGACCCCACCTTTAGTTTAGCGGGGGCCTTAGCACTATTAATTTTTTACGTTTATGCCTGCCAATGCATATCGACGTTAGCGGTCATTCGACGTGAAACCAATTCACTGCGTTGGCCCATATTTGTATTTGTATATATGACAATACTTGCATATGTAGGTGCCTGGATCACTTATCGTTTAGCTCTTATGTGGCAATAATTGCCCGTTAATACTTTAGCCGTTTTATACGAAAAGCTCCTCAGGATGGCATTTAAACCTTGAGGTACGCTCCATGCCGGCTAACTTGCGAATTGTACCGCGCGGTACACTACTGTTCGAGGAAGACTCCCAATCTCTAACCATGTTCTACATTCAGAGTGGCACCATTCGTTTGTTTAAACGCAAACAACAAGGCGCCTTTGAAATTGCGTTACTTCAGGGTGGTGAACTCGTCGGTGAACTAGGTTTTTTAGATGGCGCTACACGTTCGACTAGTGCTGAGGCTCTGACCGACACCGTTGTATTAGAGATTTCACGACAGGCTTTAGAAAAACAAATGGGCGACGTTCCTGAATACATTGGCGCATTATTGAGAACACTTACTGGGCGCTTACGTAACAGCAATAATAGGCTTAAGTTTTTAGAGTCTAACGCCGCCACCTACATACAAACGCCGGTCGGCGAACGCATTTTGTATATTTATATATCAAATAATGAATATCAAAAATCATTGAGCTTAATTTTGCTTGCAGCGGCACGCTTTGGTTATAAAAGCCCTGATGGTGGAACAGAATTTCCGTTAAGTGCGTTGCTCAATTTTGGCGAAAAAATTTTTGACCTACCTCGATCTAAAATATTCTCGGTGTGCCAATCCCTTGAAGAGCTAGGGCATTGCAAAATCATGACAAATCCTACCCACGATCAGTACCTGATTGTTCAAGACTTAGCATTTATAGATGAGCTTCTCACACACGTGACAAATAGCAGCGCCCCTCAAAAGACGCTCCCACACGAGACAGATGTAATGGACGAAGAAGACAAGCTACTGAGGTCTTTAGATTCACTTCGAACGATTTCGCAAGTGGTTGAAAAATCCCATTCCGATCATACCGGATTCTGCGCCATCGATTTGCAACCCCACCTAAGTGTTGAAGTCGTCGACATCATTGACCGCCTCATACCCACTGGCCTATTGGTACAACAAGGCCATCGCAACCAGCATGTTTTCGGCATCAAAAAAGATCTATTTTTAAAATACTACAAGTTCGAAAGCTGTTTAGCTGGCATTCGAAAGATCAATCGTCATCATAGAGAGTTGCTGACGAGAGCCGAGTACCGCAAAAAACGTTCTGCTTAACTTAAGCTAAATTAGGGTGTTGTGCTTTTACCTGGTCTAAGATCGCCTTAATATTTTGCGCTTCGTTCTTGGCACACACCAACGTCACATCACCGTCACGCACTACGATCAAATCTTGCACACCCACTAAGGCGACAACGCCATGATCCGTTTGCACGATGTTACCCGATGATTTTAGCTGAAACACATCACCTTGCGTTGCACAGCCGATATCTTCTAGAGCCGTGAAAGAACCAACGTCATTCCATCCACAATCAGTCGGCACACAAAAAACAGGGATGTTATGCGCCGCACACTTTTCCATAATAGCGTAATCAAAACTCGTACAAAAAACTTCAGGCAGAGTAGCGTAAATATCTTTTATTGATAGTTTTGAATTCTGAAAAAGATCGAGGGCTTCTGGAATAATTTTTCTAAAGGCATTAAGTGCTGCTTCAACCGTAAAAACAAACATCCCGGCGTTCCAAAAAAAATCACCAGAGGCGATGTAATCTTTCGCCTGCTGTAAGGCAGGCTTTTCGACGAAGCGTTTTAGACGAGTGCTCGCGCTTCGACTATCCTCGACCTCTAAATAACCAAATCCAGTCTCTGGCCGATTCGGTTTAATACCCAGAGTGACAAACGCACTCTGTTCTTTCAGAGCCAAATCGCAGGCGGTATTAATACTCAATAAAAATTGTTTTGTATCGCCAATATAGTGGTCCGCAGGCAGAACCACTACTGTGACTTTAGATAGATCGTCTTTTTTGTGTCGACGTTCCACTTCAAGTACGCCCCAAAGGATACACGCCAAGGTATTGCGTGCCTGGGGTTCACCTAAAACCTCAACTTGAGGGTGCGCTCTAGTGATAATATCCCGGGTCTTATTTTCTAAAGCCGCTGTCGTTACAATCGTAACCTGACCAGAGCGGCACAACTCAGGAAAACGATCTAGAGTGTGCTCTAAAAGCGTTTTATCATCCCATAATTGCAAAAGCTGTTTCGGACGTTGCACACGAGACTTGGGCCAAAACCGAGTACCACTGCCGCCAGCCATCACTAAAATATGTTTCATCGGATTATTTCAGGCGTTTGATGTCGGAATGCGGCCGTAGGAATCTTCTAAACGCACAACATCCTGCAATTGGGGTGTAGAGACTTCAAAAAGATCAGAATCTAAAACCGCGATCATACGATGGGTATGTTTCGGTGGAATGTGATGGGCTTCGCCCTCACGCAAATCAATTTCAACGAGTTCCCCTTTTTTGGGTTCGAACACAAATTTGATATGCCCACGCGCTACGAAAATCGTTTCCTCTTTTTCGTTATGATATTGCAACGAAAGTTTTTGACCGGCCTTGATATGTAGAATTTTGCCTACGTAGTCTTTTGTCTTTGCGAAAATCAACTCGTAGCCCCAAGGTTTTTCAACACGCGTGATCTCTGACTTCATAACCTCAAGATTAATAAGGTTAGAAAGAGAAGTCATCTATCAAAATTTCGGCTACTTCATTTGCTGAATAATCAATGTAGGCGCATTGGGACGCTGACGGAGCTCTTGCAGCGCAGCCTCTGCCTGCTCACGAGTCGTGTAATTACCGACGCCTACTCGGTACCACAAGCCCTTTCCGGCGACATGGGCTTCAATTACGTGGGCTTCAAAGCCATTCTTTTTCAATTCCACAATTTGTTCGTTAGCCTCAGCAGCACTGCGATGGGAGCCTGCTTGAAGCGTGAATTTTTGGGCCGACTTTTCGGCATTTTTAGGCAACGCATATTCTACGGACTTAGACGATGGCGCGGGTGCTGAACGTTTTTTAAAGGCGGCTTGAGTGTCTTTTAAAGCCGCAGCAACAAGTGCCTGCGTACTCTGAGGTTCTGACTTAGCGACAGTCGGGGTCGAATGCGCAGAGGCACTTACGTCGTGAGCCCCCGGCGCACTGTGTGCACTAGCATCTGCATTGGCTTGCGCGTCAGCATGGGATTCGCTCGGTACATTGTCGTGGGACGAATGATCAGCAGCGGCATGAGGCGCCTCTGGGTTAGACGCATGCGTTGGAGTGTGGCCTGCACTACTCGCATCGCCCACACCGTTATGATGACCCGCGTCACCCTCATGGACTGGGACCGGCGATGTCGTTGTTGCGGGCATCTCTTTGGCAAGCTCCTCTTGTAGTGGTTTGACTAAAACAACGTCTTCTTTAGCAACATGTTTACCGAGCTTCACACCAAAGGTAAAAGCCAGCAGCAACAAGACCAAAACCACCAGAGTGATTAACACCACTTCTTTTCGCGAAAACACAACCAGGTCTGATTTCGTGTTCATTATCTAACAGTATAAATTCGGTCATCTTAGGCTCCAAGGCGAAGTTTCTTTACGCTGCGCAGTAATAGGCAAATTAATTGCACGCAGCGCAACAATTGGCACAATTTTCGAATAGTGCAGGCTGGGTAGGAGAAAAAGTATGCCAGTTCAAACTTTAACAGCACCTCGCACTCAGAGATCTCAACGCGGTCAAGGCTTAATAGAATACTTGGCGCTCACAGCCCTTATCGCCGTAGTGTGTGTGGGCACGGTAAAATTTCTTGGTAGTCGCGTAAAATCTAGAATGGTGCAAATCACGCGTTCGTTTGACTCGGCTGTGCAGAGCGGGCTGCGCAACCGTACAGTTCGAGCGCAACAAAATGACGACGACGATAGTGATAACGACAGTAACGATGATGGTGAATCATCATCTACTGGTGGAGGCCGCAATACCGTTCGCACAACCGCGCGACGCGCGGCTCAAGAAATTTTACGTCATTTGTAATGCGATCAACTAGTAAAGATTATTTCCCGGTTAAGAGACAACATGGGCAGGCCCTCATCGAATGTATCATTTGGTTGGGCCTAGCTCTTACTTTGTGGTTTGGCGGTGTTCGTGCGGCCTCAACAATGCTGGCCCGAATACAAGCACAGGGAAACGTTGTGGTATCCGCACGCAACAAACTAGACCACCTGGCACCAACCACCTCTCAGATAACAGCAAGACGAGACATCCAACTTGGAGTGTCTGCTCTAGTTCGTGACAGCCATTCCATACGAATACCCAAGCAATCAAATTATCAATGGCGAAAAGGAAAATGAAAAATATATATATTAACGGCAATATATCTATTCTAATGCTTTTGATGGGAAGCGTGATCGTTAGCCTACTAGCAGGCGCGACCGTGCTGCAAAGTCGGATACAGGCCTATTTGCTCGCCCAGAGATCTATTGATCGGTGCCTCTATCGTTTTCTAGAGGCTCGACAAACGCGACTTAACTCAATCAGTAGTCACAACAAAACCTTGAAGAACTTAAACCGAACCTACCAAGCCCTAGAGGCGCTAAAGCTAGCCCCAATTGTGGGACAGGCCGCTACTCCAGGCATTCGAGCCGCTCAATTAGGCATCGAAGGCTATGCTCGAGCTATTACTCTTCTACAAGAAGTGCTTGTACGGACTGAGCAACTATCTCCCACGACGCTCCTGCAGTGTGGCGTTCCACTTGAGGGGCTGACTCCACTCTGGTTTCAACGTGATCCATCGGTTGGCCCAATAAATAAATTTCCGTTACTCAGAACAAATCAAGTGAGTTCGCAAGCCGTTGTCGCCGTCAAACAATGGTTGCCGTCCTACCCCCACTCCGTTGCTAGTCGCGCACGATGCTTCGGATCAAAAACACTGGAATTAGACCATTTTCAGATTTCATTTAATACGCACACGCTCCTGTTATCGAATAGGTAGAATATGAAACAACACGATCCGTTGTCCTTAAATACCCGAAATACTCAAAAAAACACTCGCGGCCAGGTGGGTTTAGAGGCAGTCATTGTAACTGCCGGAATTCTAGTCAGCATCGCGACTCTAACGGTAAAACTAGTTAAGAACCAACAAGCCCTTCTCAGGGAAAAGGAAAAACCTTGGTTTGTCGGTAAAAACAAAACGAGCAAATTTCTACCTTTTTTCAGTCTATTATTGTGGGCACTTACCGTTGTATGGCCCGGACGCTCTCACGCTAAAGACTTCACACTAATTTGGACGGGTGAAAAATTAGCGCCATGCCAGCGGCTTGTGACCGATTTTGTAAGACTCACAAAGGACATCAGCAATCAAGATACGTTTACTTTAATGGTTGATCCTGCTTCGCAGTCGACCCAAGCACTTCAATCCAAGACCAACCAAAATACGATAATTACCGTGCAATGCCCTAAAAATAGTGCTGACCTACTTGAACTTACAAGTCATCAGACCTTGATTGCCTTACACTACATTCAATCAGCTCAAGACTTTGACGCACAAGATTGGTTAAGGTTTCAACAGACCATCCTAACGCCTACAAACTCACAATCATTGCAACTTTCTGATGTCGGCATCAGTGGCGTAGCTAAGCCCATAGGTATCAATAGTACAGGACCACTTACCGATGCACCGATACTCGCACGGCAAGAAACTAATCAAGACGAAATAACCGCAGATACTACTCCCTATTACAAGAAATGGTGGTTTTGGACGATTGTAGTCTCATCGGCTGGCGCATTGGGTTACGGAATTTACCAGGGCGTCAAACCACACCGGCAATTAACATTAGAGTTTAAATAAACGAAGTGTTAGAAATTAGGGCCATGCAGACAACAAACTTAAATACAGAAAATTATATATTTCAAAAAAACACCTCGCCCGATCGCCGTATTTTAGCGATCGGCTCACTAGCCTTTGATTCGATTAAAAGTCCATCTGGTTCAGTAGACCGCGCACTCGGCGGATCAGCCAACTACTTCTCAATCGCCGCTAGCTTATTCACTGGCATTAACTTAGTTGGCGTGGTCGGAGATGATTTTCCTCGTTCTCACTGTGATGTTTTAAAATCACGAGATATTGATTTGGCGGGTCTAGAAACCGTGCAAGGTAAAACGTTTCACTGGCAAGGTGAGTATACGACGAATTTGAATGAAGCAAAGACCATCGCTACGCATCTCAATGTTTTTGAGAGCTTTAATCCAAAAATCCCAGCAGAGTATACTAAAACGCCTTACCTATTTTTGGGTAATATTGCGCCCACGCTTCAATATTCTGTATATCAACAAGTGCAACGCCCGAAGATCGTAGCGCTCGACTCGATGAACTACTGGATCACCTCTCAACTAGGGAATCTAAAACAAACACTGTCTATCGTTGATCTCTTAATCATCAACGAAACCGAAGCGCTGATGCTTTCAGGTTCAAATAACATCGTAGATGCCGCCGCAAGCATTCGTGGTATGGGCCCGAAAGTAGTTATTGTAAAACGTGGTGAATACGGAGCTCTAATGTTTACTAAAAACTCGGTATTTTCAGCACCCGCATTGCCTATGCCTGTTGTGAAAGATCCTACAGGCGCTGGTGACACGTTTGCAGGCGGCGTAATGGGGTACTTGGCCCATGAAGGTTGCGGCACGGAAGTTTTTGACAACGACGCCGCATTACGTCGTGCGATTATTTATGGCTGTGTTTTAGCTAGCTTTACTGTGGAAGAATTTGGTTTTGATCGCTTGATTCGTGTCACAAAAGAAGAAGCCAAAAAACGCTTTGAAACTTTCATCAGAATGAGCGCCTTTTAAGTAAAGCTAAGGCGTAGACTGATTTTCAAACAACGCTTCCGCAGCGGCTCGTACGCGGTTTTGAAATACGGCTCGAGAGAATGTTTTGACATGCTCTTGAGCCTTTTTAAAATCGTAACGCTCCTCAAAATTCTTTTCAAAATACTGCACACCGTCCAACAAAGTGCCATGGTCTTCGCCCCCAAACAACACGGCTGTGTCTGGATTCACAGTCTCCAACACGCCACCATACCCGTAGGCAATAATAGGCAAACCCGAAGCCATCGCTTCTAACGGGACAATGCCAAAGTCTTCAATGCCAGGAAAAATCAACGCTCGCGCATCGGCATAGATTTTCGGAAGCTTTTCGCGATCTACGGCCCCCAAAAACTCAATCGGCAAACCCATTGCTAAATTTCGCAAACGACCTTCGTCTGGGCCTTCGCCAACAATACAAAGTCGGCGCTCCGTGCCTTGATCATGAAGCTTACGAAAGGTTTCAATCGCTTCATCAACCCGTTTGTATTGTACTAACGCCGACACTACTAAATAATACGACCCTGCACTTTTTGTGGGCCGCAAAAAACGTTCTAAGTCACAAAATGGATGAATCACTTGGGCGTCGCGCCCGTAATACTCTTTTATTTTTCCAGCAATGAAATGCGAATTGGCGATTAAGCGGTCGGGCTTTTGAGCGGAACGTACATCCCACGCCTGTAACAAGGGCCGAAACAAACGGGCCCCAAGCGACGTTACAAAACCATAACGACTGTCGAATACCGATGCGCCAAAATAATCCTCAAAACGATCCCACATATAACGCATAGGTGCGTGCACATAACTTAGGTGTTTAGCGCGTTTGTTACCACGTTGTGTGCGCACCCCTTTGGCCACACAATGCGATGATGAAACTACCAAGTCATACGAACTCAAATCAAACGACTCCATAGCCCAAGGCATGAAAGGCAAAAAATGGCGGTAGCGAGAAAAAGCGCCCGGCCACTTTTGCAAAAACGAGGTGGTGATTTTATGGCTCTCAATGTTTTTAGTTACGGAACCTGGTTTATGCAGCAACGTAAACACGTCAGCCGTTGGCCAAATGGAACACAAAGCATCGACTACATTTTCGCCACCACGTTGGCTAACCAACCAATCATGTACAATGGCGACTTTCATAGTGTGGCGTTTAGGCAGGTACGAAAATAATCCAGCGTTTTCAGTAAACCATCTTGAACGCTAACGCGAGGCTCCCATCCGAGAGTCGATTTTGCCCTTGAAATATCGGGTTTACGTTGTTTGGGGTCATCTTCGTGCAAGAGTGGTTTATATATAATTTTACTAATACTCGTCGGCACAGCACTTAAAACGACCTTCGCAAAATCAATAATCTGGTACTCATCTGGATTACCGATGTTCACTGGAAGATGCTCTGTCGAGGCCGCAAGCTTTGTAATGCCATCTATTAAGTCGTCCACGTAACAGAACGAACGCGTTTGTGTTCCACTGCCATAGACTGTCAATGGCTCGTTGCGCAGAGCCTGCCCACAAAAGTTTGGCACCACACGACCATCGTCTAAACGCATCTTCGGACCATAAGTATTAAAAATTCGAACGATACCAGTATTCACTTTATACGTGCGGTGAAAGACCATTGTAGCGGCTTCAGAAAATCGTTTAGCTTCGTCGTAACAAGACCGCAATCCGATGGGATTTACGTTTCCAAAATACTGCTCCGTCTGTGGATGTACCAATGGATCGCCATACACCTCCGACGTACTCGCCACGACAAAACGCGCATTATGGGCACGAGCCAACTCTAAGGCATGAATAGTACCCATCGAATCGACTTTTAAAATTTCTAGTGGGATTTTTTGAAAATCAATCGGTGAAGCGGGGCACGCAAAATGTAATACAAGATCAAAGTTTTGGTTTTTTAAACCACTCCAAACACTACTTTCCGAGACGTCTGCCTGAATGAATTGAAAGTTTGAATTTGATATATAGGAATCTATATTTACTCGAGAGCCCGTTATCAAATTATCTAAAACAACAACACGCGCACCGGCGTTTAAATAAAACTCTGTTAAATGAGAACCAATAAACCCAGCCCCGCCGGTAATTAAGACATTTTGAAACGCCATACTACATCTCCCGATACTTTTTCTGACACTGCTCTGCCAAATGCGCACACTCGTATTTTTCTGCTTTATCAAAAAAACGTCGACGCATCACTTCTTTCTCAGCGTCAGAACGTGTCCATGCCCAGTCTATCGCGCGTTCCAAATCACTAACCTGGGCCGGAGCAAAAAAAGCCTGTTCATCGATAACGCCCACAAGATTCTCTTCATGCGCCTTTATGCGCGACACGAGCGGAATACTGCCCGCGGCCAGCGCCTCAAGAGGCGGTAAACTAAAACCCTCATACAAAGAGGGCACCACCACTGCACTAGCCGAAGAGTATAGTGCGCGTAACCAAAGGTCGTCCACTGCGCCCAAATAGAAAATATTTGGCTCTAACTCTATTGAATTTGGCGTCGGCGATGTAAACACCCAGGCAATATCAGTTCGAGAATGCGCGAGCCGTTTTATAAGACTTAAGTTTTTCAAAGGACGGTCCGGCGACACACACAGTACAAAACGACCGGTGATTTTAAAACGCTCACGCATCGCAATAATCTCTTGATGCAGCGGCTTTGAAAAATACCAAGCGTCGACGGCATTCGAAATGACATCAATTTTGGGACGAGAAATGTGAAAAACACTTTCAAGATCGTGGGCCACGGTCTCGCTGACAGCTATAATGCGATCGGCTCTCAAAAGCCTACGGCGGGTGCGTTCAATAAGTTTGGTCGATGGCTTATAATTTTCGTTAGCAAGTTTTTCGTACAAAACGCCCAGCTCGTGCACCGTCATGATGCTAGGAATGCCTCGAGCCAGGCGTCCAGCACCAGTCAGGTTCACATCATGAAAGACATGAGCTCGATGTAATTTTAGTAGCCAACTAATCTCTAATTTTTCAGTCTTTGACCCTGGAACGGATTTTGTTTTTATCCACTGAAAACGACTTCGATAACGCCCACCCATTAAATCCAGTGCCTTACGCACAAACGGAGTGCGATAGAATATCAGAAACTCTAAATCCGAATCTTTTAAGCTCAACCCTGAAAGTAAATTCAAAACATACCGGCCAGGCCCGGACAACTTTACATCTACGCACCGCGCATCAATTGCTACACGCACTACCCGCATTGCTACCCCTTTGAATTCCATGAATCCGAAACAAAAATAAGAAATTAAAGTTCAATTCTTATCCAAATTTGCGGACACTCCCTATGGTAAATTATAGAACCTAATTATAAAGGCAACGTATTGCACTACGATAAAGTACATGGTGACCACATTATGAATCTAGAGACGCCACGCAATTTTAATTTTTGTCGTCAGTCACTGAAACCGATTGCGTTAACTTGCACTCTTGTTTTTGGAATTGCTTGCGCATTTTTTTGGCCATTTTCTACCGCCCTTGCAGACAACCTGACAAACAACAAAGAACCATCGCGTCAAAAACTAGTCGATGAGCTGCGATTAAAATCAAAACAAGAAGGCATTCGAGCGATTGACGACAACAAAGCTACCGCCACGACATCGAGACTTTATAAACCAACAAATCAATGTGCACGAAGTTATATATACAGAAACCGCGAATACCCCGTCGATTCGGCCCGAAAACTAGATGCCGAAGGTTTACGCCCAGTATTCAAAAAATTCTCGGAGCCCACTTCGTTGTTAGACGACTATCAAGCGCAATTAAGAACCTCATACATACCAGCCTATGTAGGTAGCGCTGGCCTAGCCTTAGCATTAGGCGGAACCATTTATGCTAGCCAATTAAAGACCCCTCTCGGTCAGCGTGATACACGCTACTCTTTTTTATTTGCCGGCGCTTTGTTGGCAGTAAGTAGTTATGCCTATAATCAATTTTTATTTACAAAAAAAGAACGCACATTGGCAAAGGCGGTCGATACTTATAATAACTTGGCGCCCGACTCTGAGAAGATAAGTGTGCAAATTACGCCAAACAGCAACGTTGACGGCGGTGAAATTCGCACATTGGTTCCGTTTTAGATCTTTCAATATTCTAAGAGGTTTTTAGTTATGGCCAAACGATCTGATATAAAAAAGATTCTGCTCATCGGCTCGGGCCCAATTACCATTGGGCAAGCGAGCGAGTTTGATTATTCTGGCACACAGGCAATTCGCGCCCTCAAAGAAGAAGGCATCGAGGTTGTGCTGATCAACTCTAACCCGGCAACTATCATGACCGATCCTGGTTTTGCCGATCGCATTTATATTGAACCGCTCACTATAGATTTTTTAGAAAAAGTTATCGAAACCGAACGTCCCCATGCCTGCATACCAACCATGGGTGGGCAAACTGCGCTCAATCTCGCGGTAAAGGCTGCAGAATCCGGTTTGTTTGATCGTTATAATATCGAGCTCCTCGGGGCTAATTTACGTTCGATTCATTTAGCCGAAGACCGAAAATTATTTAAACAAACCATGGAGTCGCTAGGAATTCACGTAGCAAAAAGTCATTTAGTGACCACAATCGATGAAGGTTTAAACGCGTTAAATACAATCGGTTTACCATTAATTCTTCGACCTAGCTTCACGTTAGGCGGCGAAGGTGGTGGTGTTGTTTATACTAAAGAAGATTATCTAAAACTCCTAGAGCGAGGCTTGTTCTTAAGCCCCACAAGCTCGGTCTTAGTTGAAGAGAGCCTAATTGGCTGGAAAGAATACGAACTCGAAGTCGTACGCGATCGTAATGACAACGTAATCATCGTATGTTCGATTGAAAACTTAGACCCTATGGGCGTCCACACAGGCGACTCCATTACCGTAGCCCCAGCGCAAACACTAACTGACAAACAATTTCAATTAATGCGAGACCAGGCCAAAGACATCATTCGGGCAATCAACGTTGATACGGGCGGCTCTAACATTCAATTTGCTATAAAGCCTTTTGGCGCCGATGCCGGACGCATGGTTGTCATTGAAATGAATCCTCGAGTTTCACGTTCGTCAGCCTTAGCCAGTAAAGCGACCGGCTTTCCAATCGCCCGCATCGCAACGAAACTAGCTATTGGGTATACTCTAGACGAACTTACAAACGACATTACTGGAACCACACCAGCAAGTTTTGAACCGACCATCGACTACGTGGTTGTGAAAATTCCTCGGTTTGATTTTGAAAAATTCTCAACCTCGCCACCATTACTCGGCACACAAATGAAAAGTGTCGGTGAAGCAATGGGCATTGGAATGACCTTTAAAGAGGCTTTTTTAAAGGCTCTTGTTAGCATGGAGCAATCGAAATTGTGGCTAATGCCAACACCAGAGTTAGATAAACAAGCCCTTCTTACCCAACTCAGCAAACCAACCTGGGATCGCTTTTTCTACGTTGCTACCGCCATTCGTATCGGCTTAAACAACGATGAAATCACAAGTGCGTGCCATTTTGACCCATGGTTCTTAGATGAATTTAGAGAAATTATTGAAGGGTTTGATTTTTTCACCCAGCATACGCCACCCGAATCATGGACGGCTACTCAATGGCTCAACATTAAACGTTTAGGCATTTCTGATCGTGAGTTGGCCGACCGATTTAAAAAGACTATCACTGACATTCAAAGGCTAAGAAGTGCTTTGCGCATCGAACCTGGTTTTGGCCTCGTCGACACGTGCAGTGCTGAATTTGATGCAAAAACACCGTATCTATATTCGTCGTACCATACGAACTACCGTCACGAACCTCTTGCTGAAGAGTCGATTATAATTTTGGGTAGTGGTCCCAATCGTATTGGTCAGGGTATTGAATTCGATTACTGCTGCGTGCACGCCTCGCAAGCAGCGCAAGAGCTTGGCATTAAAAGCATCATGTTCAATTGTAATCCTGAAACCGTCAGTACAGATTATGATGTTTCATCTCGCTTGTACTTCGAACCCCTCACGGTCGAACATATTCAAAACGTTTTTCAGCATGAAAAAAAATGCCGCGGTGTATTGGTGCAATTAGGGGGGCAAACGCCACTCAAGCTTTCAAAAGCCTTAGCAGCACAAAACATTCCCATCATCGGCACTTCGGTTGCGAGTACCGATCAAGCCGAAGACCGTAAATTATTTGAAACCCTGATTAATAGCTTAGCTGCCGAGGGCTTAAAACAACCCAAAAGCAAAACTGTCACATCGAAAAGTGACGCCATTGCGGCCGCTAGCGACATTGGCTACCCCGTCATGATTCGCCCGAGTTATGTTTTAGGTGGACGCGGCATGCGTATTGTTTTTTCAGAACAATCATTAGCAGCCCACTTTGATGCGGCACTAGCTGCGTCCGATAATCATCCAGTCCTGATCGATCAATATTTAGTGAATGCTAAAGAAGTCGATGTCGATTGCATTGTAGATGACGAGCAAGTTCTCATTGGCGGCCTACTTGAACACATTGAAGAGGCGGGTGTGCACTCTGGCGACAGCGCCTGTAGCTTGCCGCCATTCACGCTATCGCCCGAGATCATTCAACGCCTTAAACACCAGACAAGAATCTTAGGACGTGCATTAGACGTACGTGGTTTGTTAAATATACAATTCGCTATATTTAATAATGACGATATTTATGTTTTAGAAGCGAATCCACGCGCCTCTCGCACTGTGCCCTTTACCGCCAAGGCTGTGGGTCACCCATTAGTGAAAATTGCTACTAAAGTCGCTTTAGGCCAATCGTTAAGAGCACAGGGCTACACCGAGGACTTTGATCTCAACGTAGATCTCTACAACGTGAAGATGCCGGTATTTCCGTTTCATAAATTTCCCAATGTCGATGTCGTCTTAGGCCCTGAAATGCGTTCTACGGGCGAGGTAATGGGTCGGGCTCAGGATTTTGCTAGCGCCTTTGCGAAATCATGGATTGGCGCTGGGTCCACGCTGCCTCGTAACGGCACGGCGTTTCTTTCAATTGGCAATCGCGACAAGCCAAAAATTGGTGAGATTGCATTACGTCTGCGTAAACTAGGATTTGCACTTGAAGCCACCAAAGGCACGGCGCATTATTTGAATAATTTGGGAATAGAGTGCCAAACCGTAGCTAAACTACAGGAACATGAAGTAAACTGTGTCACCGCGATTAAAGAGAATCGTTACCAAATTGTAATCAACACTCAAGACGACGAAAATGCGATGTTAGACGGTTATGCTATTCGACGCACAGCGCTCGAGAAAAAAATTCCCTACAGCACCAGACTCACCACTGCACGAGCACTCGTACAGGCAATTGAGGCAAGTCAGAACAATCCGTTTCCACTATTTCCTCTGTAAATTACATTAGAGAATTTCTATATGAATTGTTATAAATGTCAGAACAAATTAGAGGCCTCAGATTTTGGACGACAAGACACCTGTCGTCAGTGTGGTGTTGACACCCGTTGTTGCCACAACTGCCTGCACTATGATCGACACGCGTACAACGAGTGTCGAGAGTCATCTGCCGATAGAGTTGTCGATAAAGAAAAAGCTAATTTTTGCGACTACTTCAAACCATCACAAAACCAAACAAACACCCCCCCTCAAACAGACCCCGTAGCGGAGGCTAAAGCAAAACTCGATGCCCTTTTTAAACGATCGTAAATGAAGGTTTAAAATCTCGACGAGCATGCTAGACTAGCCGTATATGAATTCTAACAGTAATTTTTCGAGCAACACGTCATCTTCTTCTACGACTAACGCGCCGACCAGCGTGCCAATGACCGTAGAAGGCAAACGATTATTAGACGAAGAACTCAAGCGACTGATGACTGTAGACAGGCCGGCCGTTATTAAGGCGATTGAAATCGCACGCGGACATGGCGACCTCAGTGAAAATGCCGATTACTCTGCTGCAAAAGAACGCCAAGGATTTATTGAAGGCCGCATTCAAGAGCTCAACAGCAAGATGGCCATGGCTCAGGTGATTGACCCAAGCACTATCAAATCAGATAAAATTGTCTTCGGCGCCACCGTTGTTTTGTGCGAACAAGATACGGAGAAAGAAGTGACGTACAAAATTGTAGGCGTCGATGAAGCCGATGTAAAAAAGAACAAAATTTCCATCAACGCCCCTTTGGCCCGCGCGTTGATTGGAAAAAAAGCCGGCGATGAAGTGGCTTTTCAAGCACCTAAAGGCACCGTGCACTACGATGTTTTAGAGATTCGCTTTGAATAATGAATGCGGTCACCCTCGACACCTCGTTGCAATTTCTTAAAGGTGTTGGCCCAAAGTTATCGGCCCTTTTAGCTCAGAAGGGCTTAAAATCTGTAGGGGATCTTCTTCTCTATTTGCCACGTGAATATCAGGACCGTTCAAAAATTCACGGTGAAAGTGATTTGCCGTTTTTGAAAGAAAGTGGTGACCCGGCCTTAGTTTTTGGTCAAATCGTACGCACAGCACTCGTTTCACCCCCACGACTACGAACGCCTATTTTAAACGCCTGGCTGCGCAGTGCTCATCAAAGCGCCTCTCCGGCTGGCCCCAGCTTTATTAAACTCACTTGGTTTCGATATCCAAAATTTCTGAAATCAAAGTTAGATACCAATCCCTATGTTTTAGCGTTTGGTAGCGTCACAGAATATCAAAATCAATTTAGTTTAGTGCACCCCGAACTAGAGTTCGATGCCGATCGTGAGAGTTTACAAAACAAAGCGGGGTCTTCGCGCACAACACCGATCTATCCGCTAACGGAGGGCCTTCATCAAAAGACCATTCAAAAACTGGCCCGATTTTGCATTGAAAACTACGCGCAGTTAATTACAGACGACTTGCCGCACTATTTAATTCAACAGCTAAAGTTTTCAAAAAAACGTGACGTCATAAAGCGTCTGCACCTTCCGACCGCCGAAATCACCGTGGCAGACTTGAACGACTTTAAAACGCCGGAACAACAACAATTGGCCTTCGAAGAACTCTTTAAATTAGAGTTGATCATCGGCAAACGCCGTTTAAACTACCGCAATGAAGTAGGCTTGGCGTTTCCGCAAACGCCGCTAAGCAAAAATCTTTGGGAGCAGTTTTTAAAAAATATTCCGTTTCACCTGACGAACGATCAAAACAATGCGATCGAAAAAATTTTTGAAGATATTAGCACCACAAAACCAATGAACCGCTTGCTGTTAGGTGATGTGGGTTGTGGCAAAACAATGGTAGCCTTGGCTGCTGCTATTCCAGTAGCTGCCTCTGGCGGCCAAACAGCGCTGTTAGCACCGACAGAAATTTTAGCGTCACAACATTTTATCAATGCCGAAAAATTCTTATCGGCACTCACACTTCCCAACGGCAAACCATTTCGTATTGGTTTGCTCACCGGATCGACCAATCGATTAGAGCGCGAAAAATTACTCTTGTTACTAAAACTAGGCGAAATACAGTTATTGATTGGCACACACGCACTGTTAGAGCCTGGCGTGGAGTTTCCGAAACTGGGTTTAGTGGTTATTGATGAGCAGCATCGCTTTGGTGTCGACCAACGCAAAACGCTGCGTTTAAAGGGCCAACATCCCCACACGTTGTCGTTAACAGCCACGCCGATTCCACGCACCCTAGCCATCACGGCTTACGGTGATTTAGACATTACGGCTATTAAAGAACTGCCTGCAGGTCGCCCGGAAATTTACACAAAAATTCTTAAACAAAAAAAAGACTCTGAGAACAACTCTCAAAGCCCGACTAAAGATTTGGCTTATGACATCATGTTGAAAGAGCTCGCCGCAGGACGGCAAGCATACGTTATTTTTCCCCTCATTGAAGAGTCTGAAAAAATCGATCTCGCAAACGCCATTCAAGGTGCTGAAGAGTTGGCCAATGGTGCTTTCGCCCAATTTCGAGTTGGGCTTTTACATGGCCGCATGAAACCTCAAGAAAAAGCAGAGATCATGCAGCGTTTTAAAGCCAATCAAGTACAGCTTTTAGTTTCTACAACGGTAGTTGAAGTGGGCGTCGATGTGCCCAATGCCACCGTGATGTTAATTGAACACGCCGAACGTTTTGGTCTGAGCCAACTGCACCAACTACGCGGGCGCATTGGGCGCGGCAAACATACCTCGTATTGTTTTTTGCTAAACTCTGGTGGTTCTAAAATTTCTTTTGAACGTTTACGCGCCATGGAACTCACACGCGACGGCTTTAAACTCTCCGAGATGGATTTAGAACTGCGTGGCCCAGGAGATTTTTTAGGCACACGTCAAAGCGGTGAGTTGCAATTTCAGTTTGCCAATCTCGTGCGTGATCACGAGTTATTAAACGAAGCCCGCCGCCATGCCTTTGAACTTTTAAAAAAAGACCCCCACTTACAGGCCCCCGAACACGAATCCATACGGCGGTATTTATTGGGGCAAGGGGCCTTGCAAATGGCCCGTTTTGAAACCGCATAACAGGTCACTAAATGCAACCGGCCAGAGAGAACTCGCAACCATACGATATTATTAAAAATTATATTAACAGACTAAAATCGTATTTTTTTTATTATCCCTATGCACCGCATCAAAAATAGACTAGATTGCTCGCGTATTCACTTTTACGCGTCGCGTTTATACCTATAGGGAGTAAAAAAAATGCCGATTTTAACCAATGTCTTAAAAAAACGATCCAACGCACTACTGCTGCTACTTATGGCGGCTATCAGTGCTCCAACTAGTTTTGCACAGTCATTAGACGAGCCAGCGGCCACTGAAGAAGAAACTGCTGCAACACCGGCTACAACAAACGAAGAAACGCAAACACCAGCGGCCACAACAGCACCATCAGCAACCACGCCCGCTAACTCTTCGAATCAAGTCGAACGCGTACGTGTCGCAATGCCTCGCGCGCTCGTGGAGTATATTCAGGAATTGGCGGCTCAACAGAATCTATCGAGCCAGATTGAAGTATTGCCCAATGAAAACACGAATACCCCAGGCGCTACGACCAATAACAACGCACCAGCACGTCGACCAATCGACTGGCGCCGCGCCAACTTACAAACAGGTTATACCTATCAGAGTAACTCTGGTCATGGTTTAGGTGTGCAAGCGCGCCTATCGCTAAACTCGGACCAACAAGAAAACAGCTATTTTAACTTTGAAATCGTAACCGGCCCACGCTCTATGCAACCCGGTTATTCGTCGACGTTGCCAAACTTTCATTTTGAATATGGTCGCATCATTGCGGCATTGCCGTTTGCGATTAGCGGCGTACGTTTGCCAGTATACGGCGCCATCAATGGCCATCGTAACGAGGGTTTAAACCATCTGTACAACTATGAAATGCGTGTATTTACAGTAGCGCAGTATCGTGGTGCTGGTCAGTCAACAATGGAAAACATGCAATCGCGTTTTGTGAGCGCTAATGGCCGCCCAATACGATTTGGTGTACGTGCCGAACTGGGTGCCAATGCGGGTTTTGGTGAGTTTATTAGCCGCGACTTAAATGCGCGTGGCGAATTCGTCGGTGGTTTGATGCCGTACTTGGGTATCTCGGCACATCTAACTGGCCAAATCTGTTGGGTAGATCGTCGTAACAACGTCTGTTTAGTGGGTTCTGTGCAACAGCTAGCCGCTTTAGTACGCATCAACAGCAACCTGAGCACTGGCGTAGAATACCGGCGCCAGATAGGTCGTAATGGCCGTGTTTACGACGTGTTTTATGCCAATGCGGGTTATCAGTTTCAGGGTGAGGTGAATCCGGTTACTTCGGCGTCGCAGCATGTAGGCGGAATCAACGTAGGCATCTCTCGCTAAGTAGTTCGTCCGGAAAAAGGCCTATCTGCTTTGTCGCAAAAAATTTCCCACTCCCGCAGCGACCACCGCGGTCGCTTTGGTCGGGGAAATGTTTTGCTTCGCGCATCTAGGCCTTTTTGCGAACGAACTAGATTATAGAATCGGCAAGGGTTTCACTAAAGGTCTCCTCTTCATTGAGGGGGGCTTTTTTTTGCTGTGCAATCATCGATCGCCTTTTTATTCTCGAAGATAACGGGGGCGTCTTATGATCAAAAACGGCTACTTTCACTCATTCGATAACACAAAACTATTTTATACCGTTGAAGGGCCTGATGAAGAGACGTGGTTCAACCGCAACACGCCTAAAACAAAACCGACCCTGCTCTTCTGCTACGGCCTGGTCTGCTCAAAACTCCACTGGAGCTACCAGATTGATTATCTAAAAAATCAATTCAACACCATCTGGTTTGATTACCGTGGGCACCACCGCAGTGATTTTCCCAAAGATCCGAACTCACTCACAATTGAAAACATTGCGAAGGATATTGAAGCTCTTTTAAGCGAACTCGACGTCCAAAACGTTGTGTTACTTGGCCACTCGATGGGCGTGAACTTAGTGCTTGAGGCCTATCGGCGTTTTCCCGAACGCATATCAAAACTGGTATTAGCCAACGGCACCGCACGTGGACCGCTGGCATCGATGTTTCATACGAATATCGCGCAAATCGTTTTTCCGTATTTGTATGCCAGCCATAAAAAGTTTCCGCGACTTTCTAAGTTTTTATGGAAGGCTCAAGGCAACTCGAAAATTGTGCCTTGGATTATTGGCCAACTCGGATTTAACCCGCATCTTTCAAAACCTGAAGACGTTGAGCTCTACGTCGACATGCTCTCAAAACTTGAGATGATCGTGACGCTGCAATTGTTAAAAGATTATGAAGATTACGACGCCACACACTGGCTCTCAAAAATTGATGTGCCAACACTGATCATCGCAGGGGAGAAAGATCTGATCATTCCACCCGACGCTCAGGAAACCATGCACCAACTTATTCCCAACTCACGATTCGAAATGATTCGTAACGGCAGCCATTGCCCACAAATGGATTTACCGGAACTAATTAACGTTATTTTAGAGTCTTTTTTGAAAAATCCTGCTGAGTAAGCGACTGCCACGGACTGTTGTAGAAACCCCAAAAGTACGGGCGCTGGCGCTTTTCTTTGGGCCATTTTAGAATGTCGTCAAAAAGTTCTTGAGAGCGTAAACACCACGTTCCAAGACATTCGCCTAAACCAAGCCCAGTCACTGACTGCAGCTCGGCCACTGAAATATTGGGTGGCCCCTCGCCATCACCATACGTACTAGCCACATCAATCACGTTCTGCACGGTTAGACCCTTGCACGGGCATAAATATATTTCATTTGTAAACGGAGTTTGTTGTTTTACGCGAATGTTTTGACCAGCCGTAGGTGTCACTTCACAGCTCAGACGACGGTCGCCGTTAACTTCCACAACACAACGTTTACAGCTGCCATTGGCACATAGTAGGGCGTCTTCAAAACGACGCTCCCCCATTTGCCAAAGTGAAATACTTAATGGTTTGTCACTTCTACACAAACGGCGCTTGTCATTGAGTTCTAGCCACACTTTATTACTCGCCGACTGATAGATGGCATCATCTAAAAGCGCATCGTTGATCTTTGATTTTTTCTTAACCGTTCGAATATCCCACAAGTAGATGCTCGAGGTATCCACGCGCACAACGGAATGCAGCGCGCCATCAAAGTGCCACTGCTGAACCAATTTGCTTGAAGCCAACCAGTCGCCCCTTCGATTGCCTAAGTCAAATTCCTGGGCCTTCTGATAGAATTCTTTCGCTGGGGCCGGTAGAAAATACGATGCCCTTTGTTGTGGCTCAGCCTCTTGAATCATCACGGCTGCACCTGGCGGACAATGTGCCACACATAACGAACAGCCCGTACATAACTCTTCATTTAATTGTGGTGACGCGACCTTAGTTTTAAACGTAATGGCCTTGGCCGGACAGACATCGGCACACACAGAACAACCTACGTTTTCAAAACATTCTAAACTAGCAACAGGTTGTACTAAATATTTTTTATTTGGTGTGGACACACTCGATTTGACTTCGATCAAACTGCTACTATCTAGTAACTTTGAGTTTTTAGCGAATTCTAAACTGGGCTGAGCGGTATGCCCTAGGCCCGGCGATTGAGCATTACGGTACTGCATTAAACTCTCGCGGTCAAAACGCGCTTTCTTTACCGCGCGATCGACATCATCAAATGCTCGTCGTTTGATGGTACGCAACAGGCGAAACGTGACTTCATCAACATCTAGGCGCAACAGAGCGTCATCCTCAGGGGTTAATCGCCCGTCCAACGGAAACCCAACAAAGATATGTCCAACGCGTTTCGGCGCCCCCTCAAAGGGACCATCGGTGGGAATAAAATTTGTTACGTGCACACTGGGAGCAAGCACTACAACGTCGACCTGTTCGATCAATCGACCTAGTTTATTAATTAGAATGACTTCGCTCGAAATAGCCCCCTTAGGCTTAACCTCGACAATCTTGTGTTCTAACAATAAGCGACCACCGAGACTTAAAAATTGATCGCGATAGCTGCGCCAACCTGAAATCGTATTCTTTTCATCAACAATCAAAACCCGCTGCGCACCTAACGTCAGCAGCTTCGACGCAAAACGAAAGCTTTCGTTTGTCGCCCCCAGAAAGATGTAATTTTTGCCAGGCAACTCTTGGTTCACTTCAACCCAGCGTCTTAATGCATCAATAGAAAGGGTTCCCGGCCGATCCCAACCAATAAATTTTCGTGGCCAAAAACCCTGTCGAGAAAAAACCACCATGAGATCAGAACGTATGCGCGACCAATCTAAACTTTTTCTATTGAAAACGCGAAGTTCAAGAGGCTTCGATTTTGCGCGTCTAAGATATTTAAAATCAATCATCTTATGCCGATCAAAAAATCGAATACAGCGCTTTAAACCCATGTGATTTACCGCACGCTGACCAATCACAGTAGTATTTAAATTAAGTTGATTTGCTAACAATAAAAGTTGTTTAGCACTGGTCTGCCAAAATGTGGCGTCGTTGATGGTGTCATCTAAAATGATACACAGATCACTCTTAACAGCTCTACTAAACTCTAGACCGGGGTTTTTGCCACTAGATCGAGCATATTCCATAAACTTCCTTCAAACGAAGTGGCCCAAAAGTAATCAAACTTACTTTTTCGCCATTGTGGTGTCTTCCAGTCCCAAGCCAGTGAAAAATAGCGCGACATTCTAAACAGCCGCAGATTGCGCTCGAGACGAAATACCTCATCAATGCCGTGTTCTATTGAATCAGGTCCGTTTTTGACCGACCAATTCATAGTGAGATATTTATTTTGAAATAAAAAGCGCATCTCACCTAACTGCAACCAAAACGGTGTCACAGAGCTTTCGTGTGGAGAATCGCGCTCAAGCTCTAATACTTGATACTCTACGCGACGGCGGCGTAGCCCCTGAACCCAAGGCTCTTTATTCTGCAACAATAACGGCCGAATTGATGGCAGGAGTGATCCGTTCAGCGCCACAATGACTTTCGACGTCGCCTCAACATGCACGGTGCAACCTTTGTAGCGCCCGATAATTTTCTTTCCAACACACTTATCAATCGAAAAATTCTTCAGCACAGGAATCACCTGCGCTTTATAATTTAAGAACTGTAGCAATTGAGTATGCGCAGCTACGTGATTCCAGACAATGCCATAATCCTGCTGCATTGACGCTTCGATGTCGGCGATTGCTCCTAACTTAATTCGCATACGTTCTAATAACGTCAATGAGTGTTCACGACTGAGTAGTCTTAAAAAACTTTGCGCAAAATCTCGTTTCTCTAAACGATAGAAAACTTTTTCAAACTCGTGCGTAGCCGACGCATGTATCGGCGTTGCACTCAGAGCTGTCCACACCATTAGTTTTTGCAATTCTAGGGTTTGTGCGCTTCCTGGATAAAACTGCTGAAGGCGATCTACCAAAAGATCATAATAATGCGACAAACTATTTGATGCGGTTGTTTTGTCAGCTCGATAGGCTGCTTGCCAAAGCCCTAAGCCATCGTGCGGTCTTAAGTCATAGGAATCAAAATGGCTGTGAGGATTAATTAGTATAAATGGTACTTCCGAAACAATTAAGTGAGCCGCAATTAAAATGGCTAAAGAACTATCCCCAATTAAAACGACTTCTGCTTTGAGATTCGATTTTGAATTTTTTGACAATCAAACCACCACTATCCTCGGGGCGTTTTTTCAAGATCGTCTCGAACCATCAAAGGGCCCAAAACACGCCTCATGGCCGCATTGATTTGGTTACGTTTGTAGTTTTCGTGCGAACTAGCACCGCTCATGTTCTGCTCATGACTGACAAGATCGGTAATTTGTACTTCGTAGGGATAGAAAAAACGGATTTCCTTTTGAATATTACGTAAATCCATCCGCTCTAACACTGGCCTTAAGCGATCCTGATCTTGAGATGACAAAGCTTCTAAGGCCTCTTTCTTTAGTACCGACTTAATAGTTTTAAGTTCGTCGTGCAGAGGGTTATTAATCTTAATTAGCTGCCGAAGCGTAAACTGGATACTGCCGTAGTATTTGCTTGTATAACGATTGTCGGGATTTGTTTTATCGAGCACACGTGCCTCTGAAAAGATTTGATCGAGATCCGTCTCTGTTACAAACGACTTTTTCTCTTCTAGAGTTAACAACTCTCTTTTTACCGTACCTAAATCAAATAGGGTATTCCGCGAGCGACTAGGCTGTATGTTAGGCGGCATGATGACGAAGTGGTCTTTTAAAAAACGAACAATCTGCAACGCATCAAACTTTGTCCGTGTGATAAAGCGCAAACCAACTCGATCAAAAATATCCTCGGCTACATTTTCTGACTTATGCAGTAGTTTTAAAATTACACTGTCGCGACTTTTTTTCGGCTTTGTTTCAAAGGCCACAATCGGTAGTCGTTCGGTCGACGTGCTAGAAGCCGCTAAAAACAACCCACCAGATTCATCGCGATGCACCACGCGATAAAACCGATCTAAAATCTGTTTCTGAATGTCGGCAAAGTAACTCGCACGAAGGTCTTTATCCATGTGGGCCATCGTATGCATGACCTTTAATAACGCACAGGCCCAAAGACTATGTACACGCTGCGATGGTGATTCAAAGTGTTCAAGACTAGCGATCATGAGCAGCTGCGTTACGTCGGTTAACTCAACCAGCTTACGTGGAATTTCGGCTTTCAATCCATCAGGATTTTGAGGGTATAAAAAATAACGCCGAATAAATTGAATACTCTCCTGATACAGTCCAAATAACTCGGCTTGTTCTATGGGGTTAGAAATACTGTATCCGTAGGAATCTAAAAACGCATCCATCTTTACGGTTGAGTCAATGCGCAGCAACGGATTCGCGTCGAGAGCCGACTCCCCACCAATGATAATTTCTAAGACACTCCAATCAAAGTGTAGGTTTATTTTTGTTTGAGAATTTTTTTTTGCAGTATGACTCGATTCGCCCAATGTGAAGAAACCCCTTGCACTGAGGCTAACTAATTCATTACGCTTTCGCAAACGCAACGCGTTATTCGTTTTATTGGTAAATTAAATTATTATTTATATATATATGATAAACAGAATATTCATTACATGGTTTGGCTGCGGTTATGTTCCACTAGCTCCGGGCACTATGGGCTCAATTGGCGCCTTGCCGTTATGTTATTGGATGATGGGTTTTGATGCATTCTGGCAAAAACTACTCTTTGCATTTGTATTTATGATCTTTGCTTGTATTACGGCAGGTGTTGATCAAAAAACCGCTACAACGAAAGACCCGTCGTACGTCGTGATTGATGAAGTAAGCGGAATGTTGTTTGCGTGCCTCTGGCTTCCGAAAAGCCTTACGGCTCTATGTGCTGCTTTTGTGTTGTTTCGATTGTTTGATATTACAAAACCATTTCCAGGCAACACTCTTGATCGCGCATCGAAGAGCGCTCCTCTTGCAAAAGATCGTGGCACTTTCATTGTTTTGGACGACGTTGTCGCGGGGCTTTATGCGGGTGTGGGGTTGTATTTTTTGCTAGTATTCTTAAGTTTATAGCTCGGCAACCGCACCAGACACTCCGAATATTTCCGGCAAAATCTTTAAGGCGTGTTCAAAATTCATAATCTGCACGTCATCCCGAAACGATTCGTGGTCGCTGAAGTTCAATAAATAACATTTAGCCATCGGAAAATCTGATTTGAATGTTCGCAACGCGGACAAATCTTGATCACGCACAATAGAACCACGTTTGATTTCAAACGCAAACAACCCCAGCGGACCATAACTTATGAAGTCAATTTCCTTCTTATCAGCAGTACGCCAGAAATACAGAGTCTGCTCCCATTCACTAAAAGCCCCTAATGCGCGGTGGTGGTGAAAAAACAAGGTCTCAAGTGCAGCGCCCTCGGCTTCACTATCGGAATCCAATGGTCCCTGAGTGCGCAAAGAACGAAAGACACCTGAGTCAAAATACAAAAACTTAGGGTGCGCGGCCATCCGTCGCTTCGCACTCTTTGAGAATACTGGCAGGCGCACAGCCAAAAGTAGATCTTCTAAAACTTCTAAATACGAGGCCACTACTTTGGCATCCACACCGACATCACGTGCAATAGCATTCATGTTGATTGGTTGGGCCTGTGAAAAACTCATGATTTCAAGAAAACGCGAAAACGTCTCTAGATTGCGCGCCAGCCCCTCTGCAAAAACCTCCTCTTTCAGGTAGGTATAGACATACGTATTTAGGTAGTCTTTTGGAGGGTCTTGATTCGACATACCTCCCTCTGGATCTCTTAACCAAAGACTTGGTAACAAGCCGTATTTAAGAGCACGCGTCATGTCAAACGCTTCACCCAGCTCCCAAATAGTGAGGGGGAAAAAAAATTTCTGCGGAGCCCGTCCCGCTAGAAGATTAGCACCACCTCGGCGCAGTTTTCGTGCGCTGGAACCCGTCAAAATAAACCGCCAGCCTTTGTCTTCAATGAGTCGGTGTACTTCATCTAAAACGGCTGGTACCTTTTGCACTTCATCTAAGATGATCCATGTGGGATTTTTATTCGACACTAAACCCGACAACCGCTCTGGCGAACTCAACAACAAACGAGCAGTCTCGGGATTGAGTAAATCTAAGCGCTCCGCCCCTGGAAAACGTTGTTTTAGCCAGGTAGTTTTACCTGTTCCCCTGGGGCCAAAGAGAAAAAAACTCTTTTGTTTTGATGGCTTATAAAATCGTGGGTACATAACTCGATTTTACATGAAAAAACGAATTAGGCATCCATAAAATACAACTTTCATGTCCGGATGGTAGTCCAACCCCGGTACGACTTGCGCACCCTAGGCTCACTAAGTACTTTAAAAAACACCCTTTATGACAAACCAAACCACACTAACCACGCCTCCACGCCACCGGAACCTACTATGGTGGGGCGGCTTATTTGCGATTTTTGGGGTATTTGTATTTTTCTGTTCGTTACAGTGGAAAGAGCCCACTATCGAAGATGAGTTTTTCCAGTTTAAATACAAACCCTTGTGGTTTGAAAAGGGTGCTGATCCAGGTGAATTTAGCCATACTCCCCTATACCATGAAGCCACTTCACTCTGGCAGAGACTCTTAGGTAAGGCCGACCCCGACAGACCGGAGTCCATTTGGATTTTACGGAGCTTCGGTGTTTTTACCTCAATTCTAACGGCCCTGATTCTACTTTGGGGATTGTCGAAAAAAGAATACAAACCCGATCGACTGCAATCCATGCCGCTACTGGTGGTTGCGCTACTACTTTGGCAACCATTCTGCGTTCAGTACTCGATCCACCTCGACTATGACTCGACGCTTTTGGTGCCTCTGCTACTACTGAGCGTGATTCTAATAGAACGATGGGACCAACAGCAAAAACCAAGCTGGCACATAACGCTCCTGATTGGCTTCGTGTTGGGGCTCGCGCTGTTTGCAAAAGAACTAACACCTCTTATCATCATTGCGGCTTGGCCATTTTGGGCGCTCACTAGACGATGGCGAGTGGCGGGGCGGTCATGGCTGCGTCCTACAATACAGGCAACGCTCGGAGGCTTGCTGGCCTTATTTACACTCTATGCGTTGCTCCAAGCATGGGGCCACATACGTGGTTTTAATTGGTATGAGCCGCTACTCATCACAAAAGATAAAGTTTTCTCTGGAGGCCATGTCAGCGGTGCCAAGCCTTGGACAAAATGGGGTTGGCCCCGATTTTTATTTCTGGGCTATACGCCGTGGATTTGGTTTGGCATTCCAACGCTATTTTTATTTTTCAAAATTAGAGCGCCCGGTCGCTTTCAGATCACACGCATTCCATTTTCGATCTGGATGACTCTCGCTATTTTTGCGGCCTATACCTGGATTGTTCAAGTCGCGTATTATTTTGCAAAATACAATGCGCCGGCTTGGCCTATTTTTATTTATGGAATCTCTTCGTATCTCATGGCGCCGACGTCGCGCGCTTTGCAACCCAGTCGACGACTCGGCATTGCACTTTTATGCTTGGCGCTTATTTTCGTTGGTTACTCGCCGGAGTTTGACCCGCTACTGATTATTGAGTACCGCAAGCATTTCTTGGGGTGGCCGATGGTCATGCATGTCTTGTCACTACTGATACCCATTGCCCTACTAACGCTGATTTTAAAATGGAGTGGAAAATCTAAAGTTTTTTTTGGTTTACTAGGACTGATTTTGTATCTCTTGGGCATCATCGTTGGCCATACCCAACGCACGTATCAAAAGCGTGATTTATATGGCGAGTGGGGCTTTCAAGAATCGCTGCGTGCCGTTGCGTTATTAAAATCAAAAGTATCACCGCAAGAACCCATCACCGTTTTGTCGTTAGATTTAGAGTTTGCTCTGCGACCGGACCAGGCCGTATTTTTTGACATG
The DNA here is from genome assembly GCA_964649095.1 of uncultured Oligoflexia bacterium. Taxonomy (GTDB): domain Bacteria; phylum Bdellovibrionota; class UBA1018; order UBA1018; family UBA923; genus CAZYPH01. The sequence continues at coordinate 1,929 of CAZYPH010000002.1, read as the reverse complement.
GAATCGTATCAACCCGGTAAAACAACTTGGCCTGCAAAAATAATTCTTTCACGTACCTATGGGGACTATTCCATTGCAAGCAATCCAACAGCTCGAGCAGAAATTGAGAAAACATTTCCGTGCCATCAGATTATTCAGGTTCCTAAGCGCTCGTTTGGGCAAATCGCTCATATTCCGCGTTATGAGTGGTGGTGGAAGCCGCTACCTGAAGCGACCTGCAAGGATTGACTCGACTGGTAAAGTTCACCTCCATTTTTCTTGGCCCACGTTTTGCTGAGACTTGCCTAGAGCTTTCAATGCGGGTTACTTTCTTTACGAGTGATCGAAACACACCCGCATCTTAGCTCTACAACCACTTATTATCATCGATCAAAATTTGGAGGTCTCCAGACATGTCAACAACAAGCAACAACCCAAACGCTCTCTCGTTAGATGCAAGCCAACGTGCCAAAGCCCTAGAACTCGCTTTAGGTTCTATTGAAAAACAATTTGGAAAAGGCTCGATCATGCGCCTGGGTGAAGGCCAAAATCTTATCCACGATGTGCCTGTCATTTCAACCGGCTCTCTTGGCCTCGATCTAGCGTTAGGTGTTGGCGGATTGCCACGCGGTCGCATCATCGAAATCTTCGGACCAGAATCTTCCGGTAAAACAACACTTACATTGCATGCCATTGCCGAGGCCCAACGTGCTGGCGGCGTAGCGGCATTTGTCGATGCCGAGCATGCACTCGATGTCGATTACGCACGTAAGCTGGGTGTTAAAACAGAAGACTTATTAATTTCACAACCGGACACCGGTGAGCAGGCTTTAGAGATCACCGACATGCTTGTGCGCTCGGGCGCCGTAGATCTTTTAGTAGTCGACTCTGTAGCCGCCTTAGTGCCACGCGCCGAGATTGAAGGTGAAATGGGTGATTCGCACATGGGCTTACAAGCGCGTTTGATGAGCCAAGCCCTGCGCAAACTCACAGGCACTATTTCAAAATCAAAAACCACACTTATTTTTATCAATCAAATTCGTATGAAAATTGGTGTGATGTTTGGCAATCCTGAAACTACAACTGGCGGTAATGCATTAAAATTCTATTCATCGGTACGTTTAGATATCCGCCGAATCTCTGCCATTAAAGACGGTGAAGACGTAGTCGGCAACCGCACACGTGTAAAAGTAGTAAAAAATAAAGTCGCACCGCCGTTTAAAGAAGTAGAATTCGACATCATGTATGGCCAAGGCATTTCTAAAGAAGGTGACGTATTAGACTTAGGCGCTGACAATGGCATCATTGAAAAAAGCGGTACTTGGTATACGTACGGTGCCGATCGCATTGGTCAAGGGCGTGAAAATGCCAAGCAGTGGTTAAAAGAACATCCTGCAGCATTAGAAAAAGTACGCAAAGAAGTGCTCTCAAAGTCGGGCATTAAAGCGGCACATCCCGCAACAGCAGAGCAACCAGCAGCTTCTACCACTAGTAAAGTGGCTGAATCGAAAGCCCCGACTGCCCCAGCCATGATGGCCAACGCACCAAAAGCAAAACCACCTAGCCCTGCTGCTAAAAACTAAGTCAAACAATTCTAAACATAGATACTCTTTCGAGAGTATCTATGTTTATCTTTATTTAAAAAATTAAATATAAATAAATTTATATATGAGTAAAACCGCATCTGAGATTCGCAGTGCTTTTCTAGAGTATTTTAAAAACCAAGGCCACACGGTCGTCGCTAGCTCCAATTTAATTCCAGCAAATGATCCAACACTACTGTTTACGAATGCCGGAATGGTGCCCTTTAAAGATACTTTCTTAGGCGCTGAAAAACGTGCTTACACACGGGCTGCTAGTTCACAAAAATGCATCCGTGCTGGCGGCAAACATAACGATCTTGAAAATGTTGGTTTTACGGCCCGCCACCACACTTTTTTTGAAATGTTG
>CAZYPH010000001.1:69406-124167 GCA_964649095.1 uncultured Oligoflexia bacterium | reverse complement strand
AGGACATCGCCCTTTCACGGCGGTAACCGGGGTTCGAATCCCCGTGGGGACGCCAATCTTAAAGTTTTCATCAAAAAAATGGGCTCTTCTCACTAGACGGTGGGTAAATCAGTGTCGAGCTGAGTTGGTATCGACGGCTTCATTGAACTCTAGCTCAAATTCCGCGATAGTTTTCAGCATCAATTCCCACTTTGGGCGTTCCGTTCGGTAGAACATCGCCTCCATTTGCTTGTAATCTTTTTTAAGCCCTTCAAGAACACGATCCGGCGGAGAGAGCTTCAAAGTTCCTTTTCTGGCAGTTTTATAACTCGCCCAGCTCGCGGCGAAATAGATGCTGTTCTGTTTGGCGACGTGTTCGAGCAAATCCAAGTCTTTCAGAGCGCGCGTTTTAATTGCTGAATTCAGGAGCTGAAAAAAATCGTAAAGGTGTCTTGAGTTTCGAGCTGGTAGGGCCTTTCCATGCGGCTTATCCCCCGACATCACTAGTAGCTTCTTCACCTGCGGGCGCGCCTGGCGGGGTAGCATGCATCGGTGCTGGTGCAGGTAAGCGTGGTTGCAAATACGACCGACAGGTTTCGTTATGGGGAAGGCGCCCCCCATAAGGCCCTGCGTTGAAGTTTCGTGCATTTTCGGGGCTTTGGTTCTGATGGGGTGGATTTCCAGCGTCTAGGTTGTACTGGCAGCGGCAGGCTAAAAACCGTGCGTTGTAGACCGCATTCGATGCAGAGCTTGCGCCTGGAATTATTTGGCGCTCGTTGGGTGGCTGGCAGTTTCGGTAGTACCCTCTGCGCCATTGAGTCACTTTGTCACAAACGTCTCGAGTCGAGGGCGCTGAGCCGTCTGGCGGTGGATTCTGAAAACGAGCGAGTTCTCTCGACCATGTTTCAGAGCACCGCAATTGACCGTCGTCTTCGTTTGTTTGAGCCGCTCTCTGGCGTGCTCGCAGAGTGGTGTGCCGACAAAAGGCATCGCTGCCAGTTGGAATTAATCGTCCACGCCGGGCAGGAATTTCACAGCAGAAACGCCCTGATCGTCGGACGAGGATGCCGTACTCCTGTGAGGGAGGAAGCCTGCTAATCGCTCGAATCTCGGCAGGAGAGTAGACCAACGCAGCTAGCTGGTTATCTTGGTTTTGTGTACACGATGGAATCCGGACATGTGAGTGGTCCCCCGCAAAATCAGCATGCGCCGCCAATGCCGGTACAATGCTTAGGCCTACTGCTAAGCTTGCTATTTTTTGCCGCATTCGGCGGCTGGAGAGTAGTGTTTTCATCGCATTCCAAACGTCTGATCGGCCGCCGCGTGTTTTACATTAAAGATATTTTTGAGAGACTGGGGGAGACCTGAATGGTCGTCGACCACTACGCATATCGGCTTATTATCCGCTTTGTTCAACTATCTGATCACGTTGATAGAATGTGTTGGAGTCGCTTTAAGACGGCATTTAGATTGACGCTATTCCTCTCGCTAAGTAAAACCCTGTTTTTCCATCGCTGATTTTAGTAGTTGTAGGTATAAATATTTTCTGTTTGAATTTTCGGCCATCAAACCCCTCTGTCCCTGATAAGACCGGCATCAACAATATCGGTAACATGGGCTGAACAATGAAAAAAATTTTATTACTTCTAGCAGGGTTCGCTGCCACTCACGGCAATGTATCGAAGATCTGCATGTGTTATGTCGGCGACTTGCAAGCGTGCAAAACATGCAGTGCATTAGGTAAAGCCCTAGTAAAGGCGCAACCCAATAACGGGGAGTGTTATCGTGGCGCACAGTGGAATGGTCTTTACTCTGCGTATGTTCTTGACTGTGTAGCTATAGCTGAGGATTGCTGAAACGCGGCGCCAACCCTAACTGGGGCGGTTCGTCAGGGTCCATGATTATCTCTGTCTCAAGCAGATGGCCACATCAGGACAAAACTGTGAATCAAAAGTGGGCTGCTCTGATTCGAAAGCATGGTGCTTCGATCAATTAGCGCACGCCCGACTATCCGAGTATTTGAGCTCTGTTTCGCGACTGAGAAATTCACTCCACCTCAAAATCAAAATAATCATTTTTGTAAGGCTCGTCTTTCAACACAAAATGCCACCACTCTTTTGCGTAGTTGGTAAAACCGTGTTTTTCCATCGCTGATTTTAGCAGTTGCCGGTTCTGCTGCGCTTCGTTTGAAATGGCGGTGTTCGCCGTATAGGCGCGCTCGCTGAAACAATCAAAGGCCGTGCCCATGTCGACCTGGCCGGTATCTACCACCCGCCCAGACTGACGGCAGTCGCTGACGGCTTTCGCCTTTTGCGAAAAGTCTTTTGACTGAAATTTATCAACACGCACCAGCGTGAGATCAATTGTACTAGCGCGACTATGGCCCGACTTCGAGTCAATATAACCACGTTTGATTAAATCTTTTTTGGGTTCGTCGGGGTAAAAAGTTGCCTGCATTTTAGAGTCGTTCACATTTTGCGTCCAACGCACAAACTGATTCACGGCGCGTTGTGGTCGGTAACAATCAAACACTAACAACGCATAACCTTGCTCGGCGACGTCCTTCTGCACCGCACTCAAGGCCTGCGCCGCTTTTGAAGTTAAATAACACTTATTGGCTTTGTAGCCCTCCACAGGGCTGCCGATAAAATTCCAATCACTGGCATAGGCGGCCTCGACAAAAATATCAGAATTAATCGACTTAATATCAACCACGCCGAACACATCACGCGCCACGGCCTGAGGGTTCATCAAACTTTGCAGCGTGCGGTTCACAAGCACTTTGATTTTATCACTGGTTAGTTTTAATTCTCCAGCCTGTTGGCCTAACTTAAACTCTTCATAGGCTGTATTTGTGTAGAGCGCGCCGTCTAGCGATAATGCTTGGCGTTTTATGAGGTCTTTTATTTCAGGCATGCAAAAATACTGTGAGGGCATAAACAAAAGCGGTGTTTTCGATTCTTGCCGTAGTTTGCGAAAGAGTTTCATTTGTTCGTCAGAAAGTTCAAACGTTAGTGTCGTCTGATAGTTCTGCGGCGACTGGTCATAAAGGTGCGTCGCCAAAACCCCGTTTTTGCCACTTTCCGCGAGTAATAAAAAACCATGTTTTGTTTTTGGTGGGCGCACGCTCTTTAAATAGTAATCGCTCTGGCACGTTTCACCGTTTGAATCGAACGCACCCGCTTTAATATACGACGATCTCTTCGCTGCGTTCTCTACTGAGTCGTCCGCACGAATCGGGGCGTGGCTCAATAGTGCGGTGAAGGCGCTGCCTTTACTCTTGAGCATTTTTCGAAAGCTCGATTGTTCTAAATACGAGGGTAAATACCGATACAATACGATTTCACCATCTTTGCGTTCGATAACAAGAGGGTCTTCGGGCACGACCGTTTGTTTGATTGGAAACGCACCTTCAAAATCGGCATCTTTTTGCCACGAGGCACGAATGGGAAACAACTTCGCGTACGCATCGTCTGGTTTTTGTTCGGGCCCAAAAATTTTCTTCAAATCAGGTAAACAAAAAAACGTGCGGTCGATCTGTTTACCTGTTTTGTCAAAGTAGATCGTAGTGACGGCAGGTAACGCCACTTTCGTTTCTTTCAATAGCTTACGATAGGTAGCCATTTCACTAGAATCTACGCGAACTCTCAAAATGAATTGGTACGTGTGCGGCGGGGTGCCCGAGCGGTGGTCGAGTAGTAAATGCTCAGGGCCATCTTCGCCCAAAATCAAGAATGAGTGTGAGCCCAGTCGTGCTATATCGCCCGGGAACATATAGTTGCTGCCGCAGTCGTTTTGACCCTCGACATGCGTGCCGTCATGATTGTGGGCGTCATCAAACGCGTAGTCTTGAGCGAGGCCAATAGTGGCTGAAGTAAATAGCAGTAGTATATAAATAATTTTCATTGGTACCCCCGAAGTGGTTGGCTGCGATCATACTTAGGCTCGCCTGGTGCAAGCCCCGTGATAGGGCTTGGATGGCCATCTAACCGCATGTTGAAAAGAAAATAGGTAGGGACACAAAAGCCAATGCCCCGCCGACGCGCTTCTGCCAGCGCGTCACCACGAATCTTCGAAGGGTGGCTCACGTTAATCAGTTGGTCGCCCTTTTTCCGTACGTAATCTTTTTCGCTGATCTTGTGGTAGTCGGGAAATTTCTGACAGATGTAATCTTCACGACAAAAGCGCGTTTCACTGCAGGTGTCGAGCATCGACCGCGCCACTTTTGTTTCAAGACAGGCGCCAGAGTCGCCACTCGCCGCGCACATATCAAAACCAGAACCACCTTGATTGGCGCAAAGTTCGTCGGGAATGCCTTTGCTGAAGTCGACTTCGAAGTTTTCTTCTTCTAACGAACACCGCCGACTCATGCGGCCCAGTGGGGCACCGCTTTGCGGCAGCACACACCCATAGGGTTTAGCATCTTTAAAAATTTCGCCTGAAAGTTTCCACTTATCTTCGAAGGCAAAGAAGTTAAAGCTAGGGGGATGGCGCTCAGGGTGTGTCATTAGACTCTCGGTACTTTCTATAATTTCGCCCTTCCAACAGGCATGCCCAGCGGCACGTACCACTTCTTTTAAAACGCATTCACCTAATAAGACGTTTTTCCCAAACGTAGATACCGTCTTTTGACACGCGACCGCGCGGCCATTTGCATCGCCACAAACCGGTTGCTGAGAAAACGTGTCGGCTTCAGCAAAACAGAGCTGACCGACGTTTAAATTCGAGAATTTCGGAATGCCGGAAATCGTACCCCAGTCCGCACTTGAAAATGTGGAGTGCTGTCGAAAGGGATTGGGCTCTTCACCAGCAGCCACTTTTTTTAACCACGCCACTCTTCGCGAAATCTCGGCGGTAGCGTGCGGAGACAGGGCTTGCTCTTGCCGATTGAACGGATGCGAAAACGCGTCATCCGCCTTGCCGAGCACATGAAAGCCCGCCGTGCCACCAGCCTGATGGCAACCCATACACGTCATATTGTTCAGTCGTTCTACGAGTGCGTCATGGTTTTTTATATATTTTAATTTTGATATATTAATCGATTCAACGAGAGCACGATTCTCACGGAATATTTCGGTGTAGGGGCGATTCGCTGTTCGGGCTCGCCCCAATGTCGACCAGGAGACAGAAAACTTGGCCAAAAACTTTGGATCAAAATTGATGTTCAAAACACCGTTATCTAGTCGGGTGAGGTTCTCGGGCTTCTTCAAATATTCAACAAATTGTTTTAATAGGGCCGGATCATTTTTGATCGCAAGAACATCGGGGGTGTTCTCAAGCTCGACCGGTTCAAGTCTCGAGCCTTTTTTGCGAAATACGCGCTGCATGTACATGGCCTGACCACCAAAATCGTGCATGTAACCCGACGTAAAGCGCAGCGATTGAAAATTAACTTCGAGTTGTCGGAGCGAAAGATTTTTTAAGGGGCCACTTCTTAATGCTGTGGCGTCGGTTGTGGATACATTCCACGATTTGGCAAAACCCGCGCAGGTCTCTTGTTTCGGATACTGATGCACCACGTTTACAAAAAACGGTAGACTCGAACTCGATTTTTTCGATTTATAACTCAATCGATAAAGAAAGCGGACCTCACCGCAAGAGTCTTTTGTAATGTCTTTGCGGTCCATGCGGTTGGCGATGGCAATCAACTTCATGTAGGCGTAGTCCGAGTTCAGCCAACGGGTATCAAAGTGGCGTGGCTCGTCACCGTCGCGTTCTACTAAATAGGGGTACTGTGAATTGTTGGCCGTGCGACGAATGATGAAGCCGCCCTTGAGATCTTTGTCTGATCGAGATCCTTTATCTTCGAAACCACGTAATCGCCGCACCATGTCGGGCACGTCGCCTGCGTTCTCTGGAATCGTATCAGGAAGCTGATCTGTTGTAGCATCATGCGGAAGTGATTTACCGATGGTCTCTGCAAAACTACGATAGGCTTCGTTTGTTTTGTACAGATCGGACGTGCGGCTGAGTGATTTCGTCTGCCCTAGAGTTTCATTTAAACTAAAGCCTGCACCTTCGAGACTGTTCAGTGTGGGTGTATCTAGAATGTAAACTGCCGGTTCGGCAAAGCCCCACGTCGCACAAACGCAAACCACTAATGACAGCGCCAGTGATTTGAAAACGGATTTTTTAAACATGATTTATGGTGGCATGAAGGTCTGGTTTGGTTAAGAGGTAAATAATCTTAGTTTATGGCGCGATGCATGGCGCACTTTGAGTCTTTCAATATTTTTAAGAGTTCACTTTTCATTAAATGCTCGAAGCACTACGTTAAAAAACATGCCGATTTCACGATGGTTTATCGCGTTTTTTTGTTTTGTTCTGGCTGTGTATGCGTTTGGTCCTGGTCATGGAGGTGTGAACCAACTCACACGTTTTGCTGTGACCGACTCGATTGTTTCGCGAGGCGTTTTTAGTATCGATGGTTTAGCGCCCGAGGCCACGCCCGATTGGTCGTTGTATGATGGCCATTATTATTCGAATAAAGCTCCGGGTGTGTCACTCCTCGGGGTGCCGGCACTGGCGTTGTCGAGAACGTTGCGGTTGTCGCGTTGGATTCGTGAAGAGCGGTTTACTAATTTTTTTGTCTCGGTCGTTCCAGCTGTTGCGTTGGCGGTCGTTTTTTTCTTTTTTCTACTGGCTCGAACGACACCTATGACGGCTATGTATGCCACCATCGCTTATTCGCTGGGTACGATGGCGCTGCCGTATGCGTATTCTATTTGGGGCCACCAAACGGCTGCAGCGTTTTTGTTTTTTGCCTATTTTGCGCTCGTACAAAGAACGTCGCCGTTGTGGAGTGGGTTTTGGATGAGCGCTGCCGTCCTCACCGAATACTCGTGTGCCTTTACGATTCCATTTTTTATTATCGTGCTCTTGCGCCGTTTTGGTGCGCGCGCGTTAGTACTGTTTGCTCTCGGTGGGCTGCCTGGTCTTTTCTTGTTTGGTCTCTATCATAAGTCTTGTTTTGGCGGGTATTTGACGTTGCCACAAGTGTATCAAAATCCAGAGTTTCGCGATCTCGGACCTAAACTTTTTGGCGTTCTGGGCACACCTAAATTAAAAGTGTTTTGGGATTTATTTTTCGATTTTAAAAAGGGCCTTTTTATACTGTCACCCGTTTTGATTTTTGCTGTGCTTGGTATGGGGCGTTTGTTGCGTCAGGGAACGCGCCGTGAAGAAGTCTGGCTAGCATTTTCGGTTGTATGTGTTTTTGTGGGTTTTAACGTCTGTTTCAACCAATGGCACGGGGGCTGGTGTATTGGCCCACGTTATCTGATTCCGATGTTGCCATTTTTAAGTGTGGGGTTCGTAAATTTGAAAGAGCCCCAGATCAGTCCGTTATTTTTGCTTAGTCTGCTGTTCAGTGTCTCAACAGTAATTGCCGCCGGTGTCATAGGTACGACGGCCGAGCCCGGGCATAATTTGATCAGTGACCAAATCTATCCCGATCTTTTCAAACACGACTATCTGTCGGTCTATTCCAGCCTCTGCCTATTGGCTGTGGCAGCCTGGTTTTGCGGTCACATGGCCACAAAGTCAAAGTATTGACATTTTTTTAGCGCTCACATGCCCATGAAAATTGAAAGGTCCCCTTTCAATATATCTTTATTGCGTTCATGAAAATTGAAAGGTCCCCTTTCAATTTTCATGGTACATTTAAAACGTGGAAAGAAAAAAACTACTTAAGAAAATTCAAGATGCCTTTGCCATGCATCCGGTAGTGGCTCTATTGGGGCCGCGGCAATCCGGAAAGACTACCATTGCGCGCCACTACTCAAAAAAATTTAAAGAGGTCGATTTTTTTGATCTAGAAAACCCAGTCGACTTAGCAAGACTACAAAATCCGATCATGGCGTTAGAAAATGCCACGTCAAAATCGTTAATCGTCATTGATGAAGTGCAACGACTGCCAGAATTGTTTGCGTACCTGCGTAGTTACATCGATCTCCATCAACGAAAACGAAAAATTCTAATCTTAGGCAGTGCGTCGCGTGAGCTCATACAGCAATCTACCGAGACATTGGCTGGACGTATTTCCTATATCGAAGTGGCCCCATTTTCTCTTCAAGAGACCGGCGATGATAGAATAGAAAGGTTATGGCTGCGGGGTGGTTTTCCCGTGTCGTATCTCGCGACTACCGAGAAGAAAAGTTATATCTGGAGAAATGAATATATCTCAACGTATCTCGAACGAGATATTCCTCAATTGGGTTTTCAAATTCCCGCCAATCACATGAGGCGCTTTTGGCAGATGTTGACGCACCATCATGGGCAAATTTTTAATGCGTCCGAGTTGGGTCAATCACTACAACTCACGCATCCCACGGTGCGAAAATATCTCGATATCTTGGTTGGTACCTTCATGGTGCGTGAGCTTAAGCCTTGGTATGCAAACATTGCGAAGCGTCAAGTGAAGAGCCCCAAAATCTATTTTCGCGACAGCGGTATTTTGCATACGCTTTTGACTTTAGAAAATAAAAAGCAGTTAGTGACCCATCCAAAGTTAGGCGCGTCGTGGGAGGGGTTTGTGTTAGAGCAGCTCATACAAATGCACCAACTCGAAGAGTGTTATTTTTGGAGTGTGCACGCTCAGGCAGAGTTAGATCTTTTGGTTCTGAAAGGCGGTAAAAAAATTGGTTTTGAAATCAAATATCAAGACGCTCCAGTGATGACAAAATCGATGGTAATGGCGCGCGAGTTGTTAAATCTCGATAGGCTCGTGGTGATTTATCCTGGAAAAAAAGATTATAAACTCGAGAAAAATATCTATGTGTATTCCGTGCACAGCCTAGCCCACTGCTTCAAAGGTTAAGCTTTTTACCCATGCACCACAACGCCATCAATAAGTTGTATCTGTCGCGACGCCATACGTGCAAACTCATGGTCGTGCGTCACGTACACGATCGTCGTGCCACGCTCTTGATTGATGCGTAAAAATAGTTTCATCACAATTTCAGCATTGACCGAATCTAAGTTGCCCGTGGGTTCATCGGCAAATACGATCGGCGGGTTCATGATCAGCGCCCGTGCAATAGCAACACGTTGTTGTTCGCCGCCAGAGAGTTTGCTTGGAATGCGATTCCATTTGTCTTCTAATCCGAACTCACTAAGTAGACCGTGCGCGCGCGATTTAAAGTCAAAATCGCTATCTGATTTAAGCGTCGGCATCAAAATATTTTCCAAAGCCGTCAGCTCGGGCAATAGATGGTGGAATTGAAATACGAAACCCATTTTTTGGTTACGAAACTGGTGCAATTGCGTCGAATCTAAACTCGCTAACGAAATACCATCCACACGCACTTCGCCTGATGTGGGGCGATCAAGGCTACTAATAATATAAAGTAGCGTGCTTTTGCCCGAGCCTGAGCGCCCGGCAATCGAAATCATCTCGCCATTTTGAATATTTCCATCAATGCCTTTCAGTACGTGCGTTGGCGGTTCTCCAAAACTTTTTCGAATTTGAATCATCTCGATCGACATAAATTTGTTTCCCAATTAGCCCGTTGTTTAAACGTCTTCTAACTATCTTCACCACGGATAATATCAATGGGCTCGAGTCTCCCGGCCGCGCGTGCCGGAAAAAATCCCGAAAAACTCGAGGAAATCAGCGCAAGAAAAAACGCTTTAATATAAATCCAAACATTAAACGAAACCATCATGGTGTTTCCGCCTAAACCTCGATTCGAAGACACTTCAATATTCGACATAATGTACGAAATCAAAAGCCCAAGGGCCGCGCCTAGTAATCCGCCGAAAAAACCTAAGATCACCCCTTGAATGAGAAAGAGTTTAGTGATGTCCCAGGGTTCAAACCCTATTGACCTTAGTATCGCAATCTCTCGGCGTTTATGCGTTACTGCTAAACTTAAAATATTGTAGATGCTAAACCCTGCGACAATCAAAATCGAAACCGTCATGGCGTTGCGGACGATGTCTTGAGTTTTAAAGACTGACATAATGCCTTCGTTGGCTTGATCCCAACTTTGTACTTTTTCTTGAGCATACAAATTAAATGATGTGGCCAGATCGTTTGCTAAGTTCACATCGATCAATCGCACCGCGATGTCTGAGATGCGGCTTGGTGTTTGATTTAGTTGTTGTGTGTCTTTGAGGGCTGCAAAAATTCTAGTCTCATCCAGTGTTTTGACGCCTAAGCGAAAAAGACCCACGACTTTAAAAGGCTGGGGCACTTGTTTGCCCGAACTCAAGAGAATATTTGAGCCCACGTTAATGCCCAGTCTTTGCGCGAGTTCACTGCCAATGATGACGCGGTTGCCGGTGTTGCCAATGTCCGAGAACTTGCCCTGAAGCATGTACGATTCAATATTGGAAACACGTTTTTGTTTTTCAGGTTCTGAGCCGACCAGACTCACCGCAACTGTTTGCGCGCCATAGGTTGCAATGCCTTGAATGATAAGCTGTGGCGATGCGGCTAAAATGCGATCGTCGTTGTTCAAACGATCAATCCATTGTTGCGGCGCCAATATAAACGAATTGTCTTTACGTCCTGAGGGTGGGCGGAGCCACGAAATCACCGTGTCTTTTTCAAAGAGCGCGTCGTTTAAAACTTGAGTGGTGAGAATCTCTTCACGCGCTTGAATGCGCAGGTGTGAGTCGTTGTTTACAAGTTGGTCTAAAATAAACGTTTGAAAGCCTAACATCATACCCGAAATCGCGACATACGCCGCGGTGCCTAGAACGATGCCTGCAAACGTTAATAACGACTGTTTTTTTCGACTGATCAAATGACGAATGGCAAGAAACAGCATGTTAGTGCCTCACTAGTATCTGATCACTTGGTAGCAAATCATTACTTAGTACTTCGGCCCATTCGCCATCCATAGACCCTAGTTTTACACGAATCTTTTCATTGCGACCGTCGCGACGTCGTGTCGCCTGACCGGCGATAATGCTTTTAACTGGGATAAGTAGCACTTGTTTTTTTTCACCCACCAAGATAGCTACGTCGGCCGTCATGCCTGGCAGAATGTTCATTGCGGGCCAGTCTTTGATTTCGACGCGTACAATGAACTGATTTTCTCGCGGATAAATCGTGGCCACTTCACCAGTGAGTTTTTCATTTCGCATGCTTTCGAACGAAATATAAACAGGTTGCCCACGTTTTACGCGTAACGTGGATTGTTGCTCGAGGCTAACTTCCAGATACAGGCGTGCAAGATTCGTAACGGTTAAAACCGGCACTTGCGGTGCAACAAGTTCGCCTTCTTTAAACGCGATGCGGGTGACGACGCCATCTAAGGGCGACTTAAACGTGTTGTCGTCGAGTCGAATGAGAGGTGTGTTTTTAGCGACCGTATGCCCCTCTTGCACAAAAAGTTTTCTAACCTCTGACGTGACCGCCACACGCAAGTGGTATTCCTGATCGGCCGTCACCGTGCCTAGGCCATAAATAGTTTCAACGACATCACCAACCCGCGGCGATACATACTCCCTAGAAGATCTAAATTTCTGTATATACAAAAAAGCACCTACAATAACGACTGCAGATACAAAAAAGGCCAGCACGACCTTTGAAGAAATTTTGCGCATCAGCGCCTCCGGAATAAGGGTTTCATGTGGGGTTCTTCTAAATGTTATAGGTCTAAACATTAGAAATCATTAAGTTTGAGGCGTAGTAATACACTTTGATCTATATCTAGATCATATGGCTTTAGTGGTCTTGTTTTGTTTGATATGATCCATATCTAGATCAATTTGACAAAGGTCGGTTGTTTGTATGAAAATGATCCATATATGGATCAAATCGATGAAATAAAGGCAGACCCCTCCAAGGCGACTTTTATTCGTGGTGTTGAGGCGCTTGGTGAAAAAATTCGGCTTGAACGCCGCAAACGCAAGCTGACACAAGCCGAGTTAGCAGCGCGTTCGGGAGTGAGTCGTCGGTTTTTATATCAATTAGAAAACGGCTCACGCGATTCGTTTCCTTTAGGAAAAGTATTGCAGGTAATTCATCGATTAAACCTTGCTATCCAGATTGTGCCTAGGGTGGTCGAGTGAAACGTCGCTTATGGGTTTGGTCTCCACCCCAACTGGTTGGGGTCCTAGATGAAACGCAGGATGGGTTTTGTTTTCAGTACTCGCAGCAGTGGTTAGATTCTGACGAGGGTTTCGCGATTTCAGCCTCGTTAAAGAAAGATTCTCGAGTGTACCACCGAGAGGCTCAAATTTTTTTTGGAAATCTTTTACCAGAAGGCAATCCGCGAAGCGCTTTGTGTCAAAAGCTTGGCATTTCAGTAGACAATGATTTTGAGTTGTTGCTGCGCATAGGTCACGACTGTGCGGGCGCTTTGGTCATTACAAATGAGGAGCACGATTCGACTGAAAAAAGTGATTTAGAGGAAGTTTCAACTGCGATGTTGGCGGCATGGTTTAAGAATGACTCCGCAGGTATCTTGAGTTTACAGCTCAAGGGTGGCCTACGTTTTTCTCTTGCAGGGGCCCAAAATAAACTTCCATTGATATATAAACACAAACGTTTCTACCGACCTTTAGGCTTCCAGCCTACGACGCATATCTTAAAACCAAACCCGCGCAGATTTCAGAGGGTTCCTGAGAATGAATGGATTCAAACCCAAGTGTACGCAGCACTAGGGGTTCCAACAGTCGACGCTGAGTTGGTCAAAATAGGTGAAAATTTTGTTCTTGTGGTTGGCCGCTATGACCGCCAACAGATTAATGGTCAGTGGAGTCGACTCCATCAAGAGGACTTTTGTCAGGCCCTAGCGGTTCCGTATCAACGCAAGTATGAAACTGAGGGCGGGCCGAGTTTTATCGACTGTTGTCGTTTGATCGAAGAACGCTCGGATTCGGTAGTTGAGGATCTCGATGCTATTTTAAAATGGCAAATTCTCAATGTCTTAACCGGAAATTGTGATGGCCACGCTAAAAATCTGTCCCTCTTAAGAAGTAGTGCGGGGCGATGGCGATTGGCGCCGTTCTATGATTTGGTAGCGACGCGTTTTTACCCCAATCTCAGTCATAAGTTGGCGATGGCAGTCGCAGGGCAGTTTGACTCAGGAACTGTTTTGCCATCTCACTGGCAAGCAGTTTTTTCGTTATCTAGGGTCAGTCCGGCGGCGTATATGGAGCTTGTTCGCGACATAATACGAAAGTTACCCGGGGCCGTTGAAGAGTCGATCGATCGCTTCAAGAATCAATATGGCGAATGCGCGAGTGTCTACGCTATTCAAAAATATTATACAAAATTGATAAAGCGGAATTCTAAGCTGATCCTAAAACCATAGCAGTGAGTTTTGAGATCGCTAAATCCACCTCTCCCCACCCTCAATGCCATAACCAAATGCACGGTTACGATAATATAATAATAAATGCATATCTTCAGAGTAGAGGGTGTTGTTATTAATCACCAAGGGTTGGTTGATATGGTAGATGCCGAGTTGTCGTATGCCGTGGTGTAGGGCGTCTTCGGCGGAGCTTGTGGCCAATACCTCATCTAATAAAGGCGCATGGGGTAGGTGGCGCAGGTGTTCGAGGCGTTCCGCAAAATAAGGCAAAAAGGCCGAAACACTCATCGTAGTTTCGACGCGGTCTAATCCTAAAAGTGTTTTGTCGTCGCCGGAGTGGCTTTTTTCTTTTCGTAGCCACTCAAAAAAAGAATACGCCACAAAATGACTACTCAACAGAATCGAATGGCGTTTAAAACTTTCAATCACACGCAGGCCCAACTGGCGCGTGTATTCACGATTGCGCTGTTCGTCAAAGGTCAGGGCTAGTTTTTGGTGTGTGCCGAGGCCTTTGAAATACGATGTGTAATCAACCGGCGCACCCGTTTGGCTATAACTTTGGCCGGCGTCGTCCACGCTGTTGCCCAAAACGTCAAAGGCTTCGGCGAAGTGCACTTTTATGGTTGAGTTGGCTTTGAAAAACTTCCAAGCAAAACGCATAAAACTAGTAAGGCTACCCCATTCATCGGCATCTTGTTCGGCAAAGTTGCGTTGCATCGAGGGCGCCAATTGCAAGTGCGATTCAATTAAAGACTTCGCTTCAATGACGGAGTGGTACGACAACGTGCAGGGCACGATAAAAATTTTAGCGCCGTCGGATAAAACATTACGATTGGCAGCGTCGACGGCTGATCCTAAGAGGCCTAATTTTAAACGACTCTCCATAGCGCCTGATCTAGAGCGCCCACCACCCGGAAAAAACAAACTATGACAGCCGCGTTCCATAGCTGTTTGTGAAAAAATACGGATGATATCTTTGTACAGTGGGTGCGTTTTTTTACGATCAATTTTATACGCCCCCAAGTTGTTCATAAAAAAACCAAACACCGGATTACGAAACAAATTTAAACCAGCGCCGTACGCAAATGGCGGAAGGCCAATTTCATAGAGCGCCCAACCGATCAATAACGAGTCGAGGTTGCTATAGTGGGTGGGTACTAACACCACAGTGCCTAATGTCGAGAGGTGGCGCACGCGATCGATGCAACCAGAAATCTGCACACGACTTCTTAAGTTTTCTGAAACAAAAAGGTCTTTCGATAGCTGCTGTACGGATACCGTGCGTAAAACGCCGCGTAAAATATTAGGCACTACTTTCGTCGCTAACCGATACACGTTTTTACTAAAACTACTAAGTACTTCATCTAAATGGTAATGGATGATGTGTTCTAAAATCTCTGTAAAATTCTGAGTTTCGTTGGGCAGCGATCCGACCTCGGGCCGTCGGCTGGCCGTGGTAGCGGCTTCTTTTACTAGGGCCAAAAAACTCTCATCCAGTTGATCGCGCAGTGGGTCATTGGGGCGCTTCAATCGTGCGGACTCGGCTTTTATAAAATCAAAAACGATATTCGCGTGGGAATCTTGCGGGTACGTCTGCATCAATTCGGCAACAATGCTGGCCCGCGCGTCGTCGGGATGTTCGCAAAACTGTTTGAGGGGATGCTGATTAAACGAATAAAGCCGTTTATACGCTTGAGTCGAGAACGTACTAGGAATTTTTTGCCGCTGTGCTGACACGTTTTCACAATACGAGAAAGTTTATTAATTTGAAACGGCTATTAATATTTAGAAAAATGCATATTCCGGCTTTTAAATATATTAAATCTTTTGTGCGACGAGGTTTGGTTAGGTTCAGCGCGATGCGAAAAAAATACCTAGTGGCGTGAAAGTGTGTTTTGGCTCCGCCGCTTCTCCTCTCGCTAATTTTGTAAACTTGGTTCACAATTAACGTTGATACGCCTGCTTAAAATAAGGACGTTTTAAGATGAAAAATCATACCGAGACTAAACCACACAATACAAATGCCGATCGTTATAGATTGGCCATGGCAGCTACTTTTCGAGCAGCGTTGCTGTTTTTAGTAGTGCCGCTGACGGCGCACGCTACGAATCTTACCGAATACCGACGCGTCAATCGCGAGATGCGCGAAACACGCCAAAGCCAAACCAACTTACGCCAAGAAAAATCGAGGCTACAACGTGAGGTTCGACGACTACAATCCGCTACCGCCCCTGTTGGCGAGCAGACCGATTGTAACGTTGATGCCTGTCAAAGACATGCGCGTCTTTGTAATATGGAGCCTGTGACCGGCAGTGAATGTAAAGAGGACCCGTCTCCTTCACCTGCATCAGCAGTGTCTGGAACGCCACCCGGCTCTCGAGGTAATTTATGTTATGTGGGATCACCTTCTCAGGCTGATATTTGTTTAAAGATTTTTCAGAAACAACCTTGTCTCGATTTGGCACAGGGCGCTGATACACGCGCCGACATCATGCGCTGTTACAAAGTCGACAACCAAGTTCAAATCCGCGCGAAGCAGGCCCGCATCCGCGAAATCGAATCCGAGTTAGAAGAAGCTACCGAGCGCATCACATCGCTTGAAACCGAATTAGAAGAAGTCAATACGAACTGTCCCGATTGTGCGGCGCGAGAACGCACCACTACCGAGTTGCAGCGTATTCAAGACGTGTATGGCATCCAGTTGACCCCGCGCCAGCCATCGACTTTCGAGCGCGTTATGCAAGGTATCGGTTTGGGTGGGTCGATGATTTTAGGTGGCCTTAATTCGTACTTGGGCTACCGCAATTTTCAGACGGCCCAACAAAATTATACAAATTCGTACAACCAATACATGCAGAACTCGATCGCTGAGGGTGTGCCGTATTTTCCACCAAACCCCATGGGTGCGATGGGGGGCCAGTATGGTAGCGGCCTAAGTGCTGCTATGATGGGTGGTCTTGGCGGCCTCATGGGCGCCTTGGGTGGCGGCGGTGGTTTTGGCGGTGGCCTGTACATTGGTGGAGTGGGATATCCCGGGATGGGCGTCACGGGGTCGCCGTTTGGTTACAACGGCATGTTCCCAGGTATGATGGGCGGCCTCTATGGCGGTATGCCAGGCGTATTCCCCGGTGTGGGTGGCGGTTTTGGTTTGGGCGGCCCCATGATGGGGGGCTATGGTGGTCCCGGCATGCTGGGTGGTTTGTCAGGCCTTGGAATGCCTCTAAACCCCTATGGCGGTGCTGGGCAGTTTGGCTGGACGGGTGGCATCGGCGTGGGCCTTCCTGGCATGTTCCCTAATGGCGGTTTGTTTCCCGGTGCGGGCGGCGGCCTAGTAGCGGGCCCATGGAACTCCATGCCGTATTTTACCGGTGGCGGTACTCCAGGTTTTAACGGCTTTCCGATGGGCGGCTACCCCATGGCGGGCGCCTATATGGGTATGCCCAGCATGATGGGTGGCGGCATTCCTGGAATGATGGGCGCAGGCTTTAATGGCGGCTTCCCAGGTATGATGCCCGGTATGATGGGCGCCGGTTTTAACGGCGGTTTTCCTGGAATGATGCCCGGTGGTTTTAATGCCGGTTTCAACGGTGGTTTTCCTGGAGCTGGTTTCCCGGGCGCGGGCTTCCCTGGCATGATGCCCGGAGGTTTTAACGCTGGTTTCAACGGTGGTTTTCCTGGAGCTGGTTTCCCGGGCGCAGGGTTCCCCGGCGTAATGCCCGGTGGTTTTAATGGCGGCTTCCCGGGGGTTGGTGCTGGTTTTAACGGAGGTTTCCCCGGAGCCATCGGGGGCGGGTACCCAGGCATGCCTATGATACCCGGCGGCGTCGGAGTAGGTTTCCCAGGTGCGGGATTCCCCGGAGCCGGATTTCCCGGCGCTGGTTTCCCAGGTGCCGGCTTCCCTGGCATGATGCCCGGCGGTTTTAACGCTGGCGGTTGGCCCGGCACGTTCCCTGGTGGTCCAGTGGGTACGTTCCCCGGCGGTATGCCCATCGGTATGAACGGTTTCCCTGGTGCCTACAATAACTTCCCTGGAATGCCAGGTTACGGTGTCGGCGGGGCTGGTTTTGTGAACGGTGGCATGAACCCCATGAATCCAATGATGCAACAGGGCTGGCAGCAATCTCAGCAATATTACCTAGCCCAAATGGCGGCCGTACAAGATCAGCAGCGTCGCACGGCGTATTATTCCGAACAAATGCAGCAGCTCAACGCCCAGGCAACCGAACTTCAAACACGTTATGCCCAAATTTATCAACAGTATGCGTATTCTGCGGCAGGGCAAATTGGTTTTGGCGGACAAGTAACGCCGCCTGTAATAAGTGTGCCTGGGGCTTCAGGGCCGGCTGTTACAGCGCCACCACCTCCTGTGAACCCAACCAATCCTGGTACAGGCGGCGCGGGCGGTATTCCAACTATTCCTAATCTATAGAAAAACGAGTTTCGACGGGAAGGTCTCAAGTCCTAATCCTACCCGTCGAATCCGTTTTCAGACCTGCAGTCGTGGTATACGATCGTTTCATGACTACACCAAATATAAATACAATTTATTTAGATCACATCGCCATCGTTACGGACAATATTCCACAATTGAAGCGGGTCCTAAGTCTTCTCAATCTTCTAGATGCCGGCCAAGAGGCCGTGCCCAGTCAGGGTGTCATGACACACTTTGTAAAAACCCCAGGTCCGAGCGCCAAAATTGAAATTCTCGAGACCTTGCCGGACGAGGCTAATAATCCCGAAAACGTCGTGCGCCGATTTTTAGCCAAAAAAGGCTCCGGTGTGCATCACTTGTCATTTGTTGTTAGTGACATCGAAATAATGTCGCAGCGCCTTATCAACGCCGGTGTGCGTTTGATTTACGCTGAGCCCAAACCGGGTGCCCACAATACTTTAGTAAACTTTTTGCACCCCACTTCAACTGGCGGCATACTAATAGAGATCGCACAAAAAAATGCGCCCTAATAGTTTGTAAACTAATTTAATTTATAGGATCACTAAATTTATGACCCCCATACCACTGACCCCTTGGGTGAAACGTCTGTTAATTGTTTTAGTGGTTTTGTTCGTGCTCGATTTAGTGGCATTAAAACTCGTGGGCCAGTCTTTGAGTTTATTTTTTGGTGTGCTGCCCTCAGTACCCTGGCAGTTTTGGCGTTTAGCCACGTACCCATTTTTTCATGCCGAATTGATGCACCTCGTATTCAACGCGCTTGTTTTTTACATGATCGGTAGCGAGCTCGAGGCGCTTTGGGGTCCTAAAATCTTTTTATCATTTACGGCTCTGACGGCCCTATCGGGTGGTGTGGTCTACCTCGTGTTGGCGTTGTTGGGTGTGGGTACTGGCGCACTCATGATAGGCTCAAGTGGCGCCATTTACGGTCTTTTAACGGCCTACGGCATCTTGTTTGCGGAACGCACGATGCTGTTTATGATGCTCTTTCCTATAAAAGCTAAATATTTTGTATTGTTACTGGGGGCGATTGAATTCATCTCAACCATCTTTTATTCAAACTCAGCGGCGGCCAGTGCGTGTCACTTAGGCGGTATGATCACCGGTTTTGCCTACTTACTTTATCTAGCTCGCGTCCGCCAAAGAGGCGGCGGTGGTAAGGGCACCACCCGACGTAAGGCGAACCACCTCAAAATGGTTCACAATGCCGATCGGTCTAATACCGATTCTAACAAACGAAATACAGGTCCCACCTTTCACTAAACCAAAACTTGTTGTAGATCTAAGGGTCTATGGCAACACTATCCGATGCAATTCATGACAAAAAAAATGACATTCGTATGATTAACCGTCTTTCTGCGAAAGGTGTTTCCACCAAAGTAGAAAATGACAAACTATTGAAGGCCCTTCCCGATGATGCTGATGCAGCAACGTTTGTTGACGTTGAAGCGATTCGGCAAGAGCTCGAAGGCAAGTCTGGTTTAAGATAGTTCTAGCTCCCACACCCCCAAGCAAATTCAAAAAACATATGGCAGAAAATATTATCATCTTAGGTACAGGCCCTGCCGGATTAACGGCAGCCATTTATGCAGCGCGCGCCAACTTGAATCCTCTCGTTGTGGAGGGCATGCAAGCAGGCGGTCAGTTGACGATTACTTCTGAAGTAGAAAATTTTCCGGGTTTTCCCAAAGGCGTAATGGGCCCTGAACTCATGCTGCAGTTTCGCGCACAAGCCGAGCGATTCGGAGCGCGGTTTGTCGTTGGCGAGGTGGTGGAGGCTGATCTTAAATCACCAATCAAAACACTAAAAACAGCGAAAGAAACGCTTCAGGCCCAAGCCGTTATTATTTCAACAGGCGCTTCGGCGAATCTATTAGGCTTAAAAAATGAATCACGTCTCATGGGCAAGGGGGTTTCTACCTGTGCCACCTGCGATGGTTTTTTCTTTCGTGGGCATGACATTGCTGTAATTGGCGGTGGTGATTCAGCATGCGAAGAAGCGCATTTTTTAACGCGTTTTGCAAAGTCCGTTACGCTGGTGCATCGTCGTGACCAATTGCGTGCCAGTAAAATTATGCAAGACCGTGTTTTGAAGAATCCAAAAATCACGGTGCGTTACAATGCCTTGGTAGAAGACGTGTTAGGCGCCGAAGATGTAGAGGGGTTGCTAATCAAAGACGCCACTACAGGTGCGACCGAAACGCTCAAAGTTACCGGCGTTTTTGTAGCGATCGGGCATTCCCCCAACACAAAATTATTTAAAGGTCAGTTAGAGACCGATGCCAATGGGTATTTAATCACCCAATCGCATTCTTCAAAAACCAATATTCCAGGCGTATTCGCTGCAGGCGATGTGCAGGATCATATTTATCGGCAGGCGATCACAGCTGCAGGCTCGGGCTGTATGGCAGCACTCGATGCTGAGCGTTACTTAGAGTCGCTGCACCACTAAGGTTGATAGTACATATGTCTACTTCTCAAGAGACGCTTTCGGCGTTGGCTAAAACATTGCCTAAAACAATGATCACAAACGAACAGATGTTGGTTCGTTTTGAAAAATCCAAAGCGATGCGGGCGTTGGGGTTGAACCCCTATCGCAATGGCGTCAAACCTACGGCTTTGGCTGCTGATCTGCATGAACGCTACGAACACACTTCACGAGAAGAATTAGAAGGCACAAAACCCCACGTCACCGTATCTGGCCGTGTCATGGCGATTCGAGATTTCGGTAAAGGCGGGTTCGTACGTATTCAAGATCGCACGGGGTTGATTCAAGTTTTCGTTTCAAAAGATTCGTTAGTCACACAGTTTGATCATTACAAGAATTTCACAGATATTAGCGATATTATATATATAGAAGGTCATGTATTTCGCACAAAAACAAATGAGTTGTCGATCCATGCAACGCAGTTTGTTGTGTTAACAAAGTCACTACGGCCTTTGCCTGAGAAATTTCATGGGCTCTCTGATGTCGAGTTGCGTTACCGTAACCGCAGTGTGGATTTAATTATGAATCCCGCCGTACGTGACACATTTCGCGCGCGCACTAAAATTATCTCTTATATTCGTAATTTTTTTGATCAACGCGATTTTTTGGAAGTCGACACACCCATGCTCCATCAAATTGCAGGCGGGGCAGCGGCAAAGCCATTCATGACGCATCACAATGCTTTAGATTTAGAGCTCTCGCTGCGTATCGCGCCAGAGCTGCATTTAAAGCGATTGATTGTTGGCGGTTTTGAGCGTGTTTACGAATTAAATCGCCAGTTCCGTAATGAAGGCATTAGCATCAAACACAATCCCGAGTTTTCATCGATTGAGTTTTACTGGGCCTATGCCACCTACGAAGATTTGATGGTGCTAACCGAAGAGCTGTTTCAAGGTTTGGCCCAAACCGTTAAAGGTTCACTCGAGATTAGTTATCAAGGCACAAATATTAGTTTTGCCGGCCCTTGGCAGCGTTTAACTGTAAAAGAATCCATTTTAAAACTCAGTGGCTTCGCAGAATTTGCGGCGCAGTCGGGCTCGTTACCTGCGCTCGAGGCGCTTCATGATCAGGCGGTAGTACGTCGCTACTTAGATTCAAAAAAATTCCATTATGACGACAGTCAAACCCTAGGTCACGACTGGATGAGTATTTTTGACAACGAAGTAGAAGCACAACTGATTCAACCAACTTTCATTACACAGTATCCCACAAGTGTGTCACCTCTTTCACGACGCAACGATGTGGACCCCAGCGTGGTCGATCGTTTTGAGCTTTTTATTTTTGGTCGCGAAGTAGCCAATGCGTTTTCTGAGCTCAACGACCCTGTAGATCAGCGTATTCGCTTTGAGCACCAAGCCGAAGAAAAAGCGCGTGGCAACGAAGAGGCGTGTGATATTGACGAAGACTTTTTAGCAGCACTCGAACAAGGTATGCCACCAACCGCAGGTCAGGGTATTGGTATCGACCGTCTCGTGATGTTGTTCACGGATAGTGCCAGCATCCGCGATGTGATTTTATTCCCTCAAATGAAACCGCGCGCGCACCACGCTGGATTAGAGCACGAGTCTATAAACGAATCATGATTGCAAAATTAGTTAGGCGATTTTTATTGGGGGTAGATCGTCTTTCTGGTTCCGCGACAAAAAAATCGACTCGGTTTTTGGCGTTTATTGCCATTATTGGGGTTGCTCTCGGGGTGGCATCGTTAGTTATTGTCACGTCGGTCATGAACGGTTTTGAAACCGAAATTCGTCGCACCCAAACCGCGTTTCACGGTCATATATTGCTTTTCGCAAAATCAAAGACCATTTCAGATCCCGAAAAATTTAAAAAAGATTTGTTAGCGACCTCTCCTGATATTGTTGCTGCCGCAGCCTACTTGTTCACTGAGGGCATGTTGACACACAAAAAATCAATGGGTGTGGTTTTAGAGGGCGTCGACATGGATGCCGTTCATAAAGTTTCTGAAATTAGTCAGCGTGTCATTTCAGGACGTTTGCCAAGTGTTGAGGGTCAAAATGAGATTGCTATCGGCAGCGTTATTGCGGAGAAATTAAAATTGTCCCTCGGTAGCACCGTACAATTTACGGTGCCCTTTCATGACGCCGAAGCGGTGGTAAAACCATTGGTGGTCACGGGCATTGTTTCGTTAGGGATGTACGAATACGATTCTAAATACGCAGTGACCAACCTAAGTACCTTGCAAAATATTCTAGCCCTCCCAAATCAAGTGAACGCGTTTAAAATCTTAACCCGCTCAGCGGCTACGAGTAATCAGATTGCTTCAGTATTAAATGAAAAATATTTATACCCGATTCGAGCCCGCGATTGGTCTACGTTGAACCGCAATATTTTATATGCGCTGGCGTTAGAAAAAGTGGTCATTGGTATTTTATTATTAGCCATTGTTTTTGTGGCGAGTTTCAATGTGGTTAGTTTGGTTTTAATGTTGGTTTACGAAAAACGAAAGTCGATTGCGATGTTACAAGCAATCGGATTACGTCGTTCTAAAATATTTCAGCTTTGGTTATTAGTCGGTGTTTTGGTTGCGTCGTTGGGTGTCTTTCTAGGTAGTATTTTAGGATTGGGCGGCCTATTTTTATTAAAGCACAAAACCATACTCGATTTACCGGCTCAAATTTACATGTTCTCCAAGTTTCCGGTTGAAATGCGTCTAACTGAAATCGCAGTTATTTTAATTGCGGCGTTGGTTATTGCCGTAAGTGCGACGGTTTGGCCTAGTTTGCGTGTGAGTCGCAGAGCCATCATCGATGCCTTGAAACAAGATTAAGGGGTTTGTTTGATAGACACTATTATTACAGCAAACAACGTTTTTAAGTCGTTTAACCGGGGGACGCAAAACATCCCTGTGTTACGTGGTGTTTCCTTTGCTTTAACTCGCGGTGAAACTGTAGCGATTGTGGGTAGCTCGGGCGCGGGTAAATCGACATTCCTTCATTTATTAGGTCTTTTAGAGCCGCCAACTTCAGGCACAATTTTGCATGAGCAACAAAATTTATTTCAAAAAAATGAAAACCAACGTGCTGATTACCGCAATCGTAAATTAGGTTTTGTATTTCAGTTCCATTATCTACTTCCCGAGTTCACAGCGTTAGAGAATGTTTTATTGCCAGGTCAAATAGCTGAGCGCCATCGCGACGTGATTGAGCCTATTGCCAAACAACTACTTACGAACGTCGGCCTGGGCCACCGCATGCACCACCTGCCGAGCGAATTATCCGGCGGCGAGAGTCAGCGTGTCGCGATTGCGCGCGCTATGCTGATGCAGCCCGAAGTTATTTTGGGCGATGAAATCACTGGTAACTTAGATTCGGAGAATGGTTCGCTCCTGATGGATCTGCTCTTAGAGCTCAATCGCGCCAAAAAAACGTCGTTAGTTATTGTCACTCATGACATGAAAGTCGCTCAAAAAATGGGGCGCATCGTCGAAATGCGTGATGGTGTGGTAATTCAGTGAATCGATATTTGAGTTTGACGAACATCCTATTAAAAAAATATACCTTTTCTTTATACGCATGAATCTCCATCCCTGGTTAATTGCTTTAGGTAGTTGTTCTTTTGATTTCAAAAAAATAAGCAGGCGCATTGTTTTATCCCGAGTCGGGGCGCGGCGTTGTCTTAGTCCGGCCGTCTTTGTAATTTTGTCCGTATCTTTTTTGGCGGCTTTGTTTTCAGCGTCTTCTTATGCAAAGCCTTCCAAAGGCCGTGCAGCAGCAGAAAAAAAATCTCTGTTACGCTCACCAACGCTGAGTCAGCCAGATGACGGCAGTGGCATTAAATCAATTGCCATCCGAGGTAATAAAAAAATCGAAGCCGATGCGATTATCGCCAAACTAAAATCTAAAGTAGGTGATTCCTTGTCGAAAGAGCGCATCGCTGAAGACATTCGCGCGTTACATAACTTAGGTTATTTCGACGATATTCAGGCGGATTATTCAGACCGCGTTCTTACCTTCATCGTTAAAGAGCATCCGACGGTGGTGAAAATTGATTTCGAAGGCAACGATCAGATTGCTTCGAAAGACCTCAAAGAAGTTATCAAACTAAAAGAATATGCCATTCTAGATATCACCAAAGTTAAAGAAGATGTTGCGGCTATTCAAAAACACTACGAAGACAAAGGTTTTTATCTGGCTCGTGTTTCTTACGATGTTCAGAAGTCGGACAAAAAAGACGAGGTCAATTTAATCTACCGGGTGAACGACTTTGAAAAAGTACGCATCAAAAAGATTACGTTCCTAAATAACAAAAAATTCTCAGACCAAAAACTCAAAGACATCATGCGCTCAACCAAAGAGGGCAGTTTTTTCTCGTGGTTGACGAGCTCTGGTAGTTTTAAAGAGTCGGCGTTTAAACAAGATCTACAGATGATTCGCTACTTCTACGCGAACGAAGGTTATGTCAAAGCGCAGGTCGACACGCCCGTTGTTACGGTAAGTGAAGATAAAAAATCATTGTTTATTTCGATTCGTATCGAAGAGGGTGAGCAGTATAAAGTAGGCGACATCGATTTCGGCGGAGATTTACTTTTTACCAAAGACGAGTTGAGCAAAGACCTTCACCTGATTAAAGGCGAGACCTTTTCTATTTCAGGACGTAACGACGACATCCAGTTACTCACCGAAAAATATCAAGACCTCGGATATGCGTTTGTTAACGTCAACCCACGCGCCAATATTCGTGACGACGAAAAAGTCGTCGATATTCGTTATGACTTTGAAAAGGGCGAATTGGCCCATTTCGGTCAGATCAATATATTAGGCAACGCAAAGACACGCGATAAAGTCATTCGTCGAGAACTACGCGTCCATGAAGGTGAGTTGTACAATGGGTCTCGATTGCGCATTTCCAAAGAGCGTGTTGAGCGTCTCGGATTTTTTGGCCAAGGCGAGGTAGTGGTCAATTCGGTCACACGCAAAGACAACCCAAGTATTGTTGACCTTGAAATTTCGATCAAGGAACGCAGCACCGGTACCGTTTCGTTAGGTATGGGTTACGGCAGTCTGCAAGGTTTCTTCATGACCACAACGGTGGCTGAAAATAACCTCTTCGGACGGGGGCAAAATCTTTCGTTGCAGGGCCAATACTCGGCCAATCGTCTGTCCCGCAGTCTTTCGATTAGTTTCACAGAGCCCTACTTCTTAGATACGTTGTGGTCGGCCGGCACCGATATTTTCTATGTCGTTAGCCCCATTCCTAATCGTTATCTCACCCTACGTAGTGGGGGTGCCGTGCGCTTCGGGTATCCGATTGTGGATGATCTTTATATTTCAAATACCTACAAATTTGAGCATCTACGCCTAGATGACATTCAATTAGCCCGCGACCCTGAACTGAACTTTAGTGATGATATTGGTAATCTTTCTAGCATGCAGTTGGGGCTCGCTTACGATCGCCGGAACAATCGTTTTGAAACGACCAAAGGTTATTACTCCGCGGCCACCGGAGAGTTGGGCGGGTTGGGCGCCAATAAACACTTTGCAAAATTGCTTGGTGATGTGCGTTTTTACCACCCCATTGCGTGGGGTTTGGTGTTTCGAACCAAGGCCGAGTTAGGCCATATTTTTCAAACTCGAGAAGACAAAAATATCCCACCAGCAGAGAAATTCTATTTGGGCGGCCCGAACAACCTAAAAGGCTACAACCAACTTAGTGTGAGCCCAAGATCACGTTTCGGCTCGCCACTAGGCGCAAAGTCGCAGTGGAACTATATTGCAGAAGTCGAAATGCCTTTAGTTAAAGAGGCCGGCTTAAAATTTGTAACGTTCTTCGATGCTGGTAGTGCAACTAGCTCGTTTAACGATCTATTCGCTTCAACAGAAATTCGTAAAGACGTCGGTTTCGGTTTACGATGGTTTTCACCGATAGGTCCGTTACGTTTTGAGTGGGGTTTTCCGCTAAATCCTAGACCATTTGACGATCCGTACGTGTTTCAATTCTTTATTGGCCCACCGTTTTAGATACCAAGTGTAATTTTAAGGAGAGATCAGAATGAAAATAACCAAAACAACTTCAGCCTTTTCATTAGCTACCGTAGTAGCTAGTGCGGCTTTATTTTTAGGCGTACAAGTAGCGAAGGCCGACGTAAAAATCGCCGTCGTTGATATGCAAAAAGCCCTTCAAACGGTCGATGCCGGCAAAAAAGCCAAATCACAGTTAGAGAAGGAATTTAACGAGAAAAAAACACAACTTCAAAGTGAAGAAGAGAGCATCAAAAAACTGACCGAAGAATTTAAGAAAAAGAACTTGGTTTTGAGTGCTGAGGCTCAGGGTAAAAAACAAGCAGAGCTTCAGGAAAAAATCATGAAGTACCGTGAGTTGGTAGGTAAGTCTCAAATGGAAATGCAAAAACGCGAGCGTGATTTGACCGAGCCTATCATCGGCCGTTTGCGTGGCGTAGTAGAAGAAGTCGCTAAAGGGCAGGGCTTTACTATGGTGTTAGATAAGAATGAAAATAGTGTTTTATTTGTACAACCAAAAGATGATTTGACCGACGAGGTGGTTAAGACTTTTAATAAGAAGAATGGTTAGGTTTCAATCACCACTTCAACTGTCGTCGTACCTGAGTTGTTTAGACGAGGCTTTCGGTAGGTCGCACGTAACAACTGTAAGCACTGCTCAGGCAGGTGTCTCAGGAATTTCTAGTGTACGTATTTTTAGCGTAATCGACATGGGGCGTGTAACCACGCCCCATTTTTTTTCGGCTCTTAGCAATGATCATACAACCACAGAAGCCAAAAGTATTGGCTTCCTCAACTCTGATTCGATCGCTAAAGAATTTCTTGCTGCGGTAGCGACTCAGCAACCTCAAAAGTCGGCGCTAAGTAATTTGTTTATTGTTGCGTCGGAGTCCTTGCGTGGTCTCTTTTCACAATATGAGTTCAATGCGTCCATTCTTTGGGTGCCCGATGCGTATCAGGCGTTGGCCTATTTTACGCACTTAGTTAGTCGTCAGTGGCCTGACCAATTTGAGGGTGCTGGGGGTTATACTCCAACGCAACAGAATTTTGTCACCACGTCAAACGGCGCCTGGGTAGACGCCTCGGTGAAAGTGCCTAAAACAAGCTATATCGGGCCCGGAGCAGTTATTGAAGCCGGAGTTAGCTTAGCAGAACATAGTCATATCGGTGCCGGATGCCACGTAGGCGTTGGTGCTAAGATTGGTGAGCGTACGTATTGTCATCCCAGAAGTGTGGTTGGGCGCGAAACCCAGTTGGGTTGTGATGTCGTGGTGTTCTCAAACGCCACCATTTATCCACGAGTGGTCGTGGGTGATCGCACTAGAATCCATTCTGGGGCTTGTGTCGGTGTGGATGGTTTTGGATATGCACCATCGCCGCGAGGAGCGTTGAAAATTGTCCATCTTGGGCGTGTCGTGATTGGTAACGATGTGGAAATTGGGGCGTGCACGGCAATTGATCGTGGAACACTTTCCGACACCGTTATCGGCAATGGTACCAAAATTGATAATCAGGTTCAGGTGGCTCATAACGTTGAGATTGGGCAACACGCCTTCATTTGTGGGCAAGTGGGCCTGGCCGGAAGCTGTAAAATTGGCCATCAAGTTATTCTAGCGGGTAGTGTGGGTGTGGCGGACAAAGTGCACATTGGTGATGGAGCCATAGTTGGTGCCCGCGGTAACGTATCTAAAGATTTGCCCGGTAAACAAACTTATGCTGGAACGTTGCCTGTTAAACCGCGTCAAGAATGGTGGCGTTTTGTAGTAGGTTTGGATTCTATTAAAGATTTACGCAATCGACTCAAAGCGGTTGAAAAACAATTAGGACTCGATAGTCGACCGACTCGAAGTAAAGAAAATTTATGACAGAAGAAGTACAAAAAATAGATTGGTTAAACACACAATCATTAGACATCGATCAAGTCATGGCTGTTTTGCCGCATAAATATCCGTTTCTTTTTATCGATCGTATTTGTGAATTAGCACCCGGAGCGCCGCTTTCAATGGATATGTCGCTCGAGCAATTAGATAAGGCTAAGGCCGGTAGCCGCGTGCGAGCGTTAAAGAACGTAACAATTAATGAGTCGCACTTTGTAGGGCATTTTCCAAGCCGTCCAGTGCTACCTGGCGTGTTATCGCTAGAGGCCATGGCACAAGCCGCCGGTTTTGTGTCGATGCCGTTTTTCTATGTGGAGTACAAGGGTATCATTCCGCAGATTGATGTCGCACTTATCAGTTGTGATGGCGCACGTTTCAGGCGCCCGATTCGTCCGGGTGACCAAATGGATATTCATGTTCGTGTGAAGTCGACGCGGTCAGGATTCTGGAGTTTTATCGGTGAGATTTTTGTGGAGTCTAAATTAGCTGCTGAGGCTGAATTTATGGCTCAGGTATCAATTAAAAAGTAGAGTTATGATGGAAACTATTGATGCGGGTTATATACACCCGACGGCGATCATTGCTCCAAAAGCCAAAATTCACGATTCGTGTGTAGTCGGTCCGTACTGCATTGTGGGTAATGGCGTCGAGTTGGGCCCTCGCAACGTTTTAAAAAGTCATGTCGTGATGGAAAACCAAGTGCGAGTGGGCGAGGGGAATATTTTTTTTCCATTCTCGGTCATCGGCGCTGTACCTCAAGACTTAAAGTACGACGGTGAAAAAACCAGTGTGGTCATTGGCAATCACAACACGATTCGTGAATCCGTAACTATTAACATCGGCACAGATGGCGGTGGTGGTGTGACGCGTGTGGGTGATCAAAATCTTTTGATGGCTTATGTGCATCTGGGGCACGACACCACTGTGCAGAGCCACACTGTTATTGCGAATTCTGTGCAAATTGCAGGGCATGTTTTGATTGAAGATTGGGCCATTATCGGCGGGTCGTCCGCCATTGCACAGTTTAAACGTATTGGGGCCCATTCCTATGTAGGCGGCTGCAGTGGTGTTGATCGCGATGTCCCGCGATTTGTCATGGGGCGTGGCACTAATAATAATTTTGAAATTCTGGGTATCAACATCGTTGGTTTAAAGCGGCGTGGGTTTTCAGGCGAGGCCATTACAGCCCTTCAAGAGGTCAATCGACTGTATTTTAAAGACAAGTCATTAGAAAAAGAGGAATCCCTACGTCGTTTAGAGAGCGAGCTTGGTTCCCACGACGTGGTGCAGTCGTTTATTGAGTTTGTTAGGCAGTCGACAAAAGGCATTTATCGTTAGGAACGTACCGTTGAAATTATTTGTTTCGGCTTCAGAGGCCAGTGCCGATATGCATGGTGCGGCTGTTGTTACGGCTCTTAAAGAGAAATTAAAGTCGCAAGGCCGTGAACTGACTTATTTTAAAGCACTAGGTGGTGACGCGCTTCGTGCTAGTGGTGCCGAACTTTTCATGCACTTGTCGCAATTCAGTGTGATGGGTGGGGTTAGTGAATTGGCCTCAAAATGGCCTAATCGTCGGCGTTTAGAAGTCTTAATCGAGACCGAGCTGTCGAAGCTTAAACAAAACGGTGCGGCTTTGCCTGATTGCGCGCTTTTGATCGATGGTAGCGCCATTAATCTTCGTTTAGCCGCCTTATTTAAGTTTTTTTCAGTACCTGTTGTTTATCTTATTCCCCCAAAAGTATGGGTGTGGCGCACGCACCGCGTGTTTAAGTTACAGCAATTAGTTGATCGCGTGCTCACGATATTACCCTTTGAAGCCCAGTTTCTCGAGGCGTGTGGGGTGAATGCCTCTTACGTCGGTAACCCCATCGTAGAGCAAATTCCCTGGAGTTTATCCAGAAAGACTGCCCGTGAGGCGTTGCAATTAAACGACACCACACACGTGGTTGCGTGTTTTTTAGGAAGCCGTCACTCCGAAATCAAACACCACACAAAAACATTTCGCGATGCGTTGGTTTTATATTTTGCAAAGAGACTCGAACGTCAATCGCCGTTAGAGGATGCGGCTGTAGTGGTTCCGCTACCAGCACACCTAGATGTTAGTTTTGTAAAACAACATTTTGGAGACGTTCTCAAGATAATGCATGACGTCGAGGTGCCGGTTCGATTTGTTAGCGCCGATGGCAACTATCAGGTACTCAAAGCTTCAGACGTCGGTCTTATCAAGTCGGGCACGAGCACATTAGAGGCCGCAGCTTTAGGTTTGCCTCACGTAGTTTCTTACGACATGTCGTTGAGTTCCCGTTTTATCTACAAGTACATTGTGCGTTATGGCGGGTATATTGGGCTTGGTAATCTTGTGTTGGCATCATCGTTTGACGATGCACTCACAGGGCGCCAGCCTGTTTTTGA
Source organism: uncultured Oligoflexia bacterium (assembly GCA_964649095.1). GTDB lineage: Bacteria > Bdellovibrionota > UBA1018 > UBA1018 > UBA923 > CAZYPH01. Next base: position 93,709 of record CAZYPH010000001.1, on the reverse strand, counting down.
AGAGTGTATTTTAAAGACAGGCACGCCCGACCAGATATCAGAGGGTTTATTAAGGGCTCCGGAAAGATTTCGACAAAACCACGCACGTGTTGCCTCGTTACGTGAGATATTATCAGGAGGTTTTAAATCTCCAGCTGATGAAATTGCAAAACATATAGTTGATTTGGTTAGTTAGGTATATATATAATAAAAAATATCTATGAAATTATATATAAATCAGTTTGCTAGCCTGCTTTGGTCGACCGTAAACCACGTTGCGCGTCGATTTTACGCGAATAAACAGGTCACATTGCCCGTGCCCAGCATTGTTGTGGGTAATATTCAAGCCGGCGGAGTGGGTAAAACAGAAGTTGTCGCCTATTTGGCGAACCATCTCTTAAAAGTTCAAAAAAAAGTAGTTGTTGCAATGCGTGGTTACGGGGCGCCCGAGTTTGAAACTACAACAGCGATTTTTACAAGTTACGAACAAGCAGCGCGAGCCCATGCCCCTGACGAAGCTCAAGTTTTGCTAAAAAAGTGCCCAGGGCTGTCTGTTGTAGTGGGTAAACATCGGGTGGATGCGCTTTATGAACATTGTTTTGCGTCGGGTAAACAGTTGCCCGATTGTGTGATTTTCGATGATGGCCTGCAGCAGTTTAAAATTAAGTCTGATTTAAAAATATTGGTGCATCATTTTGGCGTAAAAACCGTCAAACGAGATTTTTCTAAAGTACAGCACACGTGTGATATCAAATTAGGTTTTGGGGTAAAAGAATTGATTCCTAGCGATTACCTTTCTTCAGAGTATCGCTTGCAGGGTATTGTGCCGACACCGATGAATAAACAAGATGATCCGTTTTATGCGAGCAAGTATTTTGCTTTTTGCGGCATCGGTAACCCGCAACGTTTTTTTCAGTTTCTTTCTGATAATCACGTTGCGTTCGATCGCGGCCAAGTCTTTGCAGACCACTATCGCTATCAAAAGAGCGACGTGCAACATTTGTTAAAGATATCTCGAGAGAGGCCGTTGTTAACAACTTTGAAAGATTATGTGAAATTGGTTCCGCACCGCATTCCGCACTTGCATTATGTCGACGTGGCACTTGAAGTGAGTAATCCCGACACGCTATTAGCGGCACTCAATCGAGTCGTTGGCATTGGGTAGTTATGCAGTGGCGGTATTGGTTTCTAAGTACTATCGGTCGACTCATTCTCACCAGTGTTGGATTGGTAGTTTCGTTGCTACCTCGCTCAATAGAAGTTTTTTTCGGGCGTTTATTCGGGCTTTTTTTATATAAATCTAAAATATTTAAATACCGAATTGTTCAAACCAATTTGACTTACTGCTTTCCAGGGCGAGCCGATTTAGTTGAAAAATTTTACAAACACTTTGGTCTTACTGTTTGCGAGTTGTTGCATTTGTTTTCACCCATTCCTGGGCATTACCGGCGTTACTTGCGTCGCCATGTTACTTTAACCGGTGCCGAGCATATTCATCAGGCGCAACGGTTGGGGCTAGGTATTTTGTTTGTCGGCACGCATCTGGCGAATTGGGAGTTCCTGACGTTTGCGGCTGAGCTATCAGGAGTGTCTCTAGTAATGGTTACGAAACACTTAAAACCGGCGTGGTTACATGCCACGATTGAAAAACAACGTAAGAGTATTGGTGTCGATGGGGCCTATGAACCGAAAACAATGCCCACCGTTTTGCGGGCGTTGCGTGCGAATAAAGCGGTGGGTTTTGTATTAGATCAATATGCTGGGGCGCCAATTGGTATTCCAGTGGCGTTTTTTGGCACTCAGGCAGAAACTTTGAATGCTGTCGGAAAGATTCAGGATCGCACGAACGCTATTGTGTTGCCGGTACAAACAGTGCGGCATAAGGATGGATCGGTCGAAGTGATCTGCCACCCGGCGGTGAGTATGGAAAACTTCACAGATTCTGCGCAATTGACACAGCATTTGGCCACTTTGATTGAAAAGTGGATTCGCCAATACCCCGAACAGTGGTTGTGGACGCATCGCCGATTTAAAAACTCCAAAGCAATAGAATACTAATGTCGTCAATGTTGTAGGTTGAACGACCAGTCAATCCGGCATAAAATCAACCTAATGTTTAAATATAGAAAATTTAATATATTGCAATCACTGCCTAGAGTTACCGGTGTGGTAGCGTGTCTTGTGTTAATATCGTTAGTGACTGCAAGTTGTGCGTCAAAAAAAACAACGCGTGATGGTTCAACTGAGTTAAACAATTTAGATGAATTGCACATAGCAAAAGAGATCGAACAGGCCTTTGCCGTACAAGATTATAAAAAAAATATCGAGCAGCCCCCTGTTGCGATCGTAAAGCCCGAAGTGGTGCGTGTAGTCCCGAAAAAACGCACCAAAAAGAGAGGGTCAAAAAAATTGCCAGCAGCAGAAATAAAACCAAGTGCGGCGTTGGGTGTGGGTGATAGCCCCCTAGGCGCGCGTGATCCGTCGTTTACCATTCCGTTAAGGCGCCCAGGTTCTGGGGGTGATACCGTAGCCGTTGACCCGCTGTGGGTTGATGAAAAGATTTTGATGGATGTGAAGTGGCTTAAAACCAAAGCCGGTGAATTTACCCTTGAGGTGTTGCCCTTTAAAACCATCAATCAACGCAAAGTTTACCACATCAAGGGCACCGCACGTACGACCGAGATTTTTAGTCTGATCTATCGTGCCGAAGACTCTGTCGAAAGTTTTGTCGATTTTGACGGTTGGTTTCCCTACAAATTTACGTTGGTTGGGGATGAGACCAAACATATTCGAAAACACTTAGAGCTTTTCGATCACGCCGCTCGTAAGCAATACGTGCATGTTTATGACAACCGATTGCATACAAAAGAAGTGCACGAATCGAAAGACATCAAAGACCTTGTACCGTTTTCGCAAGATGCATTGAGTGCGCTCTATTATCTTAGAAATTTTGATCTAAAAGTGGGCCATGAATACAAGTTCCCAATGACCACTAATGGTAACCAGTGGGAGACCGTCGCTCGCGTCATCAAACGCGATGAAATTCGCTGGGCTCACGGTTATTTGCCGGCCTTAAAAGTCAAAGTCGAGACGCGATTTAATGGCGTCATGCAACAGCAGGGAGATGCCTTTGTTTGGTATACCGATGATGTGCGTCATTTTCCGATTCGGTTTGAAGCTAAAGTACGTATTGGTTGGGTAGAGGGTGTTGTAAAGGCGATAATCCCTGGAATTTCGCCCGACGCACAGGCTAAAGCAGAAAAAAATGGCGATCATAAACAGGCTCCCGAATCGTTGCGAGCGGTACCTTACTTAGAGGACCTGTCGTTTGAGACCACTACGGCTGCTCCGAAGCCGGTTAGTGGCGTGCAAAAGCGGCGTTACCGGGTGCGCACTTGGTTTAAACAGTTGTTAAATAGCATCAATACTAAAATGGGCGGCGACGAAACCCCGGAACCCGAACCCGCTAAATAATGGTTGGGGTGTTTTCGTATGGCTAGTTCAGAACATCGTACCAATAAAAAATATTTAGTAATTCAGACCGCTTTTTTAGGTGACATTATATTGACCACACCATTACTAAAAGTATTGGTCGATGACGTAGGGACTAAATCCGTTCACCTAGTGACCACCAGTGTGGGCGCAGATGTGCTGGTTGGCTTTCCAAAGCTTGCAACACATGTATTGGTTAAAAATAAGAGTAGTTTTGTTCGGCAGTGGCGGAGTTTTAAGAGTTTAGTTCAAACACTAAAAATTATTGATTTTGACGCTGTTTTGCTTGTGCATCCATCGGTGCGTTCAACCGTGCTTGCGTGGTGTGTTGCTGGGTTTAAGAATCGCCGCAAAGTGCGTGCCTTTGCCGTTCTCCACCGTCGTTGGTTAGCGCCTTTTTTAGACTTTCAGTTGATTCCTCAGCTACCGTTGGCGTCGGGCCTCTCGTACGCCCAAAAAGTCTGCGAGCTTTTGCCAAATCAATCCCACGCTATGAAGAACCTCATTGCAAATAAGAATTATTTACCCTATTTGCCTTCGCCTAAATCAGGTGTTTCAGAATCTTTTAAATTAAAAAAACCGTATATATTAATTTGTCCCTTTACAGCCTGGGGCACCAAAATGTGGTTTGCCGATCGTTGGGTTGAGGTAATTCGCGAATTAGCAGGGTCATTCCACGACGTTACGTTTGTGATGGTTGGGCCATCCGGAGAGCGTGAAAAAGTGATCGCCAAAACCCTGATGCAGCGCCTGTCTGAAGAAGTCACGAGCAGGGTTCAGAACCTTGTTGGTCAGACTAATTTAAGTGAACTAAAGGGTCTTTTTTCAAAAGCCGCACTTGTTTTAACGAATGATTCCGCAAATACCCATTTAGCCTCAGCTTTTAACGTACCTACTGCGACCATTTTTGGACCAACTATACCAGCATTTGGTTTTCAGCCACTTTCCGACCGCAGGCGCATCATAGAGCCTGTAATAGCCCTCGACTGCCGTCCTTGTAGCGCTCATGGCCCTCAAACGTGCCCAAAACGCCACTTTCGGTGTATGGATAGTATCTCGGCGGAGTCTGTCGTCCAAGCAGCGCGAGACCTCCTTTCATAGTCTTTAGAGCGTTGAAAAGGTTTCCCTTTCGTTCCGATAGGTTCCACGTTATAAAGTCAGAGTTCAAAATTCACGAAAGAAGGTATCTATAAAATATGGCAATTAGCACAAACACTGGTGCGCAATCAGGAAGTAACCGTGGTGGTAAAAACACAACAACTACTACAGCGGGGGCTTCGTACAATCCGGCAGTAGCCACTGCTGGCAAGAAAAAGAAGGATGCAAAAGATCCCTACAGTTGGGTCGAATCCTTCGATCTAGGTCCATCCAAAGACATCAAAAACACAGAAGAACAGTATGCCGAAGATGGGCATTCCTTTGCACAGCTCTACGAACAGAGCATTGCAACAGGTGATGTGCGTGAAGGTGAAGTGGTAGACGGCTTAGTCGTTAACGTATCTGAGGGTTTTGTTACCGTTGATATTGGTTACAAAAGCGAAGGTATGGTGCCTATTGAAGAGTTTAAAAAACCAGATGGTACTATCGATGTAAAAGTGGGCGATCCACTACAAGTTTATTTGGAAAGAATGGAAGGCGAAAACGGCTTCATGGTTCTTTCTAAAGACAAAGCAGAGATTATCAAAGCTTGGGATGAAATCAGTCAAGCTTGCGAAAATGATCAGCTTGTTGAAGGTACAGTGATTGCGAAAGTAAAAGGCGGCTTGAGCGTTGATATCGGCGTTAAAGCGTTTTTACCGGGCTCACAAATTGATATTAAGCCTGTAAAAAACTTGGATAAGTTTTTAGGCAAAAAATTAAAATTCAAAATCATCAAGTTTAACAAAAAACGTGGCAACATTGTGTTGTCGCGTCGCGCCATTGTAGCTCAAGAGAAAGAGCGTCAACGTGCTGAGACCTTGTCGAACTTGCAAGAAGAGCAAATCGTAACTGGTGTTGTGAAAAACATCACAGAATACGGTGCCTTCATCGACCTAGGTGGCATGGACGGCTTGTTGCACATCACTGACATGAGCTGGGGCCGCGTAAAACACCCAAGCGAATTGTTCAGTGTGGGTGATGAAGTTAACGTAAAAGTATTGCGTTACGACCGCGAGAAAGAGCGTATTAGCTTAGGTCTAAAACAAGTATCGCCAAATCCGTGGGAAGAGTTAGCCCAAAAAATCAATGTCGGTGATCGTGTAAAAGGCAAAGTAGTTTCGATTAAAGACTACGGCGCTTTTGTTGAATTATCAGAAGGCATTGAAGGTTTGATTCACGTCAGTGAAATGAGCTGGAAGCGTGATGTAAAACACCCTTCAAAAGTGTTGAACCCAGGTGATGAAGTAGAGTGTCAGGTGCTAGAGATCGACGCACGTAACAAACGTTTGTCGTTAGGCTTGAAACAACTTCAAGAAAATCCTTGGAGCGCCTTAGAAGAGAAGTATCCATCAGGTAAAGAGATCGATGGTGAAGTGAAATCAGTTACAGACTTTGGTATTTTTGTCGACATCGGCGAAGGTATTGATGGTTTGATCCACGTTTCTGATATTTCGTGGAACAAAAAAGTAGCGCACCCAAGCGAACGCTTCAAAAAAGGCGATCGCATTAAAGCGATGGTTCTTTCTATCGACAAAGAAACTGAAAAATTCAGTTTAGGTATTAAGCAATTAGAGCGTGATCCTTGGGAAACGGCAAAAACCAAATACAAAGTTGGTGAAAGCGTTGAAGGAAAAGTAACTAAAGTAACCGACTTTGGTGCATTCGTAGAATTAGAAGAAGGCATCGAAGGTTTGGTTTACATTAGTGAACTTTCTGACGATCGTGTTGAAAAAGCTTCAGACCACGTAAAAGTGGGTGATTTTGTCCACGCAGAAGTAACGACTTTAGATGCTCGCGAGCGTCGTATTGGTCTTTCTATGCGTAAGTTGAAACACTCTGAAGAGCGTAAAGCGGTAGCTCAGTATTCGGGCAATCGTGATACACGTACGTCTTTAGGTGATGTATTTGGTGCCCAGTTGAAAGGGCTACTAAACAAAGAAGACGAAGACGATCAGAAGTAGTTCGACGACGTTTTAACGTGTCAAAAAAAGCCGGTAAGAAATTACCGGCTTTTTTTTTGCCTTCTGGTCAGCGCACTTTTGTAAAAGCAATTGCGCGGTTTTGTGAACTCCATGTACCCTTGTTGCATGGCATCAAAAAGATCATCTATTATTCTCGTAATCACAATTATCTCGGTATGCATTGTTGTTCTGACAGCTGCGATGGCTGGGATTGGCTACTGGGTTTTTAGCCAGAACAAGAGTGGTATAGTTTCGAAGCGCTGGGGTGCCTCAGGCTCGCATAATAAAATTGGTGTCGTCGAGTTGAAGGGCGTTATCTTAGACTCACGCCGGTTTATCGAAGACTTAGATCTGCTAATCGAAGACCCTCAAGTAAAGGGCGTGGTCTTGCGCATCAACTCTCCAGGGGGTGCTGTGGCGCCTTCGCAAGAAATTTATGACCATATTTTGACGGCAAAAAAATCATTCCCAGTTTATGCATCGCTAGCTTCGGTAGCAGCCAGTGGTGGGTATTATGCGGCGGTGGCGGCTAGTAAAATTTATGCTAATCCCGGCACCATTACCGGTAGTATTGGCGTGATTATGCAGTTCAACGATGTTTCAAAGTTAATGGATTGGGCCAAAATCAGCTCAGTAACCGTAAAAACCGGTAAATTTAAAGACGTCGGTTCACCGGCACGGGCCATGACGGCAGAAGAAAAAGAGTTATTACAATCGATGGTTGATAACGTTCTGGGGCAGTTTAGAAAAGCGGTTGCCGATGGTCGTGGTCTGCCGATGGAAAAAGTTGTCGAGGTTTCTGATGGGCGCATTTTTTCAGGTGAACAAGCCAAGGGTTTAAATTTGGTCGACGAGTTGGGCAGTTTTGAAAAGACGATCAAAGCGATGGCTACGGACCTCAAGCTTGGCGACGACTACCGTGTAGTCGAATACGTTAAGAAGAAAAGCTTCTTTGAAAAATTGTTCGGGGCCGATGATAGCGATGAAGAGTCGTCGAACAGGCAACTAGGCGGCGTGCTAGCACTTTCGAATATATTAAAGAAAGTAAATATACTTTATCAATACTCACATGCGATTGGTTTGTAATAACAAACACCCCACTAATTATTTGATTCTAAATGCGGTGAGAACTCTACTTGTGGGGGTTGTCGTCGTTAGTATTTTCATGATGGTTGTCCCTGCTCGAGGAGGGGCCACAGAAAACTCAATTGAGCTGACGAGTCGTTTAGAGAGCGAACTTCACAAGCCCGAACGTGCCATTCGCCTCTCAAAAGTCGAACTTGGTTTAAAGTTAAAAGAGCTTTTTGATGTCTACTTTCTAACGTCGCGTTGTGGCGATTTAAAACGTATGTACGGCTTGCATGACGTTTACCAGAGCTTAACTTCCACACTCATGACCACCTGTGCGTGCGGCGTGTACTGCCCACCGGTAGTGGCTGCAAAAACAAAAGACGATGCGAATAGTCCCTACATTATGACTCAAGAACATATCGCACGTGAGCGTGTTGGGCAGAAAGACTAAGCTAGAGCTAGCAGAAAGCGTGTGGCACTAGTCATCCGTATCGCCGTGCCATTGATGGGTTCTGTTTTCCAGTCGGTTTTACTATCGAGACTTACTTGAAAGGCGTGCGGAATTTTCACACGCTCCAACAGGTATTTCAGGTGCGGGCTCACGCTGGTTTCGCTGGATTTTACTTCAATTGCCATCCACGGTTTTGCGTTGCGAAGGATAATGAAATCGACTTCTCGGCCGTTAATGTCACGAAAATAACGTAGTTCCCATTTCTGGCCTTGAGTGTCGCGCGCCCAGTCGACGAGCCTCAACAGATGCGCTGCGATGGCATTTTCAAAACGTTTGGCGGGATCTTCGATGCGACTCCAGTCCCAAAAATAGAGTTTTTGCTCCTTTTTGACCGCTTTGATGCGTGGTGTGCCGAACGGTGCGATGCGGAATGTGGCATAGAGATTGTCGAAGACATCAATCCAACTTTTTACAGACTTAAATGCTACTTCTAGGTCTTCTCGTAGGCTATTGATCGACAATACAGAGCCAACAGTCTCCGTCAGGCGCTCAAAAAGGAGTTCAACGCGGTCTAGGTCTTTTAACGATTCTAGATTGCGAATTTCGTCGCGTATGAGTTGTTCACTGTAGCTTAGACGCCAACGATCGGCGTGGGTTTTAGAGTGCGATACAAAGGGTTCTGGAAATCCGCCAAAGAGAAGCAGCGCTTCTAATAAACTACGATCGGCTGCCTTCGGGCTCTCATCTAGCAGTGGTATCCTATCGAGATCACTAATTGCAGGCCTACCGGTGACCTCTCGTAACGTAAAGGGGTGCAAGTGGTGTGCAAAATAGCGCCCTTGTAGAGAGTCGCCCCCACGGCTGTAGACGCGTAAGTTGGCGCTTCCGGTCACTAGTATGGAATGATTTTTGTGTTCAAGGTCATAGATACCTTTTAGCCAATTCTTCCATCGATGGTATTTATGAAGCTCGTCAAAGATCCAGTAGGTGGTGTTGGTCTCGAGTTGGCCTTGCTGTATCAGGCGACGGTGGGTGAGGACGTCCCAGTTATAATACGTCGATTTTTTATTCGAGAATAAACTTTTGGCTAACGTGGTTTTACCGCACTGGCGAGGACCGGATAGTAAAACCATTTTTTTATTGAGATCATCGCGAATGGTGCCCTCAATGGCTCGAATAATCATAGTTTTATGATACGAGTTTTTTTGACCGCAGGCAAAAAAACTTCGAAGTATTTTTGCCTGTAGGCAAATTTACTCGTGTCCCGAAAAAACGCCTGAGAATTGAATTGGTGATAAAAATGGCTGAAAAACGCATTGTATCTAATAGTTCTAGTGTTTCTTTAGGCGGCGCTGACGTACGCGCAGCGGCTGCAAAACTTGTCGAGGCGGTATTACGTGGTGAGCCGTTTTTAGCCGCATCGATTGAACCCTCGCAGCGACGACTGGTGCGTCGAGCCGTAGTGCGCGCTTTGCGTTTACATTTATTTTTTAATGACGTCGTTTCACGTTTTGCCAAAAAGACGCCCGACAGGCGCCTACAGGCCCTGTTGTTAGTGTTGTGTGGCGAGTGTCTTTTTGACAAAATTGACGATGGCGTGCCAGCCCACGTATTGAGCGCTGAATGGAAGCGTTTAAGTGCTGCGTATTCAAAGCCAGAGAGCCAGTTCGGTTTTAAAGTGCTGTATTATTTTATCGAAAACCGTGCGGCATTGGTTCAAGAGTTTTTGACGTTTACAAAATTTCCTGAAGGCCTAGTCGGAGCGCTGTCTTGGGTGTCGTCGCTTGATGATGTGTCTACCAGTGTTTCCAAAAAAGAGGCCCAGCGTCGCGCTCAGACACGTACTATTGGCGCACTTCAAGAAATGTCACGCGACCACCCGGTCGAGACTTTTGAATTAGACAGTGCGCAGTTTTGTGTTTTTAACGATCTGATTGATTTTGAACGCTACCAACCCCAATCGCTAGCCAGCCAGCTGTTCTGCGAGCAAGTGGCCCATCGTATGATGACTCTGTTAAAGACTTCAAAACGTGTGCGGGTGATTGAAATAGGTTCTGGTAAAGGCACCAAAACGTTGAGTGTGCTTTCTCGATTACAGGCGCTTTTACGCCATGATCGAAACGGACCAATGGACGCGCGTGGGGTAGAGTGGTTGGCGTTTGATACGGATGCTAAACAGGTTGAAATTTTTGAGTCGTCGACGTTACCAAAAATAAAAAAATTAGATTTAGATAAATTTCTAGATATACAGATATCTGTATATTGTGGCGCTTACAATGCCCTCGATTTTGCCTCGGCCGATGGTGCGACAATCATGCCCACAGTAGTGTTGATTGACGCGCCTTGTTCTGGTTTGGGCACGATCCGTAAACATCCCGAAATATTAGCGCGTGCGTTCGACTACGAGCGCATTCGTGCGTTGAGTGTAGTACAGCGTTCGATGTTAGAAGAGGCGGCTAAAACCAACGGATTAGACTCGATCTTTTATGCCGTCTGCACCATGACGCAGGCCGAAACCGAGGGCACACGAAATGCAAACAGCGCTAGAGGGTCTGCGACGTTAGCCGAGCATCTGGTGCAGGAGGTTCTTTTTATTCCCGGTGCTGTCCCTCTACAAAAAGGGGAACCTATCGCGATGGTTTCTTTGGTGTCACACGAGGCAATGGAGTTGCTCGACGTATCGGTGAACGAGAACTTAACGACGCGCCAGGGCGATCGTTCAACGACCGACGAGGACGTTCCGGACCGGGGCGTGCCGGCTTCAGATCCTGTGATCGAGGACGTATCGCCTCTGGACGCCCCATGGCGCTCCGAGGGGTTTTATTTTTGTCGCTATCAGTTTTAGGGCCTCGGGGCTGGTGTTTTAAAAAAGGCTCGGCGCTGCGTACTTTATAGGGCGATGCCGGCGCGGCATTGAATACTGATTTTGGGCCACTTTGTTTGTTAGTCGCCTTCGGTGTTTCACTAAGTAGGAGTGTGCTACCTCGACGAATTTTATTGATAAGGCTTTGTGGCAGATCATCGGTGATGTGGAGTTCTAACTTCTGTGGTTGGTCGTCAAAGACGCCGCAAACATCGATCGCAAAACCACCACGGCGAGAATGGATGAGGTCGCCTACGGCGCGGGCATGGTGTTGAGGTGTATCAATATTTTCTATTGAGTTTGTTGTGGTGTTCGCTGCTGGCGGGTTTGATTGAAAAAATAGAAATGAATATTTTAAAAAACGCCGCGCATCACGAAAAATCATCATGCTCAGGGCCTCTAAAATTTCATCGGTGTTTTCATCTGCAAAATGACACCAATTATCGGTTCGATGCATGGGGCATTTTTTATTGTGCGTGCACGGCGCCAATATATGGGTGCTGGGCGCTGTTTTTAAGAGACGATCGCGCAGTCGAATAAGGCGTTGTGTGGGTACTCGGTGGCTGGGCTCTACAATTAGGGTGCCGTGTCGAGCTAGCAAACAAGCGGCTTCGAACGCTTCTGTGCCGGCCGGTAGTTCGTTGAAGACGTTGGCTGCTAAGAAAATATCATGCGCCACAGGCGTCGCATAAAAAGCGGCTGTGGGTTGTGTGGTGATGTTCCATTCGAGTGCAGGTGCTTTTTCATTAAGGTAGGCGTTGAGAATGTTTTTGCCGGCCGAGGCAACCTCGGCGACTTCCTCTACCAAGTGAATCGATATCGTTTTTATATTCGACTGTGTTTGAGGCGATAATAAAAGATCGAGCAGCGCTAACGTCGCAGTGGCTGGGCCAGAAACAAAATCAACTATCGAAATAGAGTCTTGTTGTAACAACGCCTGAAACGCCGTTTTGTTTGGAAACCCAGCGCCTTTTAGTATGTTGCGCAGCTTGTTAAAATTGAGAGGCAAATAGTAGGTGCAGTAGGCGCGAATGTTTTTCTGTTCCAAAAAATAACGCGACGATGCATCGTTTGAGGTCGGCTCTCGATTCTCGGTAAATACGCGGCTCAGTTGAAGGACTTCTTTTAGGATCGAACGTGAGATTTTTCCCGGAACCAAAAGATCATCTCGAATCTGATGGCTTACGGCGCGGTAAAATTCGGGGTAAGGGGTAGAGAACATCTTGCCTGTCATAAATATCGTGTTTTCTGAAAGTTTAAGCCACTGCCGTACCGGCCACAGTAGTTCTATATTGGATGGCGCGATGCGGTGTGGGCTGATTGAGGTGTTCCTTGTTTTTCTGGTCCGCCAAGCTATACCACATATTTTGCCTACCGGCCGCACTTTTGACTTCGTTTGAGAAGGTAATAGAATAGAGGAGTATGCAGGATGGCGAATCAAAAGACGGTGGTGGGGTAAAAAAGGATGGCGCAGGCGCTGGTGAGAGTGCTGGTGTAAAGCCGAGCGCCGTGACTGCTGGGTCTGGTGGATTGGTCGGACGGGCGGATGGCCAAGCACAGAGAGTTTTGGGTTCTGAGTTGCCGTTTATTTTGCAAAAGAGGCCGTTCTGGACGTTCTATTGCCCGTTGTGTTCGGCTGAACGTCGGTCGTTTTATTGGCCCAAGCCACAGTTAAAACACTATATACAACTATCTGTATTTACTATTTTTTGTCTTGTTGTTTTGTACCCGCTTTTTGGGGTGAAGGGTGTGTTTGTATCGCTACCCATTTGGGTGCTATTTGAATTCTTTTACCGCGCCCGCGCCCGCCAAAGCCTGATCTGTCCGCACTGCGGCTTCGACCCCTACCTATACAAATTCGACCCCAAACTCGCCAAAGAGCGGGTTAAGGAGTTTTTTGGGGGGAGGGGTGGTGGGGGGAAGTGAGCTATTAGGTCTGTTCGTTTAGCAAAGTTGAAGTTCTCATTTCTTGTACTCAGATCACCGTTGTTTGATCACGGTAATTTATAAGATAATATATATATATGTCTATTTATCTGAAGAACCTAGCTCACTATCATCCCGACCACATAGTTGATAACCATTTTTTGAAAGGTATCTGTGATGCGGACCCTGCGTGGGTGCTGTCGAAAACTGGGATAATCGAGCGTCGCAGTATGACCGACTATCAAGGTGACCTACCAGGATATGAATTACTGCGGCGGCTCATAGCAAAGTGGAAGTCCGAAGCATTAGTTAACGATTGGCCCAAAATTGATTTAATTATATCGGCTGCGAGTCACGATGATTTACACTATCCCAATCCAGGTAATTTAATTGCAAAAGATGAAGGTTTAGTGGCACCAGTCTTCCAATTGAAAAGTGCTTGTACATCCGTTGCATATGCTGTCTTTCTAGCGAGAAGTGTTTTGTCCACCACTTTTTATAACGATGTTTTGGTTCTCAATGCTGAGGCATTTACTCGATACGTCGATTATGGTGATCGGCGTTCTTGTATATTGTTTGGTGATGCCGCGAGCATGTTGTTCGTTTCGAAGGAAAGTGGCGCGTTTCAATTGATTGATGTGGATATTGGTGGGCAAGGTTTAGATATTGTACAAGAATTGCGAACATCCGATACGTCGCACTTAACTATCAATGAAATGGCAACGGGTGAATTACAACCAGGTAAGCCTAGAGTAAATAGACGGAAGCGTTCTGAGCCAAAGTTCCAGCAAGACGGTCGTGCGGTAGTGGAGTTCGTGTTGACGCAGATGCCTTCAAAGATAGAGCTTATCCTAAGGAAAAATAATCTCACTTTAGCTCAAGTTGATCACGTCGTATTGCATCAATCAAACCTAGTGATGATGGCGGAATTGATCGATAGAGTTGGTTTACCGCAGCAAAAACATTTATATAATGTTGATCGTTTCGGGAATACGAGTTCATCCGGTTGGGTAACCGTTCTTAGTCAAAATCAATCTAAAATTAAGCCTAATGCTATCGTGTTGGTATCGGTATTTGGGGCTGGTATGACCTGGTCAAACATCCTGCTGAAGCGAACTAGCGAGTCTTTAGGCGGCCCGATCAATCAATAGGCGCTTTGTCGTGCTAGAAAAGTTAGGACAGGATTTATCAATCAAAATTACCTGGGTTTCGGGTTTTAGCATTTGCTCTAGTTTGCAGCTTTCAGCGTAGGCGCTACCAACTATAGTCCAGTGTTTTAGGTTGCCGTTGCTCCAGTCCCGCGTAGTATCCCCATGGTTAAGGATCGCTCGAAAGCTTATAGGGTAGTCGTGGAGCTCAGTGGCGTTTAGTTGCTCTATCTCATCTGCAATGGCATGCAAGATTGCGTCGATCACTACAGTATCTAAGTAGTTCAATCGGTCCTGTTTTCGAGTAAATGCAAAGGAGTCCCAAACTATCATTTGGAGACGAAAATCAAATAGTGAAAGCCTATGTTCAAGTCTTTGTGTGAGATTCTCAATAATTTTCGTAAAATCTTTGTTGCCAATTGCATTCGCTAATTTCGTGCTGCCCGATAGATCGATGTTTAAAAGATAACCTTCTTCCACTTCTCGTGGATCAATATTTTGTTTGATTTTCGCAACGACGTATTCAGGTACTGCACTTGAGAACTCTTCGTTAATAAGCTGTTGCTCACGATAGTCGAAGTGAGCGCACAGCATGGTCGTAAATGATTTTGTGACAAATTCACCTAGCTCACGCAAATCACTTTCTGGTCGGTGAAAACGATTGTGAAATTCAAGCCAAACTAAACCCCATGGCGAGTCGGATTCTTTAATTAGTATTGGGCTTACGAATAGGCTCTTGGTCTCGTTTTGCTTCAATAAGCCTACAAGAAACTCTTGGTAGATGCTCAACATACTCAAAATATTGCCGATGAAGACCGCGCTCTTCTGATGAAATGCGATATTGGCTGGACTGGCTACTAATCGATTACTAAGCGATGGAGTATGGGTTTCAAGAAAGTCTGCAGCATCTTGAGTATAGTTGTGCGACGAAAATGTTCTAAATCGATCATTGTCTGGTTCGGCTTTGGAAATGATTATCGTTGCATCGATACTTTTGGCGATGTCACCAAATGCGACAACGAGATTTTCGTGGGATCTGTTTGGTTGAGCCAAAAACTTAGCTTGGAGGGTCTGAATTTTATGTTGCTCATCAATATTTGGAGAAAGATCGGACCGATACTTTAATTCTGCAAGTGGTTCAGTTAACTGGATAATCAGACTATAGAATAAGTTCATTTGCATAGGTTCAGCGAGAAGCCATCGAGGGTATCCACTAATATTTAGCGTTCCTAGTGCTTTCTCGGAATAGATCAATGGAAAAATACAGAACTCATGCCCGCGCTTGATAAAGAACTTAGCATCGGGTCCTTTTAAAATTTTTGATTCTTCTGAGGCAACTTGTACTCGAAGTAGTGGAATGCGAGAGGTCATAACGTGGGCAGCTAGTCGAGAAACTCGTTTTTCTACGGTCAGTGTTTGTTCGCTGCCACCAGTAAATCTTCGGGTAATAAACTCATACGAATTGGTAAACATCGATGTAGAAATACGTTTGATCTTGAATCGTTCAACGAGAAAACTCAGAAGTAAGTGGGGCGCTTGATGTGTCTTCGATTCATTGACGATATAAATTAATCTTTGTTTAGTTTTCAAGCTTTCAAAGGTGTCTATTACGAATAAAAACAATAGAAAATGTGATGCAGAGTTAGTGGGGTGGCCCGGTAGCACATTGTAGGCAGCTAGAATATTCGTAATAGCTAGCGCCGAAAAGATCAGCAGGCCTGCTGAACGCGTAAGTAGCGCGACAATGACGGATGAAATCATTAGTGCTGTTTGAATCGGTAAGTAATGAGAGCCTGTGGCAATTGCATAATAGCTGGTGAGAAACAGTAGAATCGACGGGCCATTCAAGTAGTGAACAAACTTACTATTCACAAAAGACCGAATCGTGCTGATTGCAACAGGCTCGGTGGTAGTAAGTGAGCTTGCCTTGGATGAGTATACTTGTAGTGCGCTGATTATGAGTGCAATAAAGCTAGCTGACCCACCAGCCATTAAGAGCAGAAAACCTATAGAAAATGTTGTTGGTAGGATTACATCGATAAGCGAACTTGAGGCAAAGAAGTGAACAGCTACAAAGAAGATTGCCCAGCGATAGGGCCTTAAGCCAGGTATTTTTTTACGGTGTGTGTCGTTAGAAACGAGAAGGAGTAAAAAACAGAGACCGGCTAACAAAATACGAAAATAGGAGGAAAAAAAATCGATCGCATTTTTGTAGGAGCGAATAATCGCGGGGTGGCCGATTGTTAGGGGGCCTGAAGTGCCAGAAATTCTGCTAAAGAAAAATCGATCGTCGTGTTTAAGTTTTATGTACAGTCTATTGCTACAATCCTTTATTGGAACGGTGGCAGTGTTGTACAGTAAGAGGTCATGCCGAATGGGCCCTAACGTTGAGGAGGAGCTTTCGTATATTGGTTGATGTTGCTCGGCATTGTAGCATAACCATAGGGTATCTCTTAAAATGAAACCGATACCAACCTCGGCTGTAGTGTGAGACATTATTGAAGTCAAAATTGTATTTTGCAAGAGTGGTATTGAGTACGCGCTCGCACAATTCTCTCTAAATTTAATGGGGAGTTCATCGCAACTTACCTCGTAGTTGCTGATAGTTCCTAAGAAGCCAAAGTTAGGGGTAAATTTTCGATTGTAAATATATGTAATTGCGTTGGTCGAATAGGATAGAGCGAGGCTAAGTAGGACGGCAATAAAATATCGCCAGTTGTTCACAGTTGCTCCACTGTTTCAGCTGCTAGCGCTAGGGCGCTTGGTCGTAACGTCAAATTTATTATTGAGACGCCGCGTGTTAGTCGGAGGGTTGGATGAACGATAGCCAAGGCGTGAAGTCTACAGCCAGCCTTAAAGACAGTCTCATCAATTGCAGCTAGCAGTTCAATTTCACTGTCCTCGCTTAGGTCAATACTTATTGAAAAAGGGAAAATATAGTCCCAGTCATGCCCCTTGTGTAGAGATGCCCACGCCGGATAGTTTGTAAACGTTAACAAAAAAGAACCGACTTCAGCACATTCAATAACATAATAGAATCGGGTGAGCTGATAGCCATGCTCCTTAGAAAAATCATTCTGAAATGAAGAGTCAGGCTGGATACCTACAGCAAGAAGCGATAGTAATTGCTTTTGGCTTTGGGAGAGCGCATCCATCAAGTCTAGGTTTGTGTATAAAGATTCAATGTTGGTTTGACGAATGATGTATTTACGTTTGGGTTTCATTTTGGGGCGCGCATAATTGAGCATTTGCATCACCCAAAACCTATCTCGCGTATAAGTTAACTCAGGCCTCCGTTTTATGGCCTCATCAAATTTCTGCCAAACTCCAGCGGAAGGCACAAATGACCACTGCACATAGCTATCAGTATTTTGGTGGTCGATTAATTCTGCAAAAGCTCTTAGGAAACGAGCCACAAATTGCGCGTTCCAGCTACCTTCGAATTGCTGCGAGCCAATGTTGTCGATCGCGCCCCATAACTTTTCAGACACGCGTATTGCGGCGGTGTGACCTATGTAGTCGCCATTTTGATTTCGCACAAACCAACGATATTTCGTTGGTGAAAAGGCGGTTTCAAGCGGCCATTTGTGTTGAAAGGCGTCGTTGAGAAGGGCAATTTGCAGCAGGGCGCTCGATGTATAATTGCCCGACTCAAACATAAGATGAGTGACTCTTTTTGAATCCCCTGCCGTAAAACAATGGTCGTATCCAAGTGCCACCTTAGTTAGAAAATTGAACCAAATTGTTTTGTTGCCCAAAGTTAAGCCAGAATAACTAATAAATAATCGTTCATTTAACTTCATGGCGTGAAATCGAATTTTAGTGGTGTCGTGATCCACTTGAAATTGCGAAGGAAGGCAATGGGCCTCCTGAGCTGAAATATCAATGTAAAAGCCATCGCGAAATAATTCGACAACGGGCGCATGAATTGTTTTTTGTTCGTGCAAGAGACAGATGAACCCTAGCATGAGTGGTCGATTTGGTTGAATTACCGACGGAATATTTGAAGACTGAACGGTCAGGCGTTTGACATTTAAAATTGCGTCGACCTTGGTGATCGTTGATTGCCCTTGGGTAGTGTTTAAGAAATTGCGAATATTTGCGATCGTTTGCTGTCGATCATATAGGCCTAGCAATGGTTCCTGGAATAGAAGAGTGCCGTTTTTCAGCTCACATTCCTCTACTACCGTAAAGAATTGTAGATTTACGCATACGGCGTGCGAGTCAAAGTCGATCAGTCGCGCGAAGCCGGGTATTGGATACGTTTTTAGATCCCCGTGGTAAAATAAAATTGGCGTATAGAATGATGCAGGCTCAGAAGCTCGCTTATGTCGTCGTCGATTTGCGCTTAAAATATCATTCAGGCTAAATGTTGCAGTGTATTCATTTGAGTTAACTTTCAAAAAGTCATTGAGTGGAATTAAAAAAAAATGGTTATTGAGTTCTAATTGAATTGCAGTCGATGTGGTTTTGTTCGTCTGCCTAACGTCATTGATAGAAATGGTTCTACTGTCCGTGGAATTATTATTTTTTGAAGTGAGTTTTATTACCCGAGATTGTGTGAGGTCTCGGGGATTACTCTCATCTAATTCGACAATATGAACAGCCTTACTATCCTTTCCTATGAGCAGCGTCAGATCGTGCCCAAATATAAAGAATTCGCGCAAAAGAGTTAGAATAGCTCGCTGATTTTTTCGGTGTTGAGATGATGTAGCATTCATCGATATACTTCTCGACGTAAGACTCGAAGATCTTCACTAGGTAGGTATTACCCAAGCTGTAGATTGGCTAATGAGTATTGCTTTTTGATATTAGACTGGCCATTTCTTTAAGGGGTTGCAGCTTGCCTATGAAGTCCTTCGAATTAACACTCACGAATTCTTCCAAGTAGAACTGAACATCATCACCACCTTCTTAATAACCACGACCGCCATAAACAAAGTTCTCTGCGGCAATCTGCCCCTCCCAGCAAAAATGTTAGTTAGCCAGTTAGTAAGTTACGGTAAATCTTTCCTATTTATAAATTACCAGCCGCTCTAAGAGAGCTTTTCTCACCCCAAAGCCAACCCCCTCAAAACAACGCCACCTGCGCAGGTACAATAGCGATGCGGTCGTTGATGGTGTCGAATGTTTTGCCTTCGCGAGTGAGGAATAGAACTTTAGAGTGGTTGTAGCGTTTGAGAAAGCTTTCGGCCGAGCGTTTGAGCGACGTATTGATGTCCGATTGCGACTTTACAGGAATCATACCCAACGCGCCGTTGCTAGTTCGAATACCTAGGGGCACGCTGGCGCCCCCGCGCGTGCGATAGCAGAAAAAGTGGCTCGCTTCACCGACTTGGTAATTAAACTGCGCACGAGCATTGCGGTAGACGAGTGTGGTCCAATCGCTTTCATCCCAAGCGGGTTGTCTGGCAAAGTAGTTGCGTTCAATTTGATCCTCGAACCAAAACAGATCGCCTTTAAAGTCGCCTTCAACTGGTATGCGGCGAATGAGAAAGACCGATTCCAGTGCGTGCAGCAGATTTTTTTGTGTCGACTCTGCAATGCGCAGGCTCTTTTTTAATGTCGAGGGCCGCACGATCTCAAGCGGGGCCTGTGCTAACATCTGACAGTATTCAAGAATGCGTTGATACGGCAGTGTTGTATTGTAAACCAAACGCAGATCACGATCGAGAATGGTTTCCATTAAATTGCGTAAAAGATTCTGCTGGGTAGCAAGGTCTCTTAAATGAAAGAGGCCCGGAAGACCGCCCTGACTCAAATACTTTAACAATAGTTTGCTACGATTATTATGCTGTGACTGAGCCTGTTGGGCATCGTTAGCCAGATGATCAATATTTTTTATTTGCAGTGCCTTTAGAAGAAAAGAACTGTTTGGCGTTTCATTGAGTTCCGTCAATACAAATGGATAGAGTTCGATGTTAGAAATGCGTCCAGTGAGAGACTCTCGAATAGCTCTTCTGCTAGTGAAACGTACGGAGCCACTTAAAATAAAGCGCCCCGGAATGGCGCTAGTACCAACCCGTACTTTTACTGCTGGAAACAAACCAGGCACCAATTGGCACTCATCAATTCCAGATAGATTGGCAGTAAGACTTGCAATAAATTTTTTTGGCGATGTTTTAGCCGCAATATAAGTGTCTTCGTCGTCTAGAGTGACGTATTCCTTCGCTACACTCTGCAGCAAAGTTGTTTTACCCACCTGTCGATGCCCAAGAATGCCAACGATTCTGGCGTTTCGAATTAGTTTTTTGAAGGGCTCTAAAAGGTGTCGTTCTCGAATGTGTGGCATGATGTCATGATTTTAGCAGAACCCACCCTCGATGCAAATTCTATAAAGAGTTGGTAGAATCTGCATTGAATGCATTTTCTATAAACTCTAGGTAGAATCTGCATCCAATGCAAATTCTACAAGGCCATTCCCACTCTGGGATATCTACCCGAAACCCTAAAGACCCCTGGTCTTCCAGCGTAGCTACGACAGAAACTCCCAACTAAAAACCAATTTTTAGGCTCAATATTTGGCGTAGTTAGAATGCAGTAGACTGCAAATTGACTGCAGTTAAAATGCAGTCATGTGCATTTTAACTGGTGCCTAGAATCGCAGATTGCTTATTGGCCAAATCACCGCCGTCCTATGGTGTGATTGGGCGTGGTTGCGGCCCCTCCCCGCCGTCGCCGCCACCAATGACAATGCAGAAGTTGCTTTATGAAAATCCACACTTCAACTTCGGATTTGCAAAATTTCTATTAAGTGGCTAATATTATTAAATGATTCAGAGTGACATTCCTAGAGTTGCGGCTCAACAAGCTAGATTATACACCCAGCAATACCCCGTATTATTAATTTCTGGACCGCGGCAGTCGGGCAAAACAACGCTCGCAAAAACACTTTTTACCGATAAGCCGTACGTCAATCTCGAAGCCTTGAATGTACGTGAGTTTGCTGAGGCCGATCCGGTTGGTTTTTTGAATCAATACCCTGATGGCGCGATTTTCGACGAAGTGCAACGCGTGCCAAAACTATTGTCCGAGATTCAGGTGCGTGTCGATGAAACAAGAAAAAAAGGTCAGTTCATATTGACGGGTAGTCATCAACCCGAGCTGCAAGCCGCTACGGCGCAGTCGCTAGCAGGGCGCGTGGCTATTCTAAAATTACTACCACTGAGTTTAGAAGAGTGGCGGCCTAGTCTAACGAACACCTCAATCGATGAAATGTTGTATCAGGGGTTTTACCCTCGTGTGTTGGTCGAATCTTTAAATCCGACGCAGGCCTACAATGCATATATAGAAACCTATATAGAAAAGGACCTTCGACAAATTACACAGATTCGAGACCTTAGTACGTTTCAGCGGTTTATGCGTTTGTGTGCGGGGCGTATTGGTCAGGTGCTTAACATTGATCAGCTTGCGAATGATGCGGGTGTTTCAGCTACGACCGTGCGCCATTGGTTGTCAGCGCTTGAAGCCTCTTATGTGATTATGCTCGTGCGTCCGTATTTTAAAAATATTTCAAAACGTTTGGTGAAATCACCGAAGCTTTATTTTTTTGATGTCGGTGTTGCGAGTTGTTTGCTGGGGATAGAGTCGGCAAAACAGTGGCCATCGCACCCTTTGCGTGGGTTATTGTTTGAAAATTTAGTAGTGATGGACTTGATAAAAGCGCGCTGGAATCGCGGCCTCCGTGAGCAGATGGCGTTTTATCGAGACCACTCTGGTAATGAAGTCGATGTCGTAATCGAAGTGGGCGGTATGTTTCTACCGATTGAGATCAAATCGTCCGCAACATTGAATCAAGACTTTCTAAAAGGGCTCAGCAACTTTGCTAAAATTGAACCCGAGGCACGTCCGCACGGCAATGTACTCATTTATGGCGGCGAGCCCTTAGGGCGTTGGATGGGCACTCAGGTAGTTTCGTTTCGAGAGCTCGCCGAGTGGTATCATAGAATGCAGCCGTTTTTTGGGTAGCGGCGTTGAAGTTGACCGACTAACGAGCAATGAGTCATTCACTTAAATCCGAAATTTTAACCAGCATGTTAAAAAATAGGCATACTTTTTAACATGCTGGTTAAAGTTTCGGATTCATTTATGGCATCTGCAATTCTTTGCAAAAAGACCTAAACGGCAAAACGCGTACGCCTGTCGCGGCGTCCCCGTAGTCGCGTTCGCCCAAATGGACTTGGTAGAAGGTTCTTATCGGAGTACGAGCTCGAAAGTAGTGCGCGGCAGCGCTAGGCTGTTTTTCACCGGTTTTGCTTTCCACGGCAAAGATTGGCTTTTTATCTTTGAGCACCACGAAGTCGATTTCTCGTTTGTCGGTGTCGCGCACAAAACGTAGTTCCATGGCGTGTCCAGTAGTGTCTTCGACGAAGTGGCAGTACTTTAGTAATTGGCTTGCTACGAGATTTTCGAATCGAGCGCCTTCGTCTGTGATCTGAGACCAATCCCAGAAATACAGTTTCTGTTCTTTTTTTACGGCTCTGATTTTGGGTGCCCCGTATGGAGATATTCTAAAGACTATATATAAATTTTCTAATATTGATATCCAGCGTTCTACCGATTCGTGTGACACTTCAAGTAGTTCCCTGAGATTTTTTACGGATAGCGGTGACCCTACGCGTTCAGGTAGAGCGCTTAATAAAAGTTCGATCAACGATAGTTCTTTTACTTGATGCAAGCTGGTAAGATCTTCTTGCACGACGCGGTGTAGGCGCTCTCGGCTCCAACGTCGCAAAAAAACCTCGTCGCCACGAATTAATGGCTCTGGAAACCCCCCGAATTTTAAGAGGTGTTTCAGGTCGTTGTGTTGGCACTCGGCACTGAGTTCGCGCAGAGAGTAGGGGTGCAAACGGTAATAGTGGTACCGCCCCACTAAAGAGTCACCCCCTTTTCGGTAGTAGTCTAAACGAGCAGAACCTGTGACCAAGAACTTCGTATGGGACTTCATCGTATCGTAGAAGCCCTTTATTAAGCTCCTCCAGCGTGCATATTTATGGATTTCGTCAAAGATGAGTAAGGGTTGCGAACTTGGTATTTCGCCCTTTAAAAGCTGTTGTCGGGTGGTTGGGACATCCCAATTTAAATAAGCGGGATGGGTTTCTTGTTTGTCGAGGTAGGACAGCGCCAACGTTGTTTTACCAACCTGTCGGGGCCCACCAATAAAAACCATTTTGCGATGACTGAGGTCATCCTGAATGTAGGGGTTCAGAAATCGTCCGGTTGGTTCTAGTTTTGAGGTGCTGGAAGTGGTGTGTGATTTAGGCATGAGTAAAATCAGGTTAAGTCGATTTTACTCATGAGTAAAGTAGGGTTAACCTGATTTTACTCACATAATTAAAAACCCCCGCCAGTCTAATTTTAGCAATTAAACCAACGAGGGTTCGAGAGAGAGAGAGAAGAGAGGTCAATGTAACAACAGGTATTTCTTGAGAGAGAGTGGCCTGCTGTCGGGCGCCTTAAAAGCAACAGTTGTGCCATTAAAAATAACATGATTGGGGCCGTAGCATTATTTTGTCTAAGTCGCAGATTCTATTCTGTTTTAATTAAACCTGAGCGGGGCGATAATACACTCACACCCGATCTAGGGGCGTTTTTTTTGTAGGGATCGAATCCCGCATAATAATTTTCGTGTTTAGGTTTTAGACGAGTGCCAAAAGATTACTATTTGCCGACTTGCCAAAGCCTCACCAAATCGAAGATTCTTACTCTCATGTCAGTAAATAAAGTAATTTTAATAGGAAGATTAGGGGCCAATCCAGAAATCCGCCATACTCAGGGCGGTGGAGCGGTAGGGTCGTTCACTTTAGCTACCAATGAGTCTTGGACCGATAAAAACGGTCAAAAACAAGACCGCACTGAATGGCACAAAATTGTGGTCTGGGGCAAACTCGCCGAGCTGTGCGGGCAGTATTTGTCGAAAGGCCGCCAGTGTTTTTTAGAGGGCAAACTACAGACCCGTCAATGGCAAGATAAAGAAGGCCAGACGCGTTATACGACCGAAGTCGTAGCCTCTACCGTTCAATTTTTGGGTGGCGCAAATGAACGCACCGGAGAGCGTACTTCGGGTGGTTATACCGGTGGCGGTTACGCGAACGATCGTGGCGCAGCTTTAAATCAATCAGCACCATTTGGTGGTGGCATGGGTGCAGCGCCAACGGCCGATGAACCTAGTCAAGTGCGTATGGAAGAACCGTCGTTTTCTGACGAAGACATTCCGTTTTAGTACAGGCCCAGAGATAGTTATACATGAAGACATTAATTGCCATTCCTACG
>CAZYPH010000001.1:60901-69396 GCA_964649095.1 uncultured Oligoflexia bacterium | reverse complement strand
AGTTCACGCCCTCAGCACCGATGATGAAAATGCCGAGATTGAAAATATCAAAGCCCTTGTTGAGGCTATTTTTACTCAAGTAGATTCTAATACCCATGTTTTGATTATCGATGACAACTCACCCGATGGGACGGGCGATTTGGCGAATGTCATGGCTGAGACGAATTCGCGCGTGCATGTCATGCACCGCCCTAAAAAGTTAGGTTTAGGTACAGCATATATAGCGGCCTTTAAATATGCTTTGCAGAACAATTACGATGTCGTTTTTGAAATGGATTCTGACTTTAGTCATGATCCAAAATACTTACCTATTTTTCAGCGTGAGATTGAAAAAGTTGATGTCGTCATTGGTTCTCGTTACGTGACCGGTGGTGGTGTGGTGCATTGGGGCTTAGGTAGGCGTTTGTTGAGTCGTGGTGGTAGTATCTACGCGCGTGCTGTTTTGGCGCTGCCTTATCAAGATCTTACGGGTGGCTTTAATGCTTGGCGCCGTAGTGTGTTAGAGGCGATTGATCCGGACACTATTAAGTCTGACGGTTATTCGTTTCAGATTGAAATGAAATACCGCGCCCATAAACTTGGTTTTCGGATAAAAGAATTGCCCATCGTATTTGAAGACCGACAACTCGGCCAATCAAAGATGAATAAACGCATTGTGTTAGAGGCTGTTTTGCGTGTGCTGCTGTTACGTGTAAAAAAATTACCTAGTGTTTACGCGCGCAGTGTCGGTAACACACTAGAAAAAAAGACGACTCAGCCGTAAACTAAATTTATTTATAGCAGTATTGGTTTTCTCATTACAACGATCGCACTCGAAAGAGACGTTAGTTTATGAAATCTACTATGTTAAAACAATGCACTGCGCAGTTCCGGGTGTCTCATAAGCGGCTATTAGCAATGGCACTGCCACTTTTTGGACTAGTTACTAGCCCTCTGGCAGCAGCGATTGATACTTCAGCCTATTACGAGTTTTCAAAAAAACCGGTCTCTTTGATTTTAGTAAATAAACAGAAGAGCCAATTACATGTTGCGGAATACGTCGACCAAAAGATTGAATTGGTAAAGACGCTGCATGTAACCCTGGGTAAAGCGCAAGGCGATAAACAGGTCGAAAAAGATCTAAAAACGCCTGAGGGTTTTTACTTCTTTACGCAAAAATTTTTGCCACCAACTATTAAAAAGAAACTGGGTGCCATGGCCATCATGGTCAATTACCCGAACCCCGTTGATCAACTACAAGGCAAGACAGGCTACGACATTATGTTGCACGCCACCGATGACCCCAGTCGTTTAGTGCGCGATCGCGATAGTGAAGGTTGTTTGGTTGTAAACAATGACGAGATTTTGCAGTTAGAAAAATCAATCCGCGCAGGTGTTACACCGGTGCTGATCTATGATCAGTTGGATGATACGGTTTTGAAAAATCCTATCGATCCGCTGGCTAAGACAGCCTTTGAACGTTGGTTAGCGGCTTGGAATGAAAAGAATATTGACGACTACATTGGTAGTTACCGCCCAGACTTTTCTTACAGCGGTATGAACTTAAAACGTTATCGTGAGCACAAGTTGTCTCTAAATAAAAAATATTCAGAGATCAAAGTGCGCGCGGCTAACCTACGTTTCTACAAACACCCCAAATACGTGGTGGCGACGTTTACACAGCAATACCAATCGAAGTTGCGCGGCGGGGGTCGGGGTTTCGATAGCCAAGGTACTAAGGCGGTCTATTTGGTTAAAGAAGGCGATGCGTATCGTATCGCGGCCGAGTCGTACTCCAATCTTGTCGAATAAATAGTTCATTCGCTATCGGATAGAGCCTCATCTATTAACAAAAATCTTCATTTTTTCAGTCGGACCAAAATGCAGCGTACTGCAAAATGGTCCGGACTTTTTTGCAGTACGCTGCATTTTGGTCTACACTAGTCCTGATGAAATTATCTAAAAATGGGCTCGTTCGAAGCATTACGCCGCATATTCTAAAAGATCTCGATACGAAAATAGTCTTGTTAAGTGGACCACGTCAGGTAGGGAAGACGTTTCTCAGTCGACAGCTTTTTCCAACCTCGAGTGTTTATCTAAATTATGACAATCACGACTCTCGCCGCACATTGCGTAACCGGGATTGGCCTAGGGACGAGGCCTTACTTGTTCTTGATGAGTTGCATAAAATGCCAAGCTGGAAGCGTTGGATCAAGGGTTTGTATGACGTCGAGGGCACCCGCCCGCGCCTATTAGTAACCGGATCGGCGCGGTTGGATATTCATCGAAGAGGTGGTGATTCGTTAGCTGGGCGGCATCATCTCTATCGTTTGCACCCGTTGTCTTTATCAGAGTTGTCGCGTGCCGAGAGCCCGCGACGGGCAGAATTATCGCGTGTCGAGAGTTTGCGAGCAGATAGCTTTTCAAAACTATTGCGTCGAGGTGGTTTTCCAGAGGCTTATTTGGCTGCGACCGATGAAGAGGCCGCGCGGTGGAGGAAGTCGCACTTAGATCGTATATTAAAAGAAGACCTCATCGAACTGGAACAGGTGCGTAACCTGAAGGGGGTTGAGGTTTTAGTGGATTTGCTAAGTGAACGCGTCGGGGCGCCCATATCGTATATGTCATTGGCACGAGATTTAGAAGTTTCGCCCCACACGGTGAAGAAATGGATTCAAATTCTAGAAAGTTTGTTCATCGTTTTTATCGTGCCGCCGTATTCTAAGAATATTGCGAAGGCGCTTTTGAAAGAACCAAAAATCTATTTCTACGATACGGGGCGTGTGCAAGGTGATGACGGCATGCGGTTCGAAAATTTGGTTGCGTGCGCCCTTCTCAAACGAAACCATTTTTTGGAAGACGTAAAGGGCGCCACACATGGTTTGTATTATGTGCGCGATAAAGAAAAACGTGAGGTCGATTTTCTCGTAACTCAGGGGAGCAAAGTTGAATTTTTGGTCGAAGCTAAGTGGGCTGATAACGCTCTGAGTAATTCCCTTTTGTATTTTGCTGAAAAATTAAAAGTGCCAACGGCGTGGCAATTGGTTGCCCATAGTCGTATCAAAAAACAAATCGGCGTAAGTCGTTTGACGCCCGCTGTAGACTGGTTGAGTGGCTTAGAGTCGTAGTGGAATTGCGGCCTCGGGGCATTTTATAAGCCGGCTCTTGTACTTTAGCCATCCTCGCGGCAAAGTCGGCCTTATATGGAAACCACAACTAAATCATCTTCATTTAAAGCAGATAACTTATTACGTCGTTCGATTAACGTAGACGTATTAATTGTTGGGGCCGGTCTATTAGGTTCCTCGACAGCGATGCAGCTTAGTCAAAAACACGGCGGTAGTTTGTCGGTTGCAGTGATTGATTTAGATTTAGACGGTGAGTTTAGTTCTTCAGAACTCAATGCTGGCGGTGTGCGCGCGACGTGGAACCACCCCGTCAATGCAGCTATCTCAAAAACATCGATCGAGTATTTTGAGCGCCATGCCGCCGCGGTTGGGTTTCGGCAGCTGGGTTATTTTTGGATGTACGATCGGGACTCGTGGCCAAAGGCTCAAGCTCTACTATCAAACAACGCTAATTTGAAAGATGTGCGCCTGCAGTTTCTAGAACCTACAGACATTAAAAATAAATATAGTTTTTTAGATAAATTAGACGATGTGGGTGGTGCAACCTATTCACCCAAAGATGGGCTGTTAAATGCCAATCTTTTAAAACTACACTACCGCGATGAAGCCAAAAAAAATGGCGTGCAATTCTATAATCGTTTGTGGGCTTATGCGTGTCGCATGGAAGATCGTATTCGTGTGCGTGCAGCGCATTTTGGGGGTTCGTTTGAAAGTGCCGGTATTCGTAAAGTACTTACCGAACAAAAGAGTATGGGCTTTGCTGAATCGCCCTACTACGAAATCAGTGCAAAAGTATTGGTGAATTGCTGTGGACCATGGGCGCGTACGTTTGCAGAAACGTTCGGAGCACCATGTGATAGCCGGCCGGTACGTCGTCAGGTAAGTGTCTTTGAATGTAAAGACGTGGACATTAGTAATGACGGCATGTTTGTAGATACTTCTGGAGTGTATTTTCATAGCGAGGGGCCGAATATCTTGGGTGGTTATGCGATAGCCGATGAGCCCGCTGGTTTTAATTTTAATTATGATGGTGAAGTATTCTTTCAAGAGTATATATGGCCATCGCTATATAATCGATCGACTAAGTTTGAGAGTCTTCGCCATGTCACTGGCTGGGCTGGTTTGTACGAAGTGAGCCCAGACCACTCCGGCATTGTTGGTCGCGTACCAGGGTTCGATAACGTCTTTGAAGCGCATTCGTTTTCAGGACGTGGGGCGATGCAATCGTATGGTGCTGGTCTTGGCTTAAGTGAACTGATTTTGTTTAATAAATATCGCAGTCTCGACCTCTCGCCATTGAGTGGCGAGAGGTTTCGATCAGGCCAACTAATTTCGGAAAGTTTAGTGATTTAAAAATAGAGCAGTTGGATAGTTCGTTTAGGATCGTGTGCGAATCGCTGAATGAATGTCTCGCGATCAAGTGGTATGGCACTGCCAAGGCGGGTGGCGAATTCTACTCCTGCGTAGCCTAAATAAATATCGTCTAACGTGTCTTCATGGCGCGTGCGGTCAATGTTAGTAGGGTCTGTAGGGTGGGCCCATTGTTGAATGGTTTGCGCAACTTCAATTAAATTAATTTCATTTATTTTTGTAGGAAAATAGCTAATGCCAGGTACGAGTTTGTTTCTAAAATATTCGTATACGGTATTTATAATAAACGGATTAGCTCGTACCAAGTATTCGCTGTAACCAAAACGCACACGGTTACTTTGATCTATCGTACGCAGTGCCATATAGCCGATGGTGTAAAAATGGTAGAGTGCTTTAGAGTGCACACCAGCAAGGGCCCGTGGGTAGAGCGCCTGGGCCGGTAATCGATTAAGGGCGTCTGTGATGCGGTCTAGGC
The DNA here is from genome assembly GCA_964649095.1 of uncultured Oligoflexia bacterium. GTDB lineage: Bacteria > Bdellovibrionota > UBA1018 > UBA1018 > UBA923 > CAZYPH01. The sequence goes on along the minus strand of CAZYPH010000001.1, from coordinate 64,443 downwards.
GTACCAAACTATCAAAATAACTCGGTGGTAATGTCGCTAACAAATAACGTAGAGGCATTTTCGCTTCTGATGTGTCTTGAAAAATTAGTGCTAGCCAAGCCCACGCCGTGCGAAAATCGTTGTTGGCTGCAGCTAAGGCTTGATCCCATAAGTTAAAACTGTTTGAAGTGTTGCGGAGCTGATGGTCGATGGTCTCTAAAAAACGTTGTGTGCGGGGAGCCGTGTAAAGTGCCGTGAGTTCGTCGGCATAAAATGCCCCCACTGTAATGGTATTGTTGCCTACGTTGAGTCGCGCAGAGCGCACCGTGAGAGTGTCGAGAAGAACGTTGGCATGCATACGGCAATCACCAGCAATCGGCGAAATAATGCCGTAACCGTAGTGCCGGCAGCGACTCTCTAAGAGTTTGTATAACGCTAGTTTAACAACTGCTTGTTCTGGACCATTGGCATGAGCAGCTTTAGGAATGCTAGGCCCAGCCAAAATAAAAGATACTATAAGTAGAACCCATTGGGTCATTTTTGCCTTCATGGTTTTGTAGTCTATAAACCTATTTTTAGAATGGCATGGCACCGTGCGGTAAAAGCTACCGGCTTAAGTAAGCGTCGTGTCAAGACGATGAACCACTTGGAGATTCTTTTAAGTTCGTGCGTGGCGTGAACTTAATTACTAAAGTGTTTATAAATATATAAAAAAAGTAATATGACCGACAGCATTCGCAAATTCGGAAAATATTTTTTGCTCGATATGATTGCTCTTGGCGGCATGGCCGAGATCTATCGTGCGCGAATGGCTACGCCAGATGGTGGTGGTCGGCTATTGGCTATTAAGCGAGTTATCGCGAGCTATTCTCAGAACCCTGAGTTTGTTGCCATGTTTAAGGGTGAGATAAAAACGACGAGTGGTTTCACGCATCCTAATATTGTTCAACTCTATGACTATGGCGAAGAAGAGGGATTATTATACATCGCCATGGAGTTGGTTGATGGAAAGAATCTTCGTCAATTTATGTCGCGATTTGCTGAAATCAAAGCCTTGTTTCCACTAGAAGTCAGCGCGTACATCATAGAGCAAGCGGCACATGGCATGGCCTATGCGCACGCCTTCAAAGACAAAATCACGGGTAAACCCCTTAATATTGTGCATCGTGATATCTCTCCACAGAATATTTTGATCTCGTATGATGGCGCTGTAAAAGTGATTGATTTCGGTATCGCTAAGGCCGTTACCAATGTGGAATCAACTAGAGCGGGCGTTATTAAGGGCAAGCCCAACTACATGTCTCCCGAGCAAGTTATTGGCGATGTCTTAGACGGTCGTAGTGATATTTTTGCGCTTGGAATTGTTTTTTGGGAGCTACTCACTGGAAAAAAATTATTTTCAAGTGACAATGACTACGCGGTTTTAAAACTTATCGAAAACTGCCACACGGTTGTAAAACCACCGAGTCTAATCAATGCAAAAGTACCGAAAGAGTTAGACGCTATTGTTCTAAAATGTTTGCAGAGAAAACGTGAAGATCGCTATCAAACAGCTGAAGAGTTGCAACGTGCTCTGCACAAATTTCTGTATCAGTTTGCCCAAGAGTTCAATCCGGCTGATCTGTCGTATTACGCACGTGATCTATTTAAAGACGAAATCGTAGAAGATCGTAAGCGCCTCATGCACCTTAACGACAAAGTTGAAATGTTGTTGTCAGGACCAACGATTACGAAACAGGCAAGTGGTGTACGTACTAAGGCTTATATCGAAGAAGAGATCACGGCCCAGATTAAACGAGCGTTGCCTCAAACAAACGACACAGCATCGCTTTCAGATGTAGACGACATTATTGACAAGAGTGACACCGAGCTTGAAAAAAATCGACGTACGGTACCAGCTAAACAACAGCCGGTGCGTGTGGATTTAGACTTGGGGCCAACCGCACCGACACACTCCACTGCATATAGCAAAAATCAGATGGGGTACCGTCAGAAACCTGAAGTTGCTACACGCACCCAGCCGATGCGGCCTTGGACGGGCAAAATGTTTGGTGCTGTTGCAAGTCTTGTCATCGTGATTGCTGCAGGAGTCTACCACTACAAACGTGTTCAACAAGAGGACCTTGCCACAGAATTAGCAGCCCAGAAGAGTGCAACGATCGATGTAGTTTCAAACCTTCGTGCAGTAGAGTTACGCGTTGATGGCGTCACCGTTAGCGATCAATTGCCATTTACAATTAAAGATCTACCACCAGGAAAAATGGTGCGTGTTGTGGCGATGGCCAACGGTTTTGAGCCAAGTGTAAATGAAATTGCTTTAAAACCCGGTGAGCGTTTTATTTGGAATGCTCAATTAAAACCCATCAACATTGTGGAGACATTAAATCGTACTACGGCTGCGCAAGATGGTTCTTCTAGTGCGGTTGGTCGGCGCCTTGTGAATGTTATTGTTCAAGTGCATCCAGTTAGTTTTATGAATCAGATTACCGTTAACGGTCAGGTAGCAACGGCTGGTGTCGCGAGTGCCGCCGTCGGAGAAGACGTGAGCGTGGTTGTCGAGCGTGATGGTTATGCGACCTATCGTAAGACACATAAACTTTTAGCTGCCGATGTAAATGAAAACAATGAAATCATACTTAACGTTCAATTAGGAGAAGCTAAGTTTGGATATTTAAGTCTGAAGTCTAGCCCCAGTGCAGATGCCTATATAACTCTCAATGGCGTCGAAGAACATTATGTTTTGCCTATGTCGCGTAAACGTATTCCGATTGGGCGGCACAGAGTGCGATTGGTAAATGCTGCGCTCGGTGTAGAAAAAGTAATTGATATTGAAGTGAAAGAAGATCGTTTTGAGAGTGTTGAAGTAAAACTGAGTGGTAATTCTGAAGACTAAGTAACTGGGTAGCTGGGTACAATGATATGCCTTGTAATAATAAACAATGCCAGCACGACTATAACAGCCTTCTAAAACAATCTATCTGGGCGCTTTTGCAGTGTTTAGAGGCGCGTGATGCCTATACATTTGGGCATAGTATGCGGGTGATGCAGTATGCATTATTGATTGCTCGTGGTGCGCAGTTGTCACCAAGTGAAATGCAGGTGGTAGAATGGGCTGCCGTGTTTCATGATATTGGCAAAATTGGTGTGTCAGACTGCGTGCTCCGAAAAGAAAGCCGCCTAAATTCCGAAGAGCGGCAAGAGATTCGCTCGCATCCCAAGTTTGGCTTTGAAGTGATTAATCTGATTGAGCCGTTAAAGCAGGCGGCGATCGGTATACTGCACCATCACGAACGTATCGACGGAAAAGGGTATCCCTCGGGAACAAAGTTTATTCCCTTGGCATCACGCGTAATATTGGTGGCCGACACGTTTGATGCGATGACGTCAACAAGACCTTACCGTAACGCATTACCGATTGAGACAGCCTACGAAGAGTTAGAGCGTTACTCCGGCAAACAATTTGATCATGATCTAGTTCAGATTTTTATTCGCGCACACCAAACGCTCTACGAGCAAACCGTCGAGGTGCCAGAGTCAAACGACTGCGTCATCGGTACGAACCC
>CAZYPH010000001.1:0-60891 GCA_964649095.1 uncultured Oligoflexia bacterium | reverse complement strand
CGAAGTCGACATCGTTAAGAAGCAAGCGGCATAATATATATATTATATTTGATATCTTGATATCTTATGCATCAGTTTAATTAAAATCTGCCCGTTAATTTTGTAGTAGCGATTATTGGACGTAAACCAGCGTTCAAAGACAGGGTCTTTTAAATCTTTTGGTATAAAAAAGTTTTTACCTATCTGCACCGCTAATTCGAGTAATGTTTTAAATTCAGCATCAGGATCGAGTGTCTTACTTTTTAGATTCGGATAATTTTGAAAAACGGCGCTTATAACCGTTAAAATCGGCTGGTAAAATTGATAGTGTTGGTAGAACGCCTTTAAAGCAATGGTTCCAAATTGTTTTGAATCGTTAATTTTTAGATAAGACTCGATAATACGTTTACGCAGTATCTCAGGGTATTTTCTTTCGTCGATCTCTTCTAGTAGCGTTAAGTAGTTATTCGTTGTTGGTGTTTGTGTCAGTAAGCCACAAGCCCAGTCCTGAATCGGCCACAACAAACCCGCTGCAAATACGGATCTTTTGTACGAAAAATTGGGTAATAGTTTTGAGAGTTCTACCGCTGTGATTCCGATCTTAAAGCCCAATTTGAAACTCTCATCAAGTGCTTGTAGTAATTCTTTGGCATTGGCTTGTTGGGGTTCGCTCGTTTTTAACCAATAATACAATGCGTCATAGATTAAAGCAGCAGGTGCTGTGATGTCGGCGTCCGGATAGTGCGGTCGGTGTAAGAACTCCGCAAGTCGCGTCGAGTATTTTGTAATCTCATCAATCTTCAGGTCAAATTCACCGGTCTTCTTTCGAGCGGGAAAACTTTTAGTAGTCACGCGATAGAGGTGGATACCTGTAAGCAGTTGTCTCGTGCGCCCGACACCTAAAAAGCCGATGGTCATGGCAAGGCTTGGATTGTCCATGTTTTCCGTCTTGGCGGCCGCTCGCAGTAGTTCTTCTTTTAAATACTGCGCGTAGAATGGATTTTGTTGCAGTGTATTCGCCGCGTCATCGACCGTCATATCTGGATTTGCTAATGTATCTAGAAACCCACAGAATGTTTTTCCCAACTTAAACTGGGCAAGCCAAGGTAAATAGTATTTTTTAAGATATTCTTGGTCGTGTGGCTTGGGTTGGGCAATTTGAATGGTGTTCGTCATAGTCTGCGTTCGGCTCTCTTAATAATTTTAGTGTGCCATAAACCGAAACTTGCTTAAACTATTCTTATGCAGACGCTGGCACGTGACATCATGACCAAAAATGTAATCGCAGTGAATCTAAATACTACCGTTGAAGAAGCTATTCAGCTCTTTATTAAACACGGCATCACCGGAATGCCAGTGACCGACAAAAAGGGCCATGTCGTTGGTGTCGTGTCAGAGTTAGATATATTAAAATCTATAGACACTTTTATGTTAGATCAGATCGATCAACGATGTGTGTTAACTTTGGAACGCACCATCGAGTTCACCCATAAAGTGACAACGATTGCCGAAGAAACGCCGCTAAGTGAAATCATGAAATTGTTTATTGAACGGCGCATTAGGCGCGTACCGGTTCTTTCTGCAAAAGGGCGTTTAGTTGGAATTATCTCGCGCCGAGATATAATGAGAATACTATATTATCGTGGCCGCTTAGCAAAATTAGATGCTGAGTTACAGAGTTTATGAAACTAAAAATGTCTCAAGAAGGACGCGTCAGTATTTTAGATGTGTCCGAAGCCGTATCAAAACGCGAAGTGATGATTTTAAAGACAGGTATCGTTAACCTTCTAAAACAGGGCAAAAATAAGATCGTCATCAACTTGGTGCATGCGGCGTCGATTGATATTTTGATTTTGCAAGAGATTGCTGCGTTTCAGCAATTAGCCCAAGAACTCAACGGCGAAGTGGTCGCCGTCGGCAAACCCGATATTATGTTAGCGGCCATGCGTGGTTTGATGGCCAAAAATCCGAAACTCAAATTAAAATCGTATTCTACGAAAGAAGCCGCGATTGAGTCGTTAAGTAGTCATCTCGAGGGCTCTGCGATTGAAAAAGCCAAGGCCAATACCGCCGAACTAAAAGCTGAGCTCGCGAAGTTAGAAGGTGAAGTGGCTGCGTTAGAAAAACATGCCAATGACGCAGCTGCCTTGCTTAAGTTAGAGCGTGAATTGGCGACACAGAAAGCCTATGTATTGTATTTACAACAACTTCAACAATGGTTGGGCACGGCAACTACGAGAGTCGATACGGTAAGCCACTTTTGGAGTGGGCAAAGTCAGATCATCGCTAAGTTTGTTGAGCTTAGTGCAAAGTTTGAGGGCCTATAATTTATGGCACAAGATTCCGCAAAAAACGTTGCCGGTGAGTTAGAGAAAGTCGAAGGCGCGGTGCGTACGCTGCGCTCTAGAAAACAGGGGCTTACTCTTTTAGCAAAAATCAATTCCGCAGAGTATCAGAAGAAGATCTCAGCCGAAATTGCAGAACAAAAAGCGCTGGCGGCTACTTTAGAAAAAGACGTTCTAGCATCTCTAGCAGCCCGAACCAGCTTCAACTTACTCAAAGTAGACCAAGCTATTTCTGCCGAGTACTTGTTTCAGTTCTTGAAACAAGACTTTCTATCGGTTTGTAAAAAAGCCGAGTTAGATCCCAAGCATTTTCAGGAGATTGAGAAGTTGTAGCGTTGATCGTATCGCCTATTGTAACAAATCGACCTATCTACGGATTTCGCCACTTTAAACCGATGTATTAGTGCGAGACTAGGCGTTTGATTCTATGTATTTATATATTCTATTTTTAATATGTATATTCAGCAATACCGCACACGCTATTTTGCGTGCGGGCACCGCTGTGCCACGCTATCGTTGCATTGAAGCATTGCTAAGTATTGGTAATCTCAACCCAGAAGCCGGTTCGGCTCGAGCGCGGCTTATGACGCGTTACTGGCGCTACCCATTTTTACAGAGGTATTTTGCTAATCCACAAGCGTTGACGGCCTTTTTGAACTACGTCAATCAAACGATCAGAGGTGTTCAAAGAAGAAGCGATTTTTTAACCTGGCTAGAGCTCAATGCCAATCGTGGTGAGCGCTATTTTCGAAGAGATAGCAGCGTACCGCCCTTGCGATCGCGTGATAACGCGCAGATTTTTAATTATTTAGAACGTCTGCAATTAGAAGAATACGATTTCGATGAACGCTTGCTCGTTCTGCGACGTGCCGCAAGTGATCTTGAGCTGAGTTACAATCCCCGCAGTCGAACCGCTCAGAGAGCTTTGAACGAGATTGAACGAGCCCATCGTGCCATCGTCGATTTAGTAATTTCTAAGGCACGACGATTAGGTTTAGACGTGCCGGAGGCGACTCTTGTATTAGCGCGCGATGACGGTCGTAATCTACCACACTACCAGTTGCGTCTGCCTTTGCGTGGATTAGATCGCGCTGCGGTTCGGCACGGACTGGCTATTGAACAACTAGGCCAACGTGTGAATACGGATATTGTTTTAGATTCGGCAGTGGGTGTTGATAACGATCGCACGACCTCAGCCTTTTTGCCAGAAACCTCGGTTCTGCGTTTGTCGGTTGATTATTTGGTTGGGCATCGCGCTACACGACACGGCGATGGTACGTTAGGCCATGAAGGGATTCATGCAACAACAATTAATGCCACTAGGCGCGCTAGGCTGTTGCCAGGATCTATTGTGTTTACCAACCCCGAACCGAGTCAAACCGTGCGGTTTTTGCGTGAAAATGATGCTAACGACTGGTCGCAGCTCAACACGCGCTTGAACGCAGCAGCGCACCAAAGAACGTTTGATAGGGTGTCGCAAATTTTAAGAGACAATCGTGAAGAGTACCGCGAGAGTATGGCTTTAGAAGAAGGGGTCGCCCTTTTTTACGAAGCGGAAGAGGCCCTGCACCAGCTCAATAATGAATTGCCGTTTCGTAATCCCAACTGGACGGTGCAAGACGTAGTCGATGCCGAGTATCGATTGTTCACTGAGGTGATTGCCCGAGCGCGGGTTGCGAAAGCGCTATTAGAGCGTATTAACACCAGTCTCGTCCGCGTGATCGCGGACAGCCAACGTTCTGAAACAGCTGCAACGCTGGCGCCCGTCGAGCCGGGTACCGTAGGTGCGCAAGTTTGGGATCGGCAGTTTATTCCCATAGCGAATCCTCGAGATCGTTTTGATTACCCCATCGTAGGTGTGCGCTCACAAGACTTAAATCGCTATTATCAGCGAGCGTCGTCACCTGCTACAAACGAGGTAGAAGCCTTTCAATCTCTGATGAGCGATACAAGAGATCGTGCTCAAGAGTTATTGAACCAATTAGATGGTGATTTTTTTAGAGAAGTTGTCCTCTTCTTGAGAGACATACAAGCAAGGCGCCCGCGGTAATTTGTACCCACACAAATAGAAGTCCATTTTGCCCAGTTTAATTGGTTAAAACGACTACTCTTTTTAAGTATTCCTGTGTCCGTCCGACACGTACTACGTGAGGGTAGACGGAGTTATCTTCAAAAATATAATTTTCTGTATATATGCTTTCGTGAGCATGACGGCGTCGATCGTTAGTGCTTGGGCTGGGGATATTCGTTATCGTACAGAAATTTCTTCAAGTACCCGTGGTTTAGCGATGGGGTCTACCGGTATTAATACCGAGCGTGGTGCATATTCTGTATTTTATAATCCAGGCAATCTGGCGGCTAAAGAAAATAAAATGCAGATTCAGGCCCTCAACTTTCAATTAGATACGTCGGAGATGTTGTTTGGAAACATGTCGCGGTTTCGTGATTTTAATTTTACGTCAGTAGAATCGCTTGCCGGCGCCTCAAAAAAGAGCGCAAGTCGCTGGAACGGCGGGCGCTTCTCATTATATCCTAATTTTACTATACGTAGTTTTTCATTAGGCATGCTCTATGAGGTCAATCAGTCGGCTTATACCAATGCGAGTGATCAGTCGACGCGCGTGCGGGTGCGGAATCGATTTGCGCCGACAGCGGCATTAGCGTTTCGTTTGTTAGATGGTGTGATTCGAATTGGTGCGTCTGTTCATCTATTGAATGTTGGTGAAATGGACAAAACGTTTTCGTCGGGGGCCACAGACTATAAATCTTCCGTACAGACTGGTACCGGATTGTCTAAAAATATTGGCGCGACGTTAACCCTACCCATTAAGTTTTTACCAAGCTTTTCTGCAGTATTTCGCGATGCCGGCTCTACGTTATTTAAAAAAGGTTTAGTATCCGCCTTTGGTTCTGGTGAATTGGCTGATAATCGCGGAGGCACTGTAGACCTTGGTGCAAGCGCCACCGTCTATTTCGGAAAAAATATCGAAACCCGATGGACGGCCGATCTGCGTGATGCCACTCAGCGATTGGGTGCTGTTACGACACGTAAGTTTAACTTTGGTGGTGAAATTAGTATTAAACGTTTTTTGCATCTACGCGGTGGTTACTCCGCAGGGCATTTTTCCGCCGGTCTTGGATTAAATGGTAGAAACGGTACTTTAGATTTTGCCGTGTATACCGACGAAACAAGTAATACATCTACATCGCAGCAAGATACGCGATTTAGTATTCAGTACACTTGGAACTTATTTAAATGATCTTAATCATCAGTCGATCGACACAAGTAGTAGATGAATTGCGTGATGGGTTTTTAGATGGCGCGCGGGAAGGTTACTTTCCGGCAAGTATCGCTAATGACATCGCCGTCGAAAGCAAACTAGAAAATACTGGCAAACACAACGAGCCGAATAAACTGGTACTAATCGATTTGACGACCGTGTTGATCAACGACGCCGAACTAGAACACCTGCAGAATAGCGCCGCTACCGTAACGTTTCTGTTATCAGAAGACCTGAAGTTACGAGCCGATCAAGAACAGATCGTTTTAAAGTCTGCAATAAAAAACAATATTAGTGATTTATTATATTTACCCCTACGAAAACTAGACCTTGCTCGTGTGTGGCGTTTTTGGAAATCGCAGACGACTCAGCACCAAGAGATTGGTGATCTAACTGGGGATGTTAAAGAAATTCTTGAACAGTATCAGCAAGATCTAAATCTTACGCGTAGTATTCAAGAGTCTTTAATTCCGAAAAAATTCGAGTCGGTATCGGGTTTAGATGTCATGCACCGCTATTTTTCTGGATTAAAACCCGGCGGCGATTATCTGGATTTTTTTGAGTTCGACGATAAAACGCACGTTGGTATCTTGATGAGTCATGCAACGGGCTACGGGCTATCATCATCGTTTCTAGCGGTTCTTTTGAGAATGACCTTAAGAGTAACGCAGTCGCAGAATGATTTTTCTCCGAAGGCGACGCTAAAGAAGATCAGTACGGAACTACAAAGTGTCATTAAAGAGAATGAATCGTTGTCATTAATATATATAATTCTGAATAGAAAAACGCTTGATCTAAAATTTGCATCAATTGGTTCGTTAGATTTGTATCACTACTCGAAAGATTTTTCCTACCTGAAGAGGTCGAAAGACTTAGATCCGATGACAAAAGAAGGGAAGAATTCCATCAAAGAAGAGTCGTTTTCACTTCGTGCGGGCGATAGACTTTTGTTGTTTTCAGATGGTTTTAAGAAATCATTTGAGTCTGAAGATCGGCTACAGACAGTGATTTCGGGTTGTGCTGATTCTGACGTTTTAGATCTTATAAATGAATTTTGTTTTGCTGCCAGAAAGAAATTTGATCACGAATTAGAGATGCCGACACAAGATTGTTCGATCATGTGTGTGCATGTTGATGAGAAAATTCTGAGGCTTGCAAAATAACCAATTCGACTTACACTTTAAATAACGAGAAAGGAGGGCATAAACATGAAACGTAAAAAAGCTGCAAAGAAAAAAACCGCTCGTAAAACTAAGCGCAAAACTACTGCTAAGCGCAAGAAGAAATAAGTAATTCTTCTTAGTTGTGTGAGGGGCGGGTGAACTTAATTCACCTAAGATGCGTATTGAACACTGTATAGTGGTTCTTTCCGCCCCCAAACCTAAACAACTTAAATTATCAGACCGCCTTCAACGCCTGCGTTAAATCACTTAACAAGTCATCACAGTCTTCAACACCTACCGATAAGCGCACTAAATTATCTTCAATGCCCAACTGCTGCCTCGTTGCTAACGGAATCGACGCGTGGGTCATAATCGCCGGATGATCGACCAACGATTCCACACCACCTAAACTCTCTGCCAACGTAAAGACACGTAGTGCTTCGAGAAAACGCCGACAACCGGCTAAGTCAGAATCTAAGAAGAACGTAATCATTCCACTATGGCCCAATGTTTGTGCAGTTGCGATGGCATGTTGTGGGTGGTTTTTTAAGCCGGGGTACAAGACGGATTTCACTTTTTGATGTTCTTGTAAAAAAACGGCAATTTTTGCCGCGTTACTGGCGTGTCGTTCCATGCGTAGGTGCAGGGTCTTTAATCCTCTTAAAACTAAAAACGCGTCGTGAGGGCCCAATACAGCACCGGCCGCATTCTGGTGAAAGTACAGTTCCTTCGCTAGCGCATCATGGTTTGTAACCAACACACCACACACCACGTCAGAGTGTCCGTTTAAGTATTTGGTGCCGGAGTGCATGACGACATCGGCCCCCAACTCTAATGGCCGCTGAAAATACGGACTCATAAACGTATTATCGACACCTAGTAGGGCGCCATGTTGTTTTGCTAAACCGGCCAGTGCTTTGATGTCACAGATTTTTAACATCGGATTTGTCGGTGTCTCGGCCCAAATTAATTTTGTTTTGTGTTGAGCCAATGCAGCCCGAACCGCAGTTAGATCGCTCAAGTCGACGTACGTAAACTTCAATTGAAAGCGTTTAAATACTTTATCAAACAAACGGAACGTGCCGCCGTACAAATCATCAGAACACAATACGTGATCGCCCGCATTGAGTGTTAGCAAAAGAGTGGTCAAGGCCGCGCAGCCAGAGGAAAAGGCAAGTCCATACGTTCCAGATTCTAGTGCCGCGATACAATCTTCGAGAGCCTTACGCGTAGGATTTTGTGTGCGTGAATACTCATACCCCAAATGCACACCGGGTGACTGCTGGGCATACGTAGATGTTAAGTAGACGGGCGTCATCACGGCCCCGGTCGACGGGTCTGGGCTTTGGCCTGCGTGGATGGCTTTAGTGTCGAACTTCAAATTCTCGGTATCTGATTTCATATAGTTATTTCTTAATGTTTAGTGCGATTGCCTAGATAGGTAATTAAGTCAATTTTAGTAATGATGGTCAGGCCGTTGTGTTGGTTTTGTACAATCGGTGTTTGGCCAGCCGTAATGGCTTGGCTCACACGTTCGACAGGATCGCTTGGTGACAACACGGCGAAATTACTTTCTGCTACGGCAATGACGCGGTCATTAGACTTTAGACGCCCTGAAAATAAAGCACTGAGTAGATGTGTTTCGTTTACTAAACCCACTACTTGATTGTTCTCAATGACTGGAATTTGGCTAAAGCCTTTGTCTTTCATGAGGTTAATAACTTCTTCAATCGAACTATCAGGTTTTGTATATATAATTGGACCGCTATGTGACTTGACCCCTAATAGTAAATCAGCCACTGTGCCCCAACCCGAATCTAAGAAGCCATTTTCACGCATCCAGTCGTCATCAAATACTTTTGATAGGTAGCGATTGCCGCTATCGGGTAACAGCACAATGATGCGTTTCGGTGTCTTTAATGTTTGGGCGTATTTGATTGCACCACAAACAGCAGCACCACAAGAGACACCTACAAAAAGACCTTCTTCATGTAATAACCGACGCGTCATGACAAAACTTTCTTTGTCGTTCACTTGCACCATGTCGTCGATTACCGAAAAATCGTAGTTCTTTGGTATAAAGTCTTCGCCAATGCCCTCTATTTTATACGGAGCGGCTACAGCCTTCGACCCTGTTTTGAAGTGGTCAAATAAGATCGACCCAATCGGGTCTACGCCCACAATCTGTATGGACGATTTCTTCTTTTTTAAGAACTGCGCAATGCCGCTAATCGTTCCGCCCGTACCCATTCCGGCAACAAAAGCGTCAAATTGGCCGCCGTTGGTTTGTTCAAAAAGCTCAGGACCTGTTGTGGCGAAATGCGCCTCGCGGTTCGACAAATTGTCATACTGATTTAGGTGGACGGCATTGGGCGTTTCTTTGGCGATTTGTCGCGCCACAGAGTAATAGGAACGCGGATCATCGGGCTCCACATTGGTCGGCGTTACTACGACACGAGCCCCAAACGCGCGAAGATTTCTGATTTTCTCCGTCGACATCTTATCTGGTAGAACAAAAACACAACGGTAGCCTTTTATAGCAGCTGCAATCGCTAAACCCATACCGGTGTTGCCACTCGTGCATTCAACGATGGTGCCACCTGGTTTTAAAACACCGCGCTTTTCGGCGTCTTCGATCATGGCTAAACCAATACGGTCTTTTACCGATCCACCAGGATTGGTAAATTCTACCTTGGCATAGATTTCTGATGCCACACCGGCAGCGACTTTATTGAGACGTACAAGTGGTGTGTGGCCTATGAGACCAAGGACAGAGTCATGGGTGTTTTTAAATTGAGATAATTCTGGGCTCAGATGATTTGTTGATTGCATGCCCAACAAATACCATAACGATCACTACTTAAAAAATTCTGTTTTATCGACGCAGAGCAATATCAATTTCTCGAGTTAACGCCCGTTGAGAAAGTTTGGCGATAGCTCCGTAAACTAATTCCAATTCTACATCGCGCTCGGCACCAAATCGCAAATCGGACATACAAAGTTTCTCAAACACCATGCCCTTAGAGTTGAGATTATCTAAATTGTCACGACTGGCATTAAGTCGAAGAAATCCACCGAATAGTCGACTGCCAATCATATAGACAACAGGCTCTGCAGAAGCCCCATCAACGCCCATGCGGGTAGGAATACCCTCTTGCACAATGACGTCGTGTACTTCTAGCGCATTTTTACCTACGCTCATTTTGTTTTTTTCACGGCGATTGAGAGTGCGTAAATCATTCGGATCGTTAATGACTAAGATACCCATGCCATACGTACCAGACGCACTTTTCACAAAGACTTTTGGTTGAGCCGTTACACTGTGTTCTTTGTATTTGGTTTGAGTACGGGCTAAAATTTTTGCTGCAGCGTCGGCCATGTCATCTAAGCTTTTTTGAGATTCGAAATTGATGTCGCTAACATGGGCGGTATCGACCTGTAGATGCCAAGGGTCTATTTGGCACTCTGTGGCCAGGGTTTCTGCCAAACTATTATATATATTAAAAAAACTATGTTTTCTACGAGAGTGCCAGCCTAACAACGGTGATGGTTCTACCGGAATTGTAAGATTTAACAAAATATCGGGCAAGCCGGCCGAACAGTCGTTATTTAAAACGACAAACTCAGGCATAAAACCGTCATTCAAACTGATAGTGCCATGGTCTGAATCGCGTTGAATGGCTTGGGCGGTAACCTGTACGCCGGAGGTATTGGTTAAAACCTGGTCATGCCCGACCCAACCAATACGTGTTTCTATATTAATTTTTTCAAAAAGCGATTTTAAAGCCAGTAAATTGTCGATGTAAAAATGGTTCTTGGTATGAGCCTCTGGAAAGATCAGGAGCCGCTTCGGCTTGAAGCCGATCGACGAAAAGTAGCTCTCAACGATTGGGCTGCTATTCTCAATATCAATCGGACAGATGTTATTAAAACCGGCGGGGTAGATATTAGCATCTACCGGTGCAATCTTAAAACCCGCGTCACGAATATCAAAAGAGCTATATAAGGTGTGCGACTTGGTAGGGGTGTGGGAGTCTAAGTAGAGAGAAAAAAAATCTAAAAATCTACTAGTGTCGATATTATTGGTGTCGGGACATCGGCAGTATTCCTTTAATAAGTAATCTTTTAAGCGCGAACGCACACACAAAAAAACATCATCAAAACTGCGATCAATCGAGGTTTTCATAAAATCAAAATCCAAAATTACTATTTCTTTTGCAGCGCACACTGTGCGGCAAGAGTATCTTTTAGATCTTTTACTTTGGTTTCAATCAGGCTGCCTAGCTCTGATTCAAAAAATTGTTTCTGTTTGGCCGACATTTTGGCGCGTTTTTTGTCGCCCGAGGGTGCGCGGAGAGAATGTTTTATCTGTTGCCCCGGGTACGATTGTGCCACTTCAATTAGGTCTCCCGCCGACGGTAACTTATTTATTTTGTCCGTGTTATTGGCTCGAGCAATCAATGGCGATTGTTCACATAATAGTAAGACGGTTGGTGTGATGCATTTTGTGTAGTGGTGCAAGAATTTCAGAAAAACATACTCATCTACTTCTTCTAGCAAGGGGTTTTGTTTTTCACATAAACGAATTTTATAAATACTCTCCTCTCGATAGATGTGTCCCAGAATAATCAGTGCTTGAGTAGAATGGGCATTGCGTAGAGTAGTCATAGCGGTATTTAGACGCCTATGTGCTTGTTTGATCTCGTTTAACTCACGAAGTGAAAGTGCTGTCAGGTACTGTGCGTATTCGTAGTGCTCGATGCTGAGTAGGTTCTTGTACCTGCTGAGCGTTTTTTCATGGGCGACAACTTCGTTATGGCGGCCAAGAAATGCCAGGCTTTGAAGATATAAAAAGTGACTCCAAGCAGTTAGGGTGTTGGCGCTAAATTGATGGGTCTTTGTTTGGCTCAATTTTAACCAATGCGCATTTTCAAGCGCTTTTCTTAATAAAAGATTAGCTTCTGTATATTTCTTTTTTTGTATGTAAATCTGGGCTTTCTGAATAGTCGTGTAAGCATAAATCAGGCGTGCTAATGCTTGATGTTCTTGTGGAAATTTTAATTCAAATCCTGGGGTCTGATATTTGGTTTCAAACTGAGATAGTGCTTCTAACAGATCGTTATGATTTGAGATCGTGCTGGCCGCACTCAATGTTTGTTGCGCAAATTGGTTGACTCGCTCTTTTAGGTCAGAAGCCTCTTTAAGAAATACTTGTAGTTCATGCTGGCCATCTTGGATAAGTGGTTTTGGGCTAAACGATAACTCTGAGAATAAAAATGGAAAATCAAAACGAACGCTATCAGACGAGGCTGTTAAGTTATTGAAGGTTGTTTCGTTACTATCCGAAGTCGTTATGGTTTTTTGCGGTGCCGCCTGAGCACCCAACGTAAAGAAAATACATAACGATAACAGAATATGTCTAAAGTCCATCGTCAGCTTCTTAAGTGCATCGATAGAGTGCACGTCTTCAGTTTGTTCAGCGATGCCGATAAATGTGTTGTGGTAGTCTTTCACGACCTCGTAGGTGTGTTCTTCGGTTAGGAGCTTTTTCTGCGCCAGGCCCATTTCAAACGAGACTTCTTTTAGGTTTTGAGTTTTTAGTGTCTGGGCTTCGTCACCTAGATACAATGACAGCAGCTTGTTAAAGATAAATCCTTCAAATCGAAATTTTCGATCTTTTAAAAGATCGACAAACGTCATGGTCTCTTCAATTGAAAATCGCTCTGGGGTGCTAACCATGTAAAAGGCCGTTTGTTTGTCGTGTAATAGTGTTTCAACTAGGTCGAGATTTTTTTTGAACTGTGTTTTGAGTTCAAACATACTCGATGAAAACTCTAATAAATCCCCGATAAACCCCTTGCCCGTTAATTTTTCTAAAATTTCGACTAATTTTTGTACGCCACTAGAAAGCAGTTTTGATGATTTATTTAGGAGCGGTTCAATCAGCCACTTGACGTTCGAGTCATCAAAAAACTGCGACAAGTTGTTCGGGGCTTCCAAAAATGATTTTGTATTTACGGACGGAGGTGTGTCTAAAATAATGCAGTCATAATGGCCGTCTCGCGCAAGCGAGTGCAGTTTTTCCATAGCCATGTATTCATGAGAGCCTGAAAAATCTTGCGTAAAGATTTTATAAATCGAGGTTTTTAGAATGCGTTCGACAGAGTCGCTTTTACCGCTACCAACGGAACGCACAAACTGCTCAAATGTTTTGGCAGTGTCAGGAGTCACCGCAAAAAATTGACCCAGGTGTGAGGTTTCTAGATTGAGCGATTTTGTAAGATCTAACGGAGTATTAGAAATCGTATCGAGCCCGAGAGAAGTAGCTAAACGTTTAGCGGGGTCAATAGTAATGACGATGGCCTTTTTACCGTAAATGGCTGCTTTGATAGCGAGCGCGGCAGAGGTCGTAGTTTTGCCCACGCCACCAGAGCCGCATATTACAAAAATTTTATATTTGTCGAATATCGAATTATCAAACGACTCCATCTTCATATGACTGAAACTCCTGCTTCTAGTTCATCAATATGGAGGGGGCTAATGATCAAGTTTGGTGTTGGTCGTTTCAGGCACTCGGCTAACACACGTTGTTGGGCGGCATAACGATGAAAAAAATATTGAAAGAGTTTAGGGTATTTGCTTTGC
Source organism: uncultured Oligoflexia bacterium (assembly GCA_964649095.1). Classification (GTDB taxonomy): domain Bacteria; phylum Bdellovibrionota; class UBA1018; order UBA1018; family UBA923; genus CAZYPH01. Next base: position 47,478 of record CAZYPH010000001.1, on the reverse strand, counting down.
CAAGCACCATCGCTGAGAGGCGGTAAACAGCGATTAAAAACTAATTCGCATGAATTTTCTGGAAATAGCGCTGCCATAATGTCTCCCAGTTCTAGGCTCTCTTGCTCTGGCATTTCTTCTGGTAGTGAGACAATAAAAAACTTGGCTTCGTGAGGATTGGAAAAACTTTCTATCATCTCTGCCGCATCTTTTGCGATGGGCCCCCCGGGAAACAACTGTCGAAAGTTGAACATCGTACGAAACATGGTCACGCTGTACCCGGTGCTCGGTAGATCAACCACGACATGGTCATAGAAACTACGTTCGTACCAAAGTTTGCCGAGTAGCACCATTTCACGTACGCCTGGCGCTGCGCGTTCAATGTAACGCGTAAAGCGGCTACCTAGAAACACGCTATATAAGGCCTTTAGTTTTAATTTGAGTGCAATGTACTCTTCAAAACATTCTTGTGATCGCAGTCGTATGGCCCATAAATTCGGGCGTTTCTTTTCAATTGCCTGCGGTTCGCCGCGCAGCTGTTCATGGGTTAGTACGTGTACGAGTAACGTCCGTCTTCCCTGTTGGGCTAATTGTTGAGCCATCTTTGTAGCCAGTGTAGTGCGGCCTACGCCCCCTTTGCCTGAGAAAAAAAGTACTCTCGCGAGTGGTTTTTTGTTCTCAGCGTTAAGAGAGCGGTTATCGAGGTAACGTTCGGCCCATTGATCTAGTGGTGTTGTCGAAACCATATTGGCAAGAGCATCTCGTGTGCGCGATAAAGTGTAAAATATTATGAGCGATTTTTATTCAGGGCAGAGCGTTAGAAATTGAATATATATTGTCATCCAGGTGAATTCGATCAAAATAGAAGAAGAAAACGATCAGGTGAATAACTGCGTCGTTATTTGTTATCTAAATTTATAGAAAAAATTAATATATATTATTTTTGATATATAAAAGAGGAATCGCATGCAGAGTTACAGAAAGAAACTATCGGCTTCTCGGCCTATTGCGGGCTTATTGCTGTTGTGTGTCGTGCAGGTCATGTCTGGTTGTGGTGGACCTAAGGCCTTTACTAAGGGGGAGTATGATGATCCCACTCGTGTTGAGCTCCTGGACGATAAATTTAATGAATCTGATATGCAGCAAATGGCCGATACCGTAATCAAAGCCATGGCTTCGTGTGCTTACATTGCAAAAGCTGAAAAACCACCGGTTGTGATTGTTGAAAAAGTGCAGAATCGTACTCAAGAGCACATTGATACGGTTTCTATGACTGACATGATTCGTACAGCGCTCATTAAAACAGGTCGTGTACGTTTTATTAATAAACAAGAACGTGCGACCGTCGATGAAGAATACGATTATCACCAAAGTGGTGCCGTAGCCGGTCACACCGCCAAAGCAAAAGGGAAACAAATTGGGGCTGATTATATTCTTTCGGGGGCCCTAGCGACGAATATTCAAGAAATGGGCAACGACAAGTTTATTTACTACAAACTGACGATGAACCTGACGAACTTAGAGACCACAACAATCGATTGCGTCGAAGAAAAGCAAGTTCGAAAAAAATACAAAAAACGCACGATTGGCCTGTAGCTATTGTGAGTGATGAGTCGAATTCAAGGCCTTTTCTTCGTTATTTTTCTGCTTACCGCGACAGGTTGTGCCGACTACGTCGATCAAACTCGACGTGCTCGTGACGAATTCTATTCGGGCCGCTATTCCGAAGCGGCCCAGCTTTTAGAAGTTGATGCGCACAGAGAAGGCACCGACCAACTCCTATATCTGTTAGATCGTGCCACAGCCTTGCACCACGCGGGGCAGTATGAAGAAAGTAATAAAGACTTTCATTTGGCTGATAAGTTAGCCGAAATCAAAGACTACACGTCGTTGTCTTTAGAAGCCGTAACCTTATTTTCTAGTGAGCGCATAGTCGATTATAAAGGCGAAGATTTTGAGAACGCGCTGATATCGCAGTATCTAGCGTTGAATTATTTGTTATTGGGCCGCCTGGAAGATGCATTAGTCGAATGCCGTCGCGTTAATCACAAGTTGCAGCGCATGATTTCAGAGGGTAAGCGACCCTACCAATTAAATCCGATGGCTTGGTATATATCAGGTTTAATATATGAATTAAATCGTGAGTATGACCACGCGTATATCGACTACCAGCAAGTGTATCGATTGATGCCTGAAGTCGAGAGTTTAAAGTTTGATCTCTACCGTATGGCCCATGCCAATCGTATTAGTGAGGACAAACAAAGATGGGCTGAGACGTTTCGGTTAAATTCTGCTGAACGAAAGAGCATTGAGCTTAGTCTCGGCCAGCCAGAAGTGGCTGTCTTAATTGAAAATGGTTATTCGCCCGTCAAGCAGACGCATCCTCAGTGGCAGGCGATTCCGCAGTATGTGCCGCGCCCCAATCGATTTCATGAGTTTCGGGTGCGGCTAACGTCGACGGAAAACACGGAAGACGTTTTAGTCTCGGGGCAATCGACCTTGTTATTTAATATTGAAGCGACGGCCATAAAAAATTTAGACGATAAATTTGCGGGGGTCTTAGCAAAGCGTCTTGCGGGTGTGGTGGCTAAAGAAGTGGTGGCCCATCAAGTAGACGATAAGGTCTCGCCTTTAGCGGGGCTATTGTTTCGCGTGGGCACGTATGCTTTAGATCAGGCTGATCTTCGGTCGTGGTTAACCTTGCCACGTGATTTTCAGGTCGTGCGTTTGCCGCTGGCGAAACTGGTCGCGAAGGGGCCTGCCGCTTCGAGTAATTCAGCTGGGCCGTTTAACTTGCACATGGATGGCTGCAGTATCACCGGTGAATGTGCAGTGGCAGCTAAACACGCTTTGATTATGCCAGCCGGTTTTTTAGATCATGAAAAGATTGCTCGGCGAAAAAATCAGCCCTTATTTTTTGTTAATGTCCGCACACTATGATGCGTGTGTGTTTGTTTTTTATATATATAATTTTTAACATATTATACCTAGGTCAAAATTCTGCCGAGGCTCAGGAGTTAAGTCTCGCAGTACGCGATGTCGGTGCCTTTCATGTCGGTTTACAGTTGGTGAACCCTATTGGAAGCGCGGCACCGTTGCCCGGTATTCCCGAATGGACAAGCGATCTGCGTTTGCAATTAGGCTTAACCCCTCTGCGATTAAGCGACTATCGTGCGCGTTATGACTTTTTTGTGTCACAAGGATCTTTCGGCATTATGAGCGGCACCAGGCGACTCGAATCAACTGCCGTTCAGGTGCATTTAGCACGTGGCATGCGTGCTGACTTTATTCGACTAGAAAGAAATCGTGACCGCGGTGTTGCTTTCGGGGGGCAAGTCATCCACTTTCGTCTTCCCTTTCGTATCACCCGAGATGGTCGCGTCTTTGTTCAACCTAGTTTTGATGCGGGTTTTCGTAGTTACGAAAACAATCAAGAATCCGTATACGCCGCAGCCCAGGCCGATTTTCAGGCTGTCACGACGCTGTTCCGACACTATATGATGTTCGGTATTCAAGCCCGTGTGCGCTTTGATTTAGATAGTTATGCCCCGATGACGGGCTTCGAAGAAGCGTTAGTTGGTTTTATATCCGTGCGTATTCCACCTCGTGCTTCGGTGGGGCAACCACTCTATGTACGTTTTTACGGAGGGTTTGATCACAATCCGCAACGCACCGAGTTGGGGTTACCAGCCGCGGCAATCTACACAGGTGTTCAGTTGCACGGCACGATTGAGCGGATGATGCGATAAGCGAATTTACCGCGGCAGCGTTAGACATCGTCAAAAAAACCCAAGTGACTTACCAATGTGATCTCAGTAAAGTCACAAGCATGCCAAAACCAAAAACTCGTAAATCTAAGCTGCGTATCTCTGAAAAACGTGCGCTCGAAATCTATGACCTAATGGTGAAGACGCGGGTGCTCGAAGAGCGTCTTATAAAGATGTACAAACAGAATGACGGATTTTTTTGGATTGGTGGCCCCGGTGAAGAGGCCTTTAATGTCTCGTTAGGTTTGCAGTTGCATAAAGGCCAGGGCCCAAAGTTTGATTATTTTCATGGGCACTATCGCAGTTTGGGTGTGTTGGTTGCGATGGGGGCTGAGCCGATTGACGCCCTTCGTCAGATGAAAAACACGGCGACCGACCCGTATAGTGGAGGTCGAAATTTTTGTGGGCATGCGAGTATTTATAAGTGGAACGTGTGCCCGATTACCTCACCCATTGAAGTGCAGTATGTGATGGCTCCGGGTACAGCACTTGCCAATAAACGCGCATCAAAGAGTGCGATTACTGTGGTGACTGGTGGTGATGCTGGTACGGCCGAGGGAGACTTTGCATCTAGTCTAATTTGGAGTTCGCGCCCCGTTGAGCCCTTGCCGATTTTATTGGTCGTTACCAACAATAAGTGGGGTATTTCAACACCCGCCGAATCGCAGCATGGCGAAACCTATATTGCCGATCGTGGTAAGGCTTTCAACATAAAGACCCGCGTCTTAGATGGTAATGATGTTGAAGAGATTTATCTTGGGCTTGAAGAGTGTATCGCTTACGTGCGTAAAGAGCGTAAACCACTTTTGTTAGAAGCCTTTGTTTCGCGCTTGTACGGCCACTCTTCGGCTAGTGGCGCCAACTTAAATACACAAGAAGCCGATCCAATAAAATTATTCGAAAAGAAATTATTAAAACTGGGCGTATTAACAGAAAAAAATATTGCGACATTGTGGGAGCGCTACAACGAAGAAATGTTAGCGCTGTATCGCAAAGTGCGCGAAGAGCCCCAGCCCTCTGGGGATTCTATTTTTGAACATGTGTTTTATGGCGAAGGCCCACAGGCATTTCCAAACCGGTAGTGGAGTAAAATAAAATGGCAACAATGATTCAGGCGATTCGACTGGCACTACATTACGGTGAAAAACATTTGGGCGTCACCGATATTTTTGGTGAAGACGTAGGTCCGCCTCTTGGTGGCGTATTTACAGGAACTCAGGGTCTTAAAACGGCGTGGAATTCTCCATTAGATGAACGCGGCATCATCGGCTTCGCCATGGGGCTTGCCATGGGGGGTGCAAAACCTGTCGCTGAGATTCAGTTTTGTGATTACGTATTTAACACGATCGATTTGTTAAAAATCGCTGGTAACACAACGTGGTGCACCAACGGTGATTGGCCGATGTCGCTGGTTGTGATGACGCCTGTTGGAAGTGGCATTCGCGGCTCTGTTTACCACTCGCATTCGTTTGATGCGATGATGACGCATATTCCTGGCTGGAAAATTGTCATGCCGTCGAACCCACTCGACGCCTATGGTTTGATGATTGCTGCATTGAAGCAAAAATCGCCTGTGATGTACATGAAGCCTAAAGCATTGCTGCGCGTGCGGGGAGAACAACTATTACCAGGCGAACCCTCTGACGAAAAACAACTGAAAGAAATGATCGATGCCCCCCTGGGTGATCGTTCTAAGTGGCGCCCTCGTTGGCCTGAAATGCAAGAGTACGAAGTGGAGATTGGCAAAGGGGCCATAACACTACCTGGGCGCGATCTCACGGTAGTTAGTTACGGACGCACCTTGCCACTTTGTGTAGAGGCCGCAAAGGCGTTGCACGCTGAAGGCATTAGTGCTGAGGTTATCGATCTACGTAGTCTGTGGCCGTATGATTGGGATTTAATTTCAGAGAGTATTCGTCGTACTAAGAAAGTACTTTTTGTAAATGAAGACACAGAAGTTACTAATTTTGGTGAACACTTGTTCCGCCGCACTGTCGAAGAACTGTTTTATGAATTGCATGCCGCGCCAAAACTATTAGCAGGTAAACATGTGCCAGGCATCGGCCTCGCTGACGCGTTAGAACAAGCATCGGTGCCGCAACTAAAAAATATACAAGAAGCTATATATACACTTGCACAAGAAAAGTGCTGATTAAAACTGGGCTGTACGTGTGTGATAGAACTTAATTTGGCTATTTAATTCTTCGATTATTTTTTTAGCACCCTGGTAGTTGTAGAAGGCCAGACTCAGCGAGAGTGCTCTAAGTTTTGCGCCGGATAAATAGTTTTTATGATTCTGATCAAACGTAAAGATAGTCTTTGAAGCGGCTTGCAGCTGCTGTTTAGTCTCCATAATATTGTAGCTAGTGTGGTTTGCGTCTGTTTTGGGTGTCTTGTTATAGACTACAGCCACAAAATACAGTGTAAGCACTAATGAAATTGCAGCACAAATGACACCAGTTAGTTGAATTCCTCGTAATAGAGTCATTGTGCTCCTAGTCGTATTGACACCACTCATAATCCATTCCCCAACTTTCTTAAGTCTAAATAGTGCACTGGTTGTGCCGCCGCACTGTTGAATATTTCTACATAGCCATAGTCTGTAAATTATTAATATTTATAAATAAATTAACTTAAAACGTCTGGCTTTTAGCGCTGTAGGGGTTGCGACACATGTTATGTTGCTCGACATTTGCTCAAAACCTGGCCGCGTTGGCATGTAGATTGCTTTGTCTGTCGATCAACTTAGTAAATGCAGCGTGATCAGACTGTCTATACTGAGGCCAACATTTTTAGGAGTTTATATATGAAAAAGAATATGTATTTAAGAAGTACTACAAACCAAAAAATTCAATATCTAGCTATTACTATATTTGTGACATTTGTCGGAATGTTAAGTGTCCGATCGGTTTTAGCGAACCCATCGGTGTCGTCAGAAGAGTTTGTAAATCAGATGTGTAGTGATTCAGCAGAAGAAGCGCAGATCATTAACGCTGTCGCAAATCATGAGCATCGTATTCTACACGATCGTATGCTGCCGGGGCGTATTCAAGACCTTGCCGAGGCTCAGCGTGTACTCAATCAATGCCGACGTGACGCTGCAAATTTTTATAGCCATCTTAGCCAATATCGCCGGCTGAACCATTTCATGACTTTACAGGCGGCTGAACAACAGGCGCAGTTTGCGGAATTCAACTCTGGTGCAACCGATACTGTCATGGTCCAGAATGCACGCACGCGCGCTATGGAAATAGCGAGCGCCGAACGTCTGGCCGCCGAAGCACAACGCTCGGCGGACGAAGCCATTGCCGCATTGCGCGCTATGAATACAACAGATGCTGTTATTGAACCGCTTGTGTTGGATCATTCCGAGCTAACTTCTTTAAACGATAGCGCTCAAGATACCCTGCGCCGTGGGGGCCTAGAGACGTCACTTATGTTAAGTGACCAACCCCAAGACGCTACAGTAGCGAATCGCGAGTAAACGAGATTTGAGCATGAGAGCAAACAGGCACTCTCATGCTCATCTTATAAAAGAACTACACTAGTAACCGAATTTACCAGTTGCTATCGAAGCCCTCAGGATAAGCCGTCAAATACACGGCAACGTTTTCATCACGTCGGGTGTTCGTCAAAATACGATCTGCCGTGATGACGTGTTGGTTTAACAACTGCTCCAAAAAACCAAACATTCGGGGACGAATGCGTCGAGCCTCTACTAGTGCCGCCAGTTTAACGGCGGCTAGAATATCTAGTTTTCCATATCCATAATTTGCGTTCCACTCACGTCCAGACTCTCTGGGTTTGCCATTTGCATCAATCGCTACAGATGAAGAAATTAAGACCTGTTTTATCTGCAGAGGGTCTAGGCTTGGGTTTGCCTGTAGAACGAGCGCCACAGCTCCGGCCACGTGTGGTGCTGCCATAGACGTTCCACTCATGGCCGCAAAACGACCGCCTGGCACAGATGATACGATGTCTTTACCGGGAGCAGTGATGTCAGGCTTACGTGTGTTTTGATCATGAAAACGTCCAGGTCCTCTACTTGAGAATGAGGTGACTTTACCATCCTGTCCGGTAGCGCCCACAGCCAGTGTTGCAGGGTGTTCATGCGGCGGGGTAATGCTTGCAGGTCGAGGGCCTGCGTTGCCGGCCGAGAAAACGGGTAGAATTCCTGCAGCTTCCCACGCGCTAATAGCACGGTAAAACAGTTCAATGTCCGGGGCGCCACCACAGTGCAATGAATTGCTCACAGCACGTGGCAAGTCTTTGGTAGCGGGAGCATTATCCGGATCTAACATAAACTCCATACTAGCCAACATGTTGTCGTAACCGGAAAGGGGGCCTGAGGAGAGTAGTTTTGCTCCCGGAGCCACACCGATAAAATCGGTCTTACGATCGCCACCAACGATAGTGCCTGCGGTGTGAGAACCATGGGTGCCATCATCTTTTGGTGTGTCTAATTGCTTTTTTACGTTGTGAAAAAAGGCCTGAATTTTAGTTCTAATCGAAGCGTGCCGGCCGTCGAGTCCGGTGTCGATGTGGCCAATTAGAACACCTGTACCATCAATTTGAGGCATCTCTTCAATCAATTTATCGAGCTTTGTTTCACCATAATTGTAGGTGCTTTGTGTTTGCGGTTCAGATGGTGGCAATTCATCAATTAATACATTACGAATTTTATATATTTTTTTTACGACATCTACGTTCAGTAACAAACGTAGGGATTCAGGTGAAACATTGATCGTCGCAGAGTTGTTAATAAAATAGGTATTTTTTACTACGATGTCGTTCGGGGCTGCTTGGCGGAGCTTTAATAGTGAAACCGATAGTTGTTGTTTCAGGTATTCCGAAACGGAACGCGCGTCATAGCGGCGTGCTGTGCTGTTTTCTGCCGTCTGGTTATCATAATGAAATACGACCAAAACATCTAAGCGTGATGGTTGGTTAATAATGCCAGTACGGCCCGACGCTGACTGGTCTAAAAACGGACGAAGCCCCGGATCAAGTTTGGCAGAGGCCCATAGTGCAGAGTGCGATGAGACATGAACGACGAGAGCAACAACGCCAGCTATTAACCAACGTTTTGACGATGAGTTTAGCAATTGAAATCCTCCCTGATGTTATTGCTTGCACGCATTCTAATTAGAGCTCGGCTCAGTTCGTTTCTAAACAACTTCAGTGTTGTTCACAAACGACTGTATCGATCTAGTACACGAAACAAAATGTTCCCTGTACCCAGAACACAGCACAAACAATAAATTTTTAACTACGCAAAACTCAGAGATATCAACTCAAATTCAACTTGTAATGGTATGGTGCGTTGTCTAGAAAACCGGATTATTTTTTCGAAAAGCAATCATCTCCAAACACGCCAGAGCGGCCTCTCGCCCCTTGTTATGAGGGTTGTCTAACGAACGTGCGGTTGCTTGTTCATCGGTATACGTTGTGATGATGCCCATGGCGATAGGTATATTTGTCATGAGCATAGCCTGCTGAAGGCCTATGGTCGCGCCAAGACTAATAAATTCGAAGTGCGCGGTGTCGCCTTTAATTACGGCACCTAAACAAATTACGCCGTCATATTTTTTTGATTCTGCTAATAATTTTGCAGCTAGTGGGGCTTCGAAGGCTCCTGGAATATCAACGGTCTCTATCGCGTCGTCGGCTATGTTGTGCTCACGTAGCACTTGTCGCGCTCCTTTTAATAAGCCCGAAGTGATTTCTGGATTAAAACGACAAACGGCAATAGCTACTCGAATCGTATTCATAATTTATGATTTAATTTTTCTTTTTTTGTGCGTAAATATTTTTCATTTAATGGGTTGCTCAAAATTTTATTGGGCACCATCGTTACATTATTAAAACCAAATTTATTTAGCATGGCCATTTTAACGGGGTTATTCGTCATAAGATGAATGGCCGAATTAGTTTTTAAACCCTGAGCTTTTAAGATCTGGCTCGCCGTAAAATAATCGCGTTCATCAGCAGAATAGCCGAGTTTAATATTGGCTTCTACGGTGTCAAAACCGTCATCTTGAAGCGCGTAAGCCCTAATTTTATTCGCTAGTCCAATGCCACGACCTTCGTGGTTTCTTAAATAGACGATACAGCCGGTACCCTGATTAGAGATTACCTCTAGCGCCTGATGTAGTTGTTCACCACAGTCGCAGCGCAATGATCCAAAGACGTCCCCAGTTAAACACTCCGAATGAAGGCGAACCAATATTGGTTTATCTAAGTTAATAGACCCCTTTGAAACAACTAAATGCTCGCTACGATCGATGGGGTTTTCAAACGCTTCAATCTTAAAAGACCCCCAATGTTTAGTAGGTAACACCGACTCGGCCGCTCGTTGTATTACGGTCTCTGTTTGTGCCCGGTACTCTACGATGTCTTCAATCGAGAGCATGAGAATCGCATGTTTTTCTGCAAACGCCTCTAAGTCGCTTCTCCTGGCCATTGTCCCGTCAGTATTTATGATTTCACATATAACACCAGCCGGACGCATTCCTGCCAATCGCGCCAAGTCTACCGAGCCTTCTGTTTGTCCACGCCGTTCAAAAACTCCATGTGGCCTCGCCCGTAACGGAAACATATGGCCCGGCATAATCAAATCTGTGGGGCGCGCATTGGCATTTACCGCCGTCAAGATGGTGTGGGCGCGGTCTTGAGCTGAAATACCAGTGGTAACACCATGTCGGGCTTCAATCGAAACCGTAAAAGCCGTACCAAAGGGGGATTGGTTGCGGGTGGGTGACAGGGGTAGGCCCAGAGCATCGGCAATCTCTCCCGCAAGACTCAGGCAGATAAGGCCTTTACCGTGGGTGCTCATGAAGTTGATGATCTCTGGTGTGATTTTCTCAGCTGCACAAATTAGATCGCCTTCGTTCTCGCGATGTTCATCGTCCACCAAAATGACCATGCGGCCTTCACGAATGTGTTTTAGTGCTTCAACAACTTTCGCACTCATAAAAATTTCCCTCAATCAAAATGACATTTGATGCTGCAGGATGCGCTCTACGTATTTTGCAAACATATCAAATTCTATATTTATTAATTGCCCCACAGTCAGATACTGAAAATTTGTATGATACCAAGTGTGGGGAATAATCATAATTTCCACTTCGCGACCATTGACCGACACAATAGTTAAACTAACTCCATTTACGGCAATGGAACCTTTGTTGATCGTATAGGAGCTTTCACGCTCTAATTGAAATACTAACTTGAAGGCTCCACCACTTGTGGCATGGGCTGCTAGTTGGGTGACCTTAGCTGTCGCATCGACGTGCCCTTGCACAATATGGCCCGACAAACGGTCTGAGAGTCGTGTCGCCCGCTCCAGGTTGCAGAACGTACCAACTTCCAAGCCGCCAAGGTTCGACCGCTTTAAAGTTTCGTAACCAACAAAAAAAGTGGCGACCGACCCTGCGCTGTTCAGGTCGATCTTTGTTACCGTCAAACAAACACCATTGACTGCAACGCTTTCGCCAATAATGAGATCCGAGTATCCGGACTGCAAAACCAGCTCAACAGCGTTTTGTTCAGCCGATTTTGATCGCGAAACAACAGAGCCAACTTGTGTGACAATACCCGTAAACATATTACCCAATTCACTACTGTAATTAGCGATAATTAGTAAGCAGTTTGTGTACCATGTAACAGTCTTTGTAGCCGTCTGGTGAGTCTTCGCCACCAAAGTACCTCTTGGTGGTAATAAACGTGTGGCGCTCGTCTACGAGGCGCTCCGACTCAAACGCACCCAAAAGCGTCGGACCTGACTCGAGCAAAACGAGTTGGTGTTGAACATCGCGGTTTATCGCGTCGATTAAGCCTTTTAAAGGCCGTGCCGAATCAAACGCTACGATGTTGAAGTCATTTGAGCGTTCGTGTTGGTAGCGGGCATAAGTCTCAGCGTGAGTCTGGAATCGTAGTTGGGAACCTACCACCACCAGCGTACGTTTCGGAGGTCGAGTTTGCCCAGGACCTGTCGAATGATCCGGCACCAAACGAACGGTAAACATTGGCCAGTCGGCCAATATAGTTTTTAAGCTAGTGACAATTACACTGCTTTCTCGCCTTAAAATGTGCGCCATTCGTAAAGAGTCTTGCGATGTAAATGTTTTTAATTTAGGTGCCGGTAAGTGGCTCAAAAAGCCGGTTTCTTCGATTTTATAGGCTATCTTTGCACGTAAAAAAGGCCTCTTTTGTAGTGCGACACACTTAAAGTACTGGTTGAGTTCATTGCTGTAATCTGTTTCAAGTAGTTGGCAATGAATGCCATTTGCCTTTAAAAATCCGGCGCCATTTCCGGCGACGTTAGGATTATGATCAGAACAACCATAAAAAACCGAACGAATACCAGACTGCAGAATCGTCGCTGTACATGGTGGAGTGCGTCCAACATGGTTGCAAGGCTCTAACGTTACAAACAATGTCGCGCTCTTGAGAAGGGGGCGAAGATCGGGGTTGTTCTGTACCGCACTAATCGCCTTAGCTTCGGCGTGTGTTTCCCCACAGCGTTCATGAGCCGTCAGCGCTAATACCTGCCCCTCAGCACTGACAATGCAGGCGCCGACCGCTGGGTTCGGGAGCGTGGCCCCCAAAAAATGGCGAGCACGGTGGGCCGCCAGGTCCATCCAATACGTCTGAGGTAAGGACATTAAAAAACGTACGCGCCAAAAACGCCTAACTTCAACATCGTACCGCCCATGCTAAAGCCTGATGGATTGGCCGTGCTAACCGTCGCCGAATCTACGCGATTAAATATATTATAAAAAAGTAATGTGCTGCCGAATAAAAAATTCTCGCCCACATCTAAGTGGAAGCCGGCTCCCAAATCAAAACCGAAGGTAAGTACCGATCCTGAAACGTTTTCGATCGTTTGATCGACTCGATATAAGCCGAATCCCGCTAATCCAAAAAATGTCAGTTTATCTAAATAGAGCATGTTTACTTTTAGGTTGGGCACCAGGCCTAACAGCCCGAGGGAATTCGTGTCGTTGTTGTTCGAGTGGCCAGAGTAGCTCGCCTCTACCATGAGTCCAAACAGATCACTCGCTTCATAATCGTATAAAACGCCAACACCAATGCCATTATTGACGCGCGATCCGTAGTCACCCATTAAGATGACTTGACCGATCTGTAATCCCAAACTGTGCCTATCGGCCGCCGCCTCAGCGGTTCTTGAAACAGTGAAGGACCAAAATATAAGCATGCCAACGCAGCTTACAAGTAAACGTGAGCGCCATTTATTTAAGAATTTCATATCTGATTTCAAGTTACCCGAAATGTAAAAACTCCGCCAGGTAATCAAAAGTTGATGACCTGGCGGAGTTTAACTCATTAGTAAAATAAATTGAGAAGAACACGCTTCTTCTTAGAGCGCTTTGGCTTCACTCTCATCATCAAATTTCCGGACGCTGCCCGAAAGATTAGAGCGGATATAACCACTAAACGAACCATCGCCACCGCGGATGATTTCGCGCAACATTTCGACCGGCACGCCATTGCGTGATTTGCGCTCGGATTCATACAAAAGCTGCGTCAAAGTAACGGCTGTAATATCTGTCTGACTGCGGTTGTCGACTACTTTTAGTTCCTCGCCGTTTTTAATCATCTGAGCAATTTCATCGAGCGTAACGTAGCAGCTTTGATTGGTGTCGTAGAGCTTTCTGTTTTGATAGCGTTTGATTAGTTTTACGCCGTCCGCTACTTCCATGGCAGCATTAGCACTTTCTGGATTTGCAGCAGTCGGACTCGGTGTTGTGTTTGTATTATTTGTCATGTTTATGTGACCCCCATCACATGTGTTCAAAGCAAGTGCGCAGAGTTTCAAAAACGGATTACCCCTTCGTTTTTTTTACCCTGTAAAATTAGCGATCACGTGACCTCAGACAAGTCGCGCTAACTCTAAAAAATTTACCTACTCTAGGTAAATTTTACCTAAAGCAAGATTTAGAAAACCTAGCTCAACCATTCGCGGTCAATAATTACTAATTTTTATTTGCTATTTGTCGAAGCGACTTAAGACGAGAAAATTACGTTAGCTTTAAGCTGCCCCGACCCCCTACAATATAGTTATATTTACGCTCACGGCACCATGTCAAGGCACGTAAATATTTCAAATAATAGGATTCTGGGCTCTGCATAGGGAGATTCTCATGAATTTAAATCAACGTCTATTAAAGCGCATTCAACAGTGCGGATGGTCTGCGGGGGTAACTGCATTTGTAATACTTGCCGGTTGCTCTACCTCACAACCGCAGCGCTCAGTGCCGAGCATGAAGGCTGGGGTTGAGGTCGATCCTAAAAACGCGGTGGTGAGTGAATTAGATGTTGATGCTGCCAAACAAAAAGAAGAACTCGCCCTAGGTAAAGATGCGAGCGCCGAAGACCGCGCCAGCTACCACTTTTCAGCCGGTCAAGCCGCCTCTTTAGAAGGCAATACTACTCTGGCTATTGAAGAATATCGTTTAGCTGTTTTACATGACCCGCGCTCAAGTCTTTTACATTCGCGCCTAAGTGCAGAGTACGCAAAAGCGGGTTTGTTAACGTTTGCGATTGAAGAAGCAAAACGTGCGGTGGCGATCGACCCAAAGTTTATCGATGCACGTCTATTATTGGGAGGCCTTTATGCTTCGACTCAATTGATGGCCGAGGCTCAAGATCAGTATGACGCTGTTTTAGCGATTGATCCGCAACATAGCGAAGCTTTAGTATTCCGTGCGTCTTTGTATGTAGAACAAGGCAAATTTGATGAGGCGTTAAAAGCCTTTCACAAGGTCGTTAAACAAGATGCCGATTCGTATCTGGCTCATTTTTATTTAGGTCGTATTTATCACAAAAGAGATCAGATCGACTTGGCGGTAAAACACCTACGTCGCGCCTTAAAAATTAAGCCAATGTTTACCCAAGCTGGGCTCTCTTTAGGTATGCTCTTAGAAGATGCCAAGCGGGTAAAAGAGGCTATCCCAGTTTATCGTGAACTTTTTACTCATACGCAAGATTTACAGGCCGCTGCTCGATTGGCGCAGATATTTATAGAACGTGATGATTTCGATTCGGCTCTTAAGTATTTGTTACATATTCAAAAACAAGATGAAGAAAACTTAAACGTTCGCGTAAAAATAGGGCTGATTTACGTCGAGAAAAAACAGTATGATGATGCGATTGCTGTCTTCCGAGCCTTATTAGAAAAAAATCCCGACGCTGAAAAGATTCGTTACTATTTGGCGTCAGTGTTCCAAGAGGCTAAACGCCCTGATGACGCGATCGCGGAATATCAGAAAATCCCCCAAAGTAGCGTGATCTACCCAGATGCGACTATTCACGCCGCTTTTTTAATTAAACAAAAAGGTGATCTTGAGAACACGTTGGCGTTCATCTCAAATGCCATTGAAAAGTCACCGCTTTATGTTCAGTTCTATTTATTTAAAGCTTCTTTGTTAGAAGAGCACGGCAAGTTTACGCAAGCGGCTGATGTATTAGATGGTGCGTACAAAAATTTTAATCAAGACGAGCGCCTCTTGTATTACTTGGCTACGCTACAAGATAAACTAGGCGATACGGCGAAGGCACTACAAGTCATGGAAAGTCTTTTAGTAGTGAATCCAGAGAATGCTCAAGCGCTCAACTATGTTGGTTATACTTTAGCGCTCCGTAATGAGCGTTTAGACGATGCTGAAAAACTTTTGATGACAGCCATGAAGCTCAAACCAAAAGATGGTTATATTCAAGATAGCTACGGCTACTTGTTGTTGCGACGTGGAAAGGTCGAAGCCGCTTTAAAAATATTTCAATCGGCGCTGGCAAAAGCCCCAAAAGAAGCGGTCATTGTCGAGCATATTGGTGATGCGTATCTAAAACTTGGTATGAAACAAAAAGCTTTGCAAAAGTATTTGGTCGCCGCAAAATTGTACGAAGTTAGCATAAAGGAAACGCCAAATGATCTTTCTCGAATTCGTGATTTTAAAAACCTTGAAGAGAAAGTATCAACCTTACAAACCGCTACTAGGTAGTTTCCTAAATACGCGAACGTTTGTGTTCGCTTTCTTGTTTGCGTGTTTTGGGTGTGCTCACCAGCGGACATCACCGGATTCGAATGCTGCGAACAATTTAAAGCTTGAACAAATCTCAGACTGGCAGCAATCAATTGAAAGTATTGAAGCCCGTTTTTGGGCGCGCCTGTCGTATACACGTACACGTGCGGTTCAAAACAATGGTGGCGCTGCGGCATCAGAATCATCGCAATCCTTCCCCGGAAAATTCTACTTGTTACGCAGCGGAAATCGAGAGTGGTTTCGTTTTGATGTCAAAGACCCGATTGGGAATGGCGTAGCCTCTATTCTATCGGTCTATTGGGGGGCCAAGCGTCTGGTAATTTGGGTTCTGCACTCACGTCAAGTATTCGCAGTGGCATCGGCCGATACACCGACGAATCAATACATCAATGTCTTAAGTACTCTTGCACCGATGGTAGCCGGTCTAGCGCCTAAAGAGTGTTTAGTTGCGGAAGATTGTGACGCTCAGTTTCAAGCCATTCCCGGAAGTCGTCATGTAGTAAAATCAGCGCGATGGACTAGTGGGTCGCGAAAAAAAAATATCATAAAACTTGAACATGCTGACTATGCAGATCTCGAAGAATTTGATTTACCTAAAAAACTGACGTTATCAATCGACGCAACAGAAAAATCATTTGAGTTAAAATTAGCCATTCGTGATCGCATGTTAAAAACATGTGGTGCGGCGGGCTCTATTGTTAGTGGTGAAAAATCTAGTGAAAAAAGATGCAGTACTGTTTCCCAATCGTACACAATTAACACCTTTCCTCAGTGGGTTGACATCGATGCGCTCCCAACACGTTGTCAGGCAGACGCAGCATGCGTCACAAGAGTTGTGCAAGAGCAGGTCCAGAAGCATTTTTCAGGCTACCGTCTTGTCGATAGCTCTGTGTTGTCTATCTTTGATTAATTTCACAGGGTGTACGTCGAAAAAAGAAATCGGTAATACGATTCGAGTTGCTCTGCGAGATAAATACAAATCCATCGATCCGGCCCATACCGAAGACTACTATTCTGGCACGTTAGCGGCTCGCGCTTACGAAGGCCTAGTGCAGTACGCCTATTATAAACGTCCGTACGAGGTGGAACCGCTTTTGGCCGAAGCTCTTCCGACGGTATCGAGCGATCAGCTAACTTATACGTTCAAAATTAAAAAAGGTGTGCACTTCCACACCGACAAAGCCTTCGGCGAGGCTAAAAAACGTGAAGTCGTGGCCGACGATTTCATTTATTCGTTTAAACGCATTGCCGACCCCAAAGAGGCTTCGGAAGGTTATTGGATTTTTGAAGGTTATATAAAAGGCCTAACAGAATGGCGTCAAAAACTAGTAGACACTTCGTTGACCGACGCCGCGCGTGCCGCTTTATGGGCAGCACCAGTTGAGGGTATTAAGGCTCTAGATTCGCATACGTTACAAGTGAGCTTAGTGCGACCGTACCCGATTTTTTTGCATGTGCTGGCCACCAATTTTGCTTATGTTGTCGCGCGTGAAGTCGTAGAGATGTACGGCTCTGATTTTATGAACCACCCGGTTGGTACTGGCCCATTTCAGGCGGAAGCGATTACTCCGAATCAAGTTGTATGGAAGCGCAATCCAGACTATCGCCACTTAACGTATCCCGTCGTGGCCGGTGATCCTGACTCTGGTAAGGCCCTACCGCTCGTCGATAAAGTGGTCGATGATATCATTGTTGAAGACCAGCCAGCTTGGTTGAATTTTATGCAGGCCAACCACGACTACATGGAGCGCATCCCTAAAGATAATCAATCCGCAGCGTTTGGTACCGACGGGCGTCCTAAGGCTGAATTGGCCGAAAAGGGTATTGAAGTACAAAAAGAGCCTGGCGTGTGGTTTGATTATGTGGCGTTTAACATGGACGACAAGGTTGTAGGTGGCGATCAGAACCGGTGGTTGCGCCAGGCGATCGCGTTGGCGATTGATGCTGGTCCCATGATTGAAAAATTTTATCTTGGTTTAGCTGCCGTTGCCCAGTCCCCCGTGCCGTCAGGGATCGATGGGTTTGATCCCAATTACAAAAATCCTTATCGCGAGTTTAACCTAGCAAAAGCCCGTCAAATTTTAGCCCAAAATGGCCATGCTGATGGGGCTGGAATTCCTGAACTGATCATGGACATTCGTAACGACACTACAAAAGTTCAGATCGCCGAATATTATCGTCTGGCGTTGCAGCCGTTGGGAATAAAACTTTCGGTGAATCGCGTGACCTGGCCTGAGTTTTTAAAACGTAAGAAACAACGTTTGGCTCAAGTATGGTCCGCCTCTTGGGTTTACGATTATCCTGATGCTCAGAATGCCCTGCAATTGTTTTACAGTAAAAATGCTTCGCCGGGGCCAAACGACACCAATTTTAAAAGCAGCGCCTATGATAAGGCGTATGAAGCGTATATTTCACTTGCTGATGTCGCTACAAACCGCGCAAAACGGCACGGTTTAATCAAAACAATGCAGACGATTTTAGAGAGTGAGCTTCCGCTGTTTACAACGGTCCACCAGTCAGAGACGCGCTTAAAACATGCTTGGTTAAAAAACTTTCAGTTGCATCTGTTTGAGCGAAATTCGGAAAAATACATGCGTGTTGATCAAACGCTACGCGCTGAAAAAATTAAGGGTTTTCATTAAGAAGTGCTCGAAGATTTTGCCGGAGAATTTAAATGATTGGTTACATATTCCGTCGTCTCATTTACACCGTGCCAACCGTGTTGGGCGTGTGTCTCATTATTTTTATATTATTTCATGTGGTTGGTGGCGACCCAACCTATTCCATGTTGGGAAAAAACGCGACGCCCCAACAGTTTGCTGACCTGCGACACGTATTGGGGTTGGACTTGCCATTGTATGAGCAGTTCTTCCGTTTTTTAAAACAGGTCGTTACCTGGGATTTTGGCCGTAGTTATTCTACAAAACTAGAAATCTCGCAGATGATTTTGCGCGGCATCGGCCCCTCGCTTTCCTTAGCAGTTCCCGCATTTATTATTGAAACGTTCATGGGTGTTTTAATTGCCCTTTTAGTTTCGTATTTCCGCGGCGGGCTTTTTGATCGTGTCGTAGTTATCTTGTGTGTTGCGGGTATGAGTATATCGTCTTTGGCGTATATATTGTTTGGTCAATATTTCTTTGCGTACTATCTCGGGTGGTTTCCGGTCTCTGGTTTTGATTTTGAATGGGCCAATCGCATCCCCTATATCATTTTACCCGCCATTATTTGGGTCATGGTTAGTTTAGGTATCAACGTCCGAGTGTTTCGAACATTTATGTTAGATGAGGCCGGCCAAGATTACGTGCGAACGGGGCGTGCCAAGGGTTTGCCAGAGAGCCGATTGTTGTTTCGACATATTTTACGTAATGCACTTATTCCGGTGGTAACCTATGTTGTCATTCAGTTGCCATTTTTAATTACAGGGTCGTTTCTACTAGAGAGTTTTTTTGGAATTCCCGGATTAGGTAGCCTCACTATCGACGCTATTCACAACTCCGACTTTCCCGTTATTAAAGCCATGACAACTATTGAGACCCTATTATTTATTGCGGGTAATTTGCTCACTGATATTGCGTATGGAGTGGTCGATCCACGGGTAAAACTTCGTTAGGGGCACGTTCTCATGCAAAAGAAAATCGATTCAAAAAAACTACAGTCCAGATCATTGTGGCAGGATGCTATTATACGTTTACGACGTGACAAGTTGGCTCTTATGTCGTTCGTAATTATAGTCGTTTATTCTGCCATTGCGCTTTTAACCAAGTCTGGTTTGGTTGGTAGCACGTGGGAGTTAGAGATTGCCCCAGCCTATCATCCACCTTCGCTGGATAGTGTTAACCTTTGGTTTGGCACCGATCTTTTTGGGCGTAGTGTGTTTTTGAAACTGCTGCAGGGCACTCGAATTGCTATGAGCGTGGGGTTGGTAAGTGCGCTTATCAGTATTCCAATTGGGGTTTCGCTTGGCGCGTTGGCAGGCTATTTTGGTGGGTGGGTTGATGAACTTATTGTGTGGTTTTACACCACGGTAAGTTCAATCCCTAGTATTATGCTCTTGGTCGCTGTTGCCTATTTGTTAGGTAAAGGTCTTTTGTCGGTGTACATCGCATTAGGTGTCACAAGCTGGATTAGTTTATGCCGACTGATTCGAGGCGAGTTTTTAAAACACAAACATCGTGAGTATGTTTTGGCCGCCGAAGCGATGGGTGTCAGTCATTTCAAACGTATTTTTAAACACATTCTTCCCAACGTTCTACACGTTGTGATTATCAATTTTTCTTTGCAGTTCCAGATTGCCATCAAAACAGAAGTAATTTTGTCGTACCTTGGTTTGGGTGTGCAGGGGCAGCCTTCGTGGGGCATTATGATTGACGACGCAAAACAAGAGCTTGCTCGAGGCGTTTGGTGGCAGTTGGCAGGCGCTACGCTATTTATGTTTTTTGTCGTGTTGGCCTTTAACTTGTTTGGTGATGCGTTGCGAGATGCATTAGATCCAAAATTGAAAAACAAATAGGTGGCTACAGTCATGTCAGAAAGTAATAGTCCGCTTAATGGTTCGATCGTCTTATCAGTACGTAATTTAGTGACTTCGTTTAAAACAGAACAGGGCACCGTCAATGCGGTGGACGGCGTCAGTTTCGATCTGAAAGCCGGTCAAATGTTGGGTTTAGTGGGCGAGTCGGGGTGTGGTAAGTCGGTGACGTCGATGTCTATTCTGCGGCTTATTGCTAGCCCTCCTGGAAAAATCATTGGGGGGGAAATTCTGTATGGTGGTCGAGACCTCTTAAAGTTGCCCATAGAAAGTATGCAGGCGATTCGGGGTGGCGATATTGCTATGATTTTTCAGGAGCCGATGACGTCGTTGAATCCAGTGCACACTGTGGGCGCTCAGGTAGCTGAAACGGTCTGTATCCATCAGAAAGTCTCAAAAAAGGCTGGGTTGGCTCGTGCCGTAGAAATGTTTAAACTCGTCGGCATTCCCTCCCCCGAAGAGCGCATTCACGATTATCCCCATCAGCTCTCAGGAGGCATGAGACAGCGCGTTATGATTGCGATGGCGCTTGCCAATAATCCCAAAATTCTGATTGCCGATGAACCAACAACTGCTTTGGATGTCACGATTCAGGCTCAAATCTTAGATCTATTAAAATCTCTGCAAAAACGCTTAGGAATGGCAGTTTTATTAATCACACATGATTTGGGGGTCATTGCGCAGACGTGTGATGATGTTGCAGTCATGTACGCAGGTAAAATCGTCGAAAGAACCTCACGCGAGGAGCTTTTTCGAAATCCGGTACATCCGTACACGCAGGGTTTGTTAGGTTCGATTCCCAAACTAGAGGCGTTGCATGCCTATTCGAGCCCACGCGAACGGCCAAAGCTCGTGGCTATTCCCGGCATCGTACCGGCCTTGACTGATTTGCCAACGGGGTGTCGATTTCAAACACGCTGCAACTTTGTAGTCGATCGTTGTCGTGAGTCTGAGCCCGACCTACAGACCAGCGCAGGTAGTAACATCGAACATTTAAAGGCCTGTTTTGTTAATTCGTAAACATACTAGTTGGCCGATAAAAAGGGTACGCACCAATGACAACAAGTGATTTGAAAGTATCGAAAGAAGAGACGCCGTTAATTGAAATCAAAAATTTGACGAAGGTTTACCGGGGCGAAAAGAAGCTATTATCCCGTAAGACGAACGATGTGTTTGCGGTCAACAACGTTTCCTTTTCTATTAAACGCGGCCAGACCATGGGTTTGGTTGGGGAGTCTGGTTGTGGAAAGTCCACGTTGGGTCGTTGTGTCATTCGTTTGTTAGAGCCCACAGCGGGCGAAATTATTTTTAATGGCGAAAATATTACGCAGTTTCAGGGCGAGGTTTTGCGTCGTCTTAGGCGTAAGATGCAGATTATATTTCAAGATCCTTATGCGTCTTTAAACCCTCGTATGACGGTAGGCGATATTCTGCGCGAGCCTTTGCAGGTGCATAAGTTACATCAGCAAGATCCGAACAAACGCATTCGTAGTTTGTTAGATTTGGTAGGCCTTCGGCAAGACGCCACCAATCGATATCCGCATGAGTTTTCTGGCGGGCAGCGCCAGCGCATTTGTATTGCCCGTGCGTTGGCGGTCGAACCTGAGTTTATTGTATGTGATGAACCTGTAAGCGCTCTAGATGTCTCTATTCAGGCTCAAGTATTGAATTTGTTGATCGACCTTCAGAAAGAGTTTGGTCTGACCTATCTGTTTATTTCACATGACCTCAAGGTCGTTGAACACATGAGTGACCATGTGGCCGTTATGTATCTTGGGAGTATGGTTGAAGTAGCATCGGGCGATTCGCTGTACAAAAGCCCACGACACCCTTACACCGAAGCCCTGTTGAGTGCGATTCCGTCGGTCGATACCAATAACCAGCGCCAACGCATCGTGCTTCAGGGTGATGTGCCTTCACCGCTTAACCCACCTTCGGGGTGTCGATTCCATCCTCGTTGTCGTTATGCAACACCGGAATGCAGCGCTTCAGAGCCCGAGCTCAAGTCCAGCGGTAAAGATAATCGGCACAGCGTCGCATGCTTTCACCCACTAGAGGGAAAATAAGTTGTGGTGATCAGGCATGCAAAAAAACCTCATGAACTGTTGCGTTATAGCTATATAGTTGCGTTTATTTTCGCATGCATATTAAGAATTACATATATAAACGATATTGAATATAAAGCCGACGAAAGAGAAGTCTTTCACGCTATCGAAGCCAATCTGGCTGGTCATGAGGGCTGGCGTTCAATTGGAATGAATAGTTCAAATGGCCTAAGGCATGCTCCATTGGGTTTCAATATTTTCATTCTAGCAGGCAAAGTATTTCAATTTTCTACGCCCGTGCAGTGCTCGCTATTTGTTGTGGTTTTAAATCTCATTGGCTTCGTGTTGTTGTGGTTTTTTATTCGAAATTGCATTGCCAAGCGCTGGCCGCAGTATGAGTCCCTGTGGTTGTTAGCTGGTATCTTGTTTATGGTGAATCCCTTGGCGGTTGCTTTGCATCGAAAAATTTGGGCGCCTTCGATGCTTTTCCCTTTTGTGGTTTTGTATATTTGGGCTTGGTGCCATCGACATCGCGCCTGGGCTGGCGCGTTCAGCTGGGGAGTTTTGGGTAGTGTGTTAACCCAAATTCATCTTAGCGGTGGTTATTTTGCCTTTGGAATTTTTCTTTACACCGCACTGTTTGGAAATAAGAAATCGGCCTCTGCCGTATCTTGGAAACACTGGTTCTTAGGCTCAATGCTGGCCTCAATTACGTTATTGCCTTGGTTAAAGTGGGTGCAAGCTAACAATGCTAGCGAGCCGATGATTTTAAATCCTCTCCGTATCTTCATGTTTAAGTTTTACAACTACTGGGTAAGTAATTCTGTGGGTTACGGCGTGCATTATGTTTTGGGTGCTGAGTATGCTGATTTTAAGAAGTACCCCTATGTATTTCCGCTGGGCGGACTTGTCGCCTTTGCGATTGTTCTTGGGCTTACATGGTACATTTGTGCCCTGATAAAAGTGGTTTACGAATGGTTTAAACAACGTTCGGGTGGTGTGGGTCGTTTGTTGCGATCGCCCGATGACCACAAGTTTTTGTTAGCAGCCAGTCTTGTGGGCTTTGGGGGCATTGCTACCTTATCGGCCATTAATATCGAGCGCTATTTTTTCTTAAATTGTTTTCCGATTCCGTTTTTGACTTTGGCGTGGGTGATTATGAGTGCTGGTAGTTATAGGCGCTACATCGCATCGTATTTTATTGTTGTGCAGTTGTTATCGAGTGTTTTGATGCTGTCGTATGTGCACGCCCACCGTGATCGCTGGTTATCGTATTATGGCATGCCGTATTCGGGTCAATTTAAGGGCGGTTATATACCGTCAACGGCCGTTCTTAAAGGCGAGTCGTTAGCTCGGTAAGATAGGCTATGATATCGTCCGATTCATAAAGCCAACGAACGGCGCCCGACTCTTCGGTAATTCGCAAACACGGCACTTGTATCATGCCGCCTTGAGACTCTAACTCACTACGATATTGCGAATTGTTCTTGGCATCACGAAGTTCAATATTGAGATTAAGGCGCTTAAGCGCGCGACGCACTTTGACACAAAACGGACACGACTCAAATTGGTAGAGTTTTAGCTGGGTGCAAATATCATCCAGTCGTTGTTGCTCTTCAGGCGACCGTGTCAATACTTCCGGCATGCGGCTGACCGGCCATAAAAAATTAATCAGCAGTACGAATTTGCCTAGTACGTAGCGTAAAATCCCTAAAAAAAATTTACTCATGTTCTGAAATTACAGAGCCTCGTCACAAAAGTCCATAATTGCCCATTGAGCAGAGTGCCTAAAGCGTCGAACTACTAGTGTATCAGTTTAGGTCGAATCTCATGAGCGAAAGTAATAAAGCTTTAGACACAAATACGGCAAGTACAGCAGGTACGGTTGATGAATCTGTCGCAGCACAAGCAGATGGTCGAACCTATGTACATGTTGCAATCAGTTCTCTGATTCCAGGGCAGTTGTGCGAGCGTAGACTGTATGTTCGGCTTATAAAGAGTAGTCGGTATGTTTTGTTGGTTCAGCCCTTTACACATCTCAATGAATCTATTTTAAATAAATTAAAAAAGTTTGATGCAATTTATTCCGACAGTAAATCACTGGCTGAGTTGTTTCCAGCAATGTCACAAACCTCACGTCAGTTAAAAATAATTTTAGAATCCGAACTGCCAACTTTTGAAAAAATTGCGAAAGTGCGTGCCGAAACCGAGTGGTTTGCCCAAGCATTAAATGCGTCACAAACAAGTCATGACATCAATAATCTTGCGTTGGCTCTCTTAAGTATATTTAGTCAGTCAGTCGGTTTGCCTACCTCTGAAATGGTTTCTGAAGCAGAAGATGATGATGTTGTAAAAACATCTGAATCTTTAAAGTTGACGGCCTTTAATACGCTTTTTGAGCTATGGTCTGGCACCACAAATACTGCGTGTTTAAGCCAACAATTTAAAAACTATTGGACCTATTTTTTGCAATTACCCCGCGAGCCTATTAGCAGCCCATCTCATGAAGATTGGTTGAGACGACTTCGCGACAATTCGTCTCTATATTTAGATGTATTCGATGGAGTAAATAAAAACTATGTACAAGTTGAGATCGGAGGTTCCTCTGTCTCAGCTTAAACTAAAATTATTTGCAATAACGCATCAGGTCATTCATGAAGGCACTAGTCACGTTAAAGCCCCGCCTAAGCGTATCTGGTTTGAACGTGTATTTTCGGTAATACATTTGGGGCGCGTCGTCGACTTGCTAGTATTCACGTTATCTAAAGAGGCCACGCTGGCCGACAGCTTTGTCTTCAACTTACGTAACAGCTTTGATCAAATGGTCGCACTGCTGTGGTCGTTGCGAAGTCAACAATCCCCGTTAAATGGACTCGATTGTGAATTTGGTACCAGTGACGATGGTGTCATCATCGTGCAGTCCACATTAGTGGATTTCGAAAAATTTCATAATCATCAGGCAACTCTTTTAACTCATCTCAAGAAGTTGTCCCAAGAGTGCAAGGTCGAGTTTGCGTTCGATCCCACTTCGCACCGAATCTTCATTCGATGGGTCGTGCCTTTTGCAGGGCCATCGCAGTCGGGATTTCAAGTGGTACCTCTCCAGACCACGGCGCCAGATCATGTTCTGACTCCGTTGGGTTTATCGGATGTGAAGTCATTTTTAGAACAAGAGCAAGTCTTAGCCGACTCGGCTGCAAACTACATTGCGGCCCCCGATAATAAACCGGGCGATGATGGCTTAGTTACCGTATCCGGGTCTTCTGGAGTGCTGCCTCAAGCTGAGTCCGTAAATGTAACCTCACGTACAACGCTAAATTCAGCAAATTCCGAGCCCAGTGTCGTCGTTCGAAGTACAAACACAAATATCGCAGCGCCCGAGCCAAAAATTGTACTAGCTTCAGACTTGCCAGCGGATAGCCTGCCAGACAGGCAAGAAGACGGACTTGAACTCCTCTCGTCTTCAAACGACGCCCTTAATATGGTCGATCAAATTTTGGCGATTGATCTGCGCCTTGATTGCCACCACTGGTCCGAAGTTCAACTTAATGATAGTGTGCGTAAGCTATCAACCAAGCTCAAGGCGATATTCGAACGTCAAGCGCAGCATATTTCGCGCCTAAAAATGATCAAAGTAGTAGCGGAGAGAAAATCTGCTCTAGCCGAAATCCGCCAGCTTAAAAATCAGCTTCGCCAATACGAACATCAAATCGAAACTTCGCAAGACCAACAGCAAAACGAACTGACGCATGCTCAGAAACAGATCGGGCACTTAGAGCAACAACTCATACAAGAACGTGAACGTGTGCGTGTTCAAATTGAAGAATGCCGTCAGCTACGATTTAGTTACGAAAAAACTAAAGAATCGTTAGCGACCGCTCTGGCCAACTCTGAACGCCTACGCTCCAGTGCGGTTGACAATAACGCCCCGACGGTTTCATCGACGACTACCGAAGCCAAATTACTTGCGGCCGAGAACATGCTGCAAACAGCCAATGATACGGTACAGAAAACACTGCGACGCTTAGACGAGATGACTAAAAAATATCAAGAAGAGGCCAATCTTAAAGGCGAGTGTCAAAAAGAAATGGCCACAGTAAAAAGGCGTGCCGAGTTAAACGAACGTCAATTAGAAGAAATGAACAATGCTTTGGCGGGAACTTCTATTCGTGCGCTACAAGACGACAAGGCCCGTGCGACAAAACAGTTCGATGAGTTGCGCCGTCAAAATCGTGAGCTCATGAATAAAGTAAATCAATTGCAGAATAGTATAAAAACCAGTCCTGTTTCTTCAGATAGTTCTAAATCAGCAGCTCCAACATCTGCTGCAGATACTGAGTCAAAACGTCGGCTAGAGCAGGCAAGTCAAATGATCAAATCATTAAAAACAGATCTCGAAAAAACGCGTCGACGCGCTGACGAGCTCAAAGCCTCTGAAACCAAACTGAAGGTTGAGAACGGTAAAATGTTAGCCTACATAAAACAACTCGAGAAAAAGGCCGCTGCTTAAGGTTTCAGGTCTGTGTGAGTCGTGCGTCTGTAAGTATCGCGAGATAAACAAGTTACAAGTTAGGTGAACATAAGAGCGCATAAAGTTTTCCATCCCCTGGGCTAGGTGTTTGGCTGCTGGCTATAACTTTATAGAAAAGTCTGTTAGTCTTAATTTCTTTCGCGACGACAGGCGGATATCTTGGGATGAAAACAAAAATCGCAACACTGGCCATTTTTTATATTGCTGCTTCGAGAAAATTCTATCAAATTACGTTCTTGAGCTGCTTTCCTATTTCAAGATTATTGCGTCAACTTTGTGCCGACGTGGTGAAATTGGCAGACACGCTAGGCTTAGGACCTAGTGCCCAAAAGGCGTGGGGGTTCAAGTCCCTCCGTCGGCACCAAATCTTTTATTTGTCATTCGCTTTTATTTTATTCACATGCTTTCCCAATACCACCAAGGCCAGCCCGCAAGGTGGTAAGCCCACACTTTTCGAAGCACTCGAACGCTCACCCGCACTGCGGGATCTATCATACCCGGTATCACCATCTGGCCCGTTCGATGATCCCCTATGCGATCGCATTCTAACGCCGGAAGAGGTTGCTACGCGACGACCTCGCACAGACTTTGTGCTGGGTCCGTTCGCTAGGCTAGATGCCGAGCTGCAAGCTGCGTCATTACGATTTACAACACAGGCCGCGTCCGCAGATCCGATCTCTCGATCGCAGGCATTGGCTATGTTGGGACCTACGTTGCATGCGCTACAGCGCATTGTGGCCGGCGGGGTTTCGAACCGGCGGTTACCTCCCGCCGCCGCACTCCCAAGGGCGTTCCACACACTGTTAACGGGAGTTTCTGCAACGCTTTCCTCAGAGCTTGCTCGAGATCACGAGCAAAACCCCGCAGGTCCCGCTTGGCCGCCGATGGGGGCCTTCGAGATGGATACACTTTTAGACGAAAACGGCTCCTTAAAAACTGTATACCGCCGGCTGTTTTCAGCCGCAGGGCGTTTTGATGGGCAATTGCGAAGTGTAGATGATGGTCGTCATCGTGGCTTGTCACCCGATCAACTGGCTATGTTTGAGGCGGCGATAGTCCAACTGCCTTCGCATGATTTGCAAGTAGCTATCCATACTTTGCCCGACCATCCCTTGGTTGCCGATTGGGTGAACCGTTACGCCGTCGGTCCCCTTGGGAACTTATTTTTTGGTGTTGTTCGAAACCCAGGTCCAATAGGCGATGGCAGCACGCTAAACGGCCCATTGGGGGTTTGGATTCGTGAAATTGGCGGAGGGCTGACCTCGGGGGTTCCCACAAGTTTGGCGCAACGAATTACTCAACAACCGTTGTTCGTTTTACCCTCGCTGCGTGTGCTAGACATATATTGGCAGATTGCAGCCGGTCGCGACCCTCATGACCATGCTGTGCACCCCACAATCGACGCTGCTTTTTGGCGTGAGGCCTCAGAACTTATACAAAGGGCCGGGGAGTTTCGCTGTTGTCGCTCTGCGGTAGCCCGACTCCGTCTTCAGGCTCGATTTTTTCATTTATTTGAGCGGCGTGGTCGTGTGGTCCGGTTTGATTTGGGCTTGCAAACCTTGATGCCCCGTTTTGTGGCGTTGGGCGACCTGAGTAGCCACCCTGAAACGTTGCGCCCACTTTTTATACGAGACCTTACTCGAGCGCTCCCACAAACAGGTGGCTCTTCTGGAGTGATTGGCTCTAGGCTGCGGGCATTGCGTCGTACCAGTATACCGGCTCCTTCTTATATAGAGTTGCCTTTAAGTCGGGTTAATGCCGAGGCTTGGCGTGCTGTGCGCCGCCTAGTTCAGGTTTTTTCGATGAAACCTACAGGCTCACTTTTAAGCCTCGAACAGCGCCTGGCGGCTCAAATCGCCGCTATTTATAGAGCCGATTTTACGAACTTTAGAGCCCATCTTTTAAATGTTGTTCTTGATTTGGTCATAAACCGAGAACGTTATGAGGCGGTGTTGGGTGTGGCCCATTCCGGCGTCAATCTTCAACTCCTAGCACAACATATTTTGGAAATGGCTCTAGCTAGTAACCGCAGAACGGGAATTGAAAGTCGGACGTCATCGCGACTCCAATCTTTGCTGCAATTGGTACTCGGGCACGTTAAAAATAAAGAGTCATTTGATAACCCAACAACGTGGTTGCGGTAGTGTTAAACCCAGCACACCATTTAAGTTTGTTATGGCGTTCGGCCCGTACTTCCGGTAGAAGTCCCTTATCTCACACACTTTTCTTAAAGTAGTCAGTCCAACTGGCGGCTTTAAATAAACTTGGTGCTTGTTGTGAACAAGGCCCTCTTGAGGGGGCTTCATCCCAACAGGTTTGAAGAGTGGAAGATACTAATTTTTCATCGTGAAAAATTAGAAACCAAGATCAAAGTAATAGCCCACGCTCTTATTTTCATTTTGGTTTGGCACCTAAACAAAACAGTCCACAAAAAATATATGGAGTAAATCTATGCCAAACGTAACCATGAAAGAACTATTAGAAGCTGGTGTGCATTTCGGTCACCAGACAAGCCGATGGAATCCAAAAATGAAGCCTTATGTTTTTGGTGCACGTAACGGTATCTATATTATCGACCTACAAAAAACAGTTCAGAACACTAAAGAAGCCTGCGACTTCGCAAAGAAAATCTGTGCTGAAGGCAAACGCGTTCTGTTCGTAGGTACAAAAAAACAAGCTAAAGATGTGATCATTGAAGAAGCATCACGTTCCGGTCAAAACTACGTAGCCAACCGTTGGTTGGGTGGTACGTTGACAAATTATCAAACGATTAAAGCATCGATTGAACGTTTAAAGCACATCGAAAAAATGAAAGTCGATGGCGACTTTGAGGCGTTAACAAAAAAAGAACAAGCTATGTTGAATCGCGAAGTAGCCAAGTTAGAAGCGTCTTTAGGCGGCATTAAAGACATGAAACGTTTGCCGGGCGCTATTTTTATTATCGATCCAGCAAAAGAGCATATCGCGGTGAAAGAAGCTAAAAAATTGGGTATTCCAACTATTGCCGTGGTGGATACGAACTGCGATCCCGACAACGTCGATTACGTTATTCCAGGTAACGACGATGCCATTCGCGCTATTAAATTATTTTCACACTTAATTGCTGAAGCTTGTTTAGAAGGCACTCAAGTGTTCCAAGAGCGTTTAAAAGGTGATGAGCGTTTGGCGGCTGCTTTGACTACGGATGATTCTGAGGGCGGTAAAAAAGTATCGCGCTTTGAGGGTGATATCGACTTGAAACGTGTGGACGAAGCCGAATTATTGGCTGCTCAAGAAGAGGCTGAAAAAGAAACCACTGAAGGCACAACGTTAAACTAAATTTTTAGAGGACAGTTATTTATGGAAATTTCAGCGAATCAAGTAAAAGACCTGCGCGAAAAAACAGGCGCTGGCATGATGGACTGCAAAAAAGCCTTGGTAGAAAGCCAAGGTGATTTTGAGAAAGCTGTAGATTTTTTGCGTAAAAAAGGCCTTAGTGCCGCAGCAAAAAAAGCAGACCGAGTAGCCAAAGAGGGTTCGATCGGTAGCTACATTCACGCGAATGGCAAAATTGGTGTTTTAGTTGAAATCAACTGTGAGACTGATTTCGTAGCGCGTAACGAGCAATTCCAAAACTTCGTAAAAGACATCTCCATGCACATTGCTGCGGCTAGCCCACAGTATGTGCGCACTGAAGAAGTGGATGCTTCGGCTGTAGCCAAAGAACGCGAAATCTTGATTGAACAATTAAAACAAGATCCAAAAAATGCCGGCAAACCCCAAGCCGTATTGGATAAAATCATTGAAGGCCGTTTGGCGAAATTTGTCGATGATGTGTGTTTGTTGAAACAGCCATTCGTAAAAGATCCGAGCAAAACCGTTGAGCAGTTGACGACCGAGTTGATTGCAAAAATTGGCGAGAATATCGCCATCCGCCGCTTTGCTCGATTTACTTTGGGCGAAGGCCAAAAGTAGTCTAGTTCACGATAAGGCCAACAGCGGGGGCCCAGTAGAAAATACTGATGCTCCCCTGTTGTGCCTTAGTTTTAGTTGGTCTTTACAGTTCTGGATTAGGCCATCATAGTTAGAATACATATGAGTAATAACGATTCTGGTCATTCGCACCAACCGGTGACAGCGGGCGCTGCTTGCGGGCCGTCAATCTCCACTAAATACAAACGCATTTTATTAAAACTTTCGGGTGAAGCTTTAGCCGGCGAGGCTGGTTATGGCATTGACACGAATATTCTCGAAGTCATCGCTAATGACATTAAAGAAATTCGCGACATGGGTGTCGAAGTGTGTGTGGTGTTGGGTGGGGGAAATATTTTTCGAGGCATTGCAGCCTCGGCTCGCGGTATGGATCGTGCTCAGGCCGATTATATGGGCATGTTGGCTACGGTGATGAATAGTTTAGCGCTTCAAGATGCGTTAGAGCGGCTTGGTGTTTATACGCGCGTGCAGTCTGCCATTGAAATTCAAGAAGTTGCGGAACCCTATATTCGTCGTAAAGCTGTGCGGCACCTGGAAAAGAAACGCGTCGTTATTTTTGCAGCAGGTACTGGGAACCCTTATTTTAGTACCGATACTGCAGCTAGTTTACGGGCGATGGAAATGAACGCCGAAGTGATTTGTAAAGCCACAAAAGTCGATGGTGTTTATGACGCGGATCCTGCCAAAGTCAAAGACGCAAAACTATTTCGCCAACTGAGTTACATTGAAGTGCTACAGCGCAATTTAAAAGTGATGGATTCAACGGCCATATCGCTATGTATGGACAATGAATTGCCAATCATCGTGTTTAATCTAAACGAGACAGGCAGTATCCGCCGTGTTGTTATGGGTGAACAGGTGGGTACATTGGTATCTAATGCCAAGCCCTAACCCCCCTGATAGAAAGTTTAAATATTTAGAAGGAGGATCATTTCATGGCCACTAAAGACATCTTAGACGCACTACATGTCAAAATGACGAAGACCCTAACGAGTTTAAAAACCGACCTTACCAAGGTGCGCACCGGGCGCGCCACACCTGCTTTGTTAGACAGTGTACGAGTAGATTACTACGGTACACCAACAGCCCTGAGCCAAGTAGCTGCCGTGAGCTGTCCAGAGCCTCGTCAAATTCTCATTCAGCCATGGGAGCAAAGCCTTTTGCCCGCCATTGAAAAGGCAATCTTAGTGGCAGACCTCGGTTTTAATCCACAAAATGACGGTAAGTTAATTCGTGTGCCATTGCCCATGTTGACCGAAGAGCGTCGTAAAGACCTCGTAAAACAAATTAAAAAGATGGCTGAAGAGTCGCGTGTAGCGCTACGCAACGAGCGTCGTGACGCCAATGAGTCGATTAAAAGAGAAGAAAAAGAAAAGAAACTGACCGAAGACGAGGCCAAAAAAGCCACGGACCTTGTGCAAAAAAAGACAGACGAATTTACGGCTGAAGTTGAGAAATTAATTGTAGCCAAAGAAAAAGAAATTTTGACGGTTTGATTCGCAATGGAAATTCCCAAACATATCGCGATTATCATGGATGGCAATGGTCGCTGGGCAGAGCGTCGTGGACGACCTCGAGTGCATGGCCATATTCGAGGATGCGCACGTGTTCGTGACATTATTCGTGAGGCCGATCGTCTTGGTGTAAAGGCCTTAACTCTCTACGCCTTTTCGTCAGAAAATTGGGGGCGTCCAGATACTGAAGTGGGCGTCCTGATGCGCTTGTTGTCGAAATGGCTTGTGCGTGAACGCCGTGAATTAATGGATAAAAAAATCCGTTTTCGAGCTATTGGCGATTTAAGTAAACTCCCTGCTTTCGTGCGCAAATTGGTAGATGAAACGACGGCACTGTCGCAGCATAATACCGGCTTAAATCTTACGTTGGCGTTATCATACAGTGGCCGCGGCGAGATTTTAGAGGCTACCAAACGAGCTTGTATTGAAGTAGCTGCGGGTAAATTACGCATCCAGGAAATTTCTGAGAATTTGTTTGGAAGTTATTTGCAGACCTCAGACCTAGGTGACCCAGATCTTTTAATCCGTACTAGTGGCGAAGAACGGATTTCAAATTTTCTATTGTGGCAGTTAGCCTACGCTGAACTCTATTTTGCAGAAGTGATGTGGCCTGATTTTAAACCCGTTGATTTTCGTCGCGCGATCGATTCTTTTTCGCGGCGACAGCGTCGTTTTGGTTTGACGCAGTCTCAAGTAGAATCGACGGAATCAGGTTTAGTAGCGCAGTCTGCCGGGGTGAGCTCTGTCAAATCAAAGCGTGTTTCCGTTTCAGATGTTTTTTTGTCGCGTTTGCGTGGTGCCGTAAATTAGTCGAGTGCCTTGGGGCAGGAGCTTCTTTTGGAAAAAATGGAATTAAAGATTCAGGCTCTTTTTGATTACCTTTTGAGTCGTCCAAAATTGAAATTTACGGACCAGGCAGCGGAGACTAAAGCTCGAGTGCGATCGGCCGCGATCGGCAGTGTGCTTTTTATTCTGCTGTTGTTTGTTTTGGGTGGGTTAGCCGCACATTTGCTGGCCAGCATTTTAGGCATGTTAATGGCCTTAGAGTTGAGCGCTATGATTTATCGTTTGCCTGATCAGCGCGAAAAGCGGCTGGTTTTGGTGGGGTCGGTTTGGTTAATTTTGTTTTTAAACTGGTTATTGCCGCATTCTTCAAAAGAAGTGCTGATTCTATTTTTTTTGGTCTGGTTTACGTATTTTTTAGCTACCGCAGAGCGTTATGATGTTCGAGGTTCCTCTCATGGGGTTGTTGCAGTAGATGGTATGCCCGCTTTTCAGCGGCACTTTCATGAGTTGGTGTGGTCGCTGTTTGCTCTTGTTTATGCCGGCCTTTTGATTGGTTATATTCCGATCGTACGAGAGGGTTTGAACGGCCTCTATTGGTCTATTCTATTTTTTCTTG
Organism: uncultured Oligoflexia bacterium; assembly: GCA_964649095.1. Lineage (GTDB taxonomy): Bacteria > Bdellovibrionota > UBA1018 > UBA1018 > UBA923 > CAZYPH01. The sequence continues at coordinate 13,675 of CAZYPH010000001.1, read as the reverse complement.
TCGTTTGGGTGGGGGATACGGCCGCCTATTTTGGTGGCCTGCGTTACGGTAAAACCAAATTGTATCCGGTGATTTCGCCAGGAAAATCGGTCGAAGGCGCCGTTGCAGCATTACTGGGCTCGCTCGTGGTCGGGCTTTTGTTTAAACTTCTAGTGTTTAAAAAACTTACCGTTTTAGGCTGCGTGAGTACCGTCGTCGTTTTAAGTTTGGCGTCGCAGTGTGGTGATTTGTGTGAGTCTTATATTAAGCGGGTGTTTGGGGTGAAAGATTCTAGCCAGATTCTACCCGGGCACGGTGGCGTTTTAGACCGCTTTGATGGGGTTCTGTTTGCGGCCCCTTTTCTGTATATTTGTACTAAGATTTTTTGAGCGCTTTGAATAAATAAATTATCCCTGATAAACTAGGAGCTTATGGTTTATATCACGTCATTTTTGTTGCTTTTAGGCCCTCTGGTATTTGTACATGAGCTTGGGCATTATTTGTTTGCGAAGCTTTTTAAAGTCCGTGTCGATACGTTTTCGATTGGTTTTGGTCCAAAAATTTTCTCCAAGACTTGGGGCGAGACCGAGTATTGTTTGTCTGTGATTCCGTTAGGTGGTTACGTAAAGCTGTATGGTCAGGATCCGAACGAGGAAGTGACCACAGAGTTGCAGCACCGTTCGCTGCTGTTTTTAAAACCATGGAAGCGGTTTTTAGTTCTGTTTGGCGGTCCATTATTCAATTTTTTATTCGCCGTTTTTGTTTTTGCCACCATGATGGTGTTGGGCGAACCTCATATTGCGCCTAAAGTGGCCAGGGTGTTACCGCAATCCGCTGCGGAAAAGATGGGCTTCCAACGTGGCGACCTTGTGACCACGATCGATAAGACGGTCGTATCGAGTTTTGAAGAAGTGCAAAAAATTATTTCTGAAGCGCCTGGAAAAGAACTCTCTGTCCGAGTTCGTGGTGTGGATAGTGCTATTCGGGAGCTGAAAGTGGTCCCTGAAGCGGTGCCTGGTTTTACGTTATACGGTGAGCCAACAGATATCGGCGATGTGCCAGGGTTACAGATCTATGCCAGGGGGCCGGTCATTGGTATCAGCGATGCTGGAAGTGCGGCCTATTTGGCTGGTCTGCGATCTGGCGATTGGGTTTATTCTATAAACGATCGAGTGGTGCAATCGTTCGAGGAGCTCGAGTTCATTGCAAAAGAGTTGTTCAGTAGTGCATCAGCAGGCAAACCTTTGCGTTTGGCATTTGGGGTTGTGCGAGACCCGGAGTTTGAAAAGGGCAATTACCAGTCGGCATTAAAAGCCAAACAACCGACACAAGTGGTTGTGGTGGAGGGCAAGGTTGCTCAGACTGTGGCACAAAACAATCCGGTTTTAAGTCCGTTGGGCATCTACTCGTCTGAACTTTTTGTGGCGAAAGCGGTAGACGGTTTGCCGGCTTTTCAGGCGGGCGTGCAAACGAACGACCGTGTAGTAGGGGTGCGTGCAGCGCCAGGCGCAGCGTTGGTCGAGTTGAGTTCGTTTGATGATTTAAAATGGAAGGTAAACGCATTCGGGCAAGATCATAAAAGCTTTGTTCTCGTAGTCGAACGTGCCACGGCCGATGGCATGGAACGTTTAGAGAAAACACTGCAGCCGCAAGTCCAAACCCAGCCAGGACCAACAGGTAAAGAGGTTACGAGTTACATGATTGGTCTAGCACCGCGATTAATTCAAACTGAGCCAGAGTATGTTATTGAACGTACGTTTAATCCTTGGACTCTCACCGTCGTGTCCTGGACCAAGGCCATCGATTTATCAGCCAAGACATTTATTTCGATTAAGAAATTGGTCACTCGAAAAGTGTCTGTTGGCACTTTAGGTGGTCCGCTTCTGATTGGTAAATTGGCAGGAGATTCGATGTCGCGCGGGCTCAATGCCTTTTTGCGTGTGATGGCGTTGATTTCAATTAGTCTCGCAGTATTCAATTTGTTGCCAGTGCCGGTTTTAGATGGGGGTCATATTTTTTTACTGGGGATAGAAGTGATTCGTCGAAAACCGATCTCGGTGAAACAGACCGAGCTGATTCAGCAAGTCGGCCTGTCGTTGATTGTCTTACTTTTGGTAGTCGTTTTGTTTAACGATATTACCCGTGTAGGCTTGCCTGCTCTGAAGAATTTCTTTCATTAGATTTCATGAATCTGTTGGCCATCGATGGCGCCTTTTCAAAGGCTAGTGTTGTAGTTATCAGCGCCCCCGGAACCGCTGGTTCCGGGGCCACCATAAGAGCAGGCGCTTTAGTGCCCACCCAAGGTGGGTTAGCCTCGGCCCTTTTGTTTCATATTGATGCCGTTTTAAAAAAAGCACATCTAAGCACCAACACACTTACCGGAATTGCTTGTGGTGTTGGGCCAGGCTCATTTACCGGAATTCGCGTGGCCGCTGCGACGGCGCAAAGCTTAGGTCAGGCGCTTAATATACCAGTAGTGGGTTTTTCGTCGCTAGAATGGCTGGCGCAGTGGTCGAGTCAGCCAGGTGGTGCGGCTGCCGTCTGGGTAGATGCTCAGCAAAATGAAGTCTATCACGGTTATCGCAACCTCGAATCGGGCGTATGGGTCGATGAGTTGTGTGCCGACGATAACGCCGACAATGATGCTCGCAATGATGCTCGCGATAATGCTGGTAATGGCCTACCGTCTGCGACTCCCCTCGACGTCTTTCAGGGCGCGGCGTTGGAGTCGATTGACGCCGCCATACGCCTGAATATTATTGAGTTTTTGTCCAAACTACCGCTAACACAATCTCAAAAACTAGCGGTTAATTATCTAAAACTATCGGCCGCACAGAAGAAACTAGCCGGTCTAACCCCTTAACTTTACAAGTAGACCTCCAAATTGTTAGCCTAGGGGGCAAGAATCACAAAAGGGACCAACATGAATATAGCGCCTGATAATGCCTCTATGTCGAAATTAAAAAATCATAAATTGCCCATTCAAATCGAGGGTTTCCCTTATATTTTGGCTGGGGTTATTTTATTTTGCTCGGGTTATGTTTTAGCCCATGCCCAGACCGATATGCCTGAATGGTTGTATTATTTGGGTCGTGTATCGCAGTTTTTTGGGTTGTTTTTGACCGCCTTTTCAGTGTGGTTCTATCGCTGCCCACAATTTGATGTGGTAGATAGTGCACCTAATGAGGTCCTTTCGCCCGCTAGTGGTCGTGTGCTTAAGATTGAAGAAATCGATGGCGGCCGAATTGGCGAGGCGCGAGCCAAAAAAATTAGCATTTTCATGTCGCCGGTCGACGTACATGTGAACCGCGCGCCGATATCGGGGCCCGTTGAAACTATTCAGTATGTAAAAGGCAAATTCTTTAAAGCCGATTTGGACAAGGCATCAGAAGAAAACGAACACAATTGGCTAGTACAACGGCATGCCTCCGGGAAAAAAGTGGCCTATGTGCAGATTGCGGGCTTCGTGGCTCGTCGAATTGTTTGTTATATCACTACGGGTACGGTTTTAGCCAAAGGCGAGCGGTACGGGATGATTCGTTTTGGTTCGCGGATGGAAGTTGTTGTGCCGTTGAATTCTGAAATTTGTGTGCACCCAGGCGACAGAACTGAAGCGGGACGTACGTTGTTGGCAAAGTTAGTCGTTTGATTCTTGGTGAGGCAACGTGAGAACGTTAGTCATATTATGAAAAAGATATATATATTACCCAATTTATTTACGACTGCGAATATGTTCTGTGGGTATTTTGCGGTGATTTCTAGCTTACAGGGTAATTTTGTGACGGCCGCCTGGGCTATCATGTTGTCAATTGTGTTTGACTCCATGGACGGTCGAGTCGCACGCATGACCTCAGCCGTAAGTGCTTTTGGTATTGAGTATGACTCGTTATCTGATTTGATTTCTTTCGGACTGGCGCCCGCCCTCATGGCGTATAAATGGGCACTAGAGCCTTTTGGTAGGATGGGTTGGCTGGCTACGTTTTTGTATTTAGCCTGTGCAGCGCTGCGTTTGGCGCGGTTTAATGTCAGCGCGACCGTAGCTGCAAAGTCGTATTTTCAAGGCCTTCCCAGCCCTGTGGCTGCGGCTTCTATAGCGACTTCTATTCTATTTTATCATGAGCTTAGTTTAGAGCTTCCGAAACAGAATTACATGTTAGCCATGGTACTGTTGTTAGGTTCTTTGATGGTCTCTATGATTCGTTTTGTTTCGTTGAAAGACCTCAAAGTAAATCGCGAGAATGCTTTTGGAATTTTAGCCGTGGTGACGTTAGTTTTTGTGTTGCTAGCGATTCGCCCGGAAATCACGCTCTTTGTGATGTGTGTGGGTTACATTGCGTTCGGATTTGTATCCAATCTTGTCCGGCTCATTCGTGAACGCACCCAGCCCGCATCCACGTCTACAACCACAAGTATGTCAGGGACCTCTAACCAACATTAAACGAAGTAAGCAGGTATTTTATGCAAAACAATCATTCCAATTCAGTTTTATCGGGCAATAACGCAAAGCGTTATTCCGTTGCCATCGTAGGGGCTAGCGGCGCGGTGGGACGCGAAGTCATTAAAACACTCTACGAAAGAAAGTTTCCCCTTTCGCAGGTCACGCTGTTTACCTCGGCCCGCAGTGCGGGGGGAGTGTTAGATGTTTCCGCTACTGATATGAAGCACGTTCCATCCGGACTGCGTTTTGAAGAGCTTAAAGCCGATCAAGACTTTTCAAAATTTCAGATCGTATTTTTTACATCGGGCAGCAAAGTGTCTGAGGCGCATGCCTATCGCGCGGCATCACAAGGTGCTTATGTGATCGATAATGCCAGTTTGTTCCGTATGCGTCCCGACGTGCCCTTGGTTGTTCCTGAGGTGAATGGTGCAACGCTAGAGATGGCCCGCCATAGTCGCGTGATAGCTAATCCCAACTGTACAACGGCACAAATGGTAATGGCTCTAAAACCATTGCATGACGCCTTTAAAATCAAACGTGTGGTCGTAGCGAGTTATCAGGCCGTGAGTGGCAAAGGGCAGCAGGGGATTGACGAGTTTCGTTTACAAGTCCAGCAGCACGTGGCCGGCAAGCCATTGACCGTGTCGGCATTTCCGCATCCGATCGCCTTCAATTGTTTGCCACATATCGATGTGTTTCGAGACTCTGGTTTTACGGGCGAAGAAGAAAAAGTGATGGCCGAAACGCAGAAAATTTTAGGCGACCAGTCGATCAAAGTCGTAGCCACCTGTGTGCGTGTGCCGGTTGAAAACTGCCACTCCGAATCGGTAACGGTAGAGTTTGAACGTTCGGGAACGTTAGAAGACGCGCGACGTGTTTTGGCTGCGATGCCTGGTGTACGTTTGTATGACGATCCCGCCACAAATCAATACCCTCTTGCGAGTATCGTTAGTGGTGAAGACGATGTGTATGTGGGTCGATTGCGTGTGGACCCATCGTTAGAGGGCAATCGCTTTGGACTGACCATGTGGGTAGTGGGTGACAATCTGCGTAAGGGTGCGGCTTTAAATGCTGTGCAAATTGGTGAAGCACTTATTGCGCAGTCGTTTGTTTGATAGAGAGAATTATATATATTAAACTTCTTATTAATTAGCGCGAGATAATATCGAGGAACCCAATCCATGCACAAACCAATGTGTTCAATCGACTTCACAGTTCGAAAACGATGGGTAGTAAGTGTGTGGTGTGTGGTGTTTACTCTTGTAACGATAGTCGGCTTTGCTGACTGCGCGCGTGCTGGTGAACTAGGGAGTTCGAACGCAGCGACTGATGAGGTGGTCTCGTCCACACGTAAAATATATTTTCCCATCGTGGGCGCGGGCACCTGTGCGGTGGCGCGGGTATTTCCCTCGAGCCTTTCTGTTTTAGATTCAACAGCCGCAACAGACGATCAAACGGGTTTACAATTTCAGTACACTCCAAGCCGTACATTGACGGCAATTAATAATGGTACGGCTCCGACTAGTGATGGCGATATTGTTATCCGCGCAGAGATTGCAGGCAGCAACAATGCTATTGAATTGTTACCCGACCATGCGGGTACGGGCGTGCCGTCCGAGACGCTGGCCTACGGTCGTACCGAAGGCGTCAAAAAATCGTTTCGTTTGAAGTTTGTTGGTAGTTCCTCGAATGGGTATTGCGATAGGGCTTTTAGTGGTGCGTGTTTACGACCCGGTTTGACGGGCGCGCCGACGTCGAAGACCGTACGTATTGGTTTGGCTAAGGCGGGTGCCAATCTTTCAGACACTAATGCCGATTATGTCGAGGTCAATATCGTGTTGGTCGATTGCCCGCCGCACGTTACTACAGGCGGTGGGGCGCTGTCGTTACCGACGTTGAACTTTGCAGTAGTGCCTGGTGATGGCCGTGTCACGATTGTGAACAATTCGTCGCCACCAAGCGATCCTGTGGGCATTAAACAGGCCGTCGCGTTCGCTGCACCCAATAGTTCTACCGTAACCTTATCGGGGGCTACGGCCAGTGTTTCGATGGACGTGAATGGCGGTACTCAAACATTGGGTAATTTACAGAACGACACGCGGTACTGCGTGTCGCTTGGGTTTGTGAATAAGGGTGGTTTAGTTTCTACTGATCTGACGTGGAGCGATACATTCACTAATGGCAGTGTGGCCGATACCGCCCGTTGCGCCACACCAGCGCTGGTAGATGGATTTTTACAGGACAATAAATGTTTTATCGCAGAAGCCACTTTCGGCGCGCAAGATCGTTTACGATTAAATACGTTTCGAGCCTTTCGGGACCAGTTTCTCATTGAGACTACGATAGGGCGGGCCTTGATTTTGAAATACTATACCTACGGACCACTATGGGCCCAAATAATTCGTGAAAACCCGTTACTGAAAAAAATTTCATATTACGCGTTGAGTTGCGTGGAGTCTGTTCTCTCTTGGTTTGGGTATTAAGTAACTTATATATTTAATACGGTATATACAATCGGAGCTATCTTGAAAAAATACGTTTGGCTGGTTCTGTTACTCTCCGTTGCAGTGTCAGCTTTGCCGAATTCTCTCTGGGCAATCGGTGGTGGTTTAGCGCGTGAGCAACAGTCGTACACCGAGACTTTAAAAGAGCGTTATAACGTCACTCCTAAACCTAAAATTGATTATCTAGCGCCATCGCAAGAACAAAAAACAAAACCTTCTCAATCCTCAGAGGCGGTTTCACAGCCGTATATCGACGCGTTAAAAGAAAAACAAACTGCCACAGCAGAAGAGATCAATTCGGGTAGTGTAGAAAAGTCCGACCCATCGCCGCCCAAAAAGGGCTCGTATATCGATCAGCTACAGAAATCATCGACACTTGAGCCCAAAATGGCAGGTGAAATTGCGCATGCTGCAGGTCTGCAAGTCAGTATGAGTAACCAGTTAAAAGTGAGCTCGACGACGAATCAGGCTAACCCCTTCGAGTTGGTTTATAATACCGCCAATCGCTGGGTGCCTTACGTTGACATGTTTTATGAATGGCAGTTTTTACGTCATAAGTGGTTGGGTATTTTGGCGGCGACGGGTCACTTAGGGGTCTTGTTTGCCTCAGGAAAAGGGGTGTTTACGCAACAGGGTACTGTTAGTGACACGCAGTTTCGTTTTTTTGCCATACCGACTAGTGTTGGTGCCGCCTACCGGTTCACGGCCTTGCGTATTTTAGTCCCACGTATTGAAGTTGGGGCGTTGGTGCTGCCTTTTTTAGAAACCCGGTCTGATGAAAAGCCTAATCGCAAGGCGTTGTCTCGCGGCTATCGTATGCAAGTGGGTGTGTCAGTGCCACTAGACTGGATTTCACGTAAAGACGCGTGGTCGCAGTATGGCAGTAACGCCATCTGGCATTCGTATCTACAAGTGAATTACGAAATCATTCGTACGATATCGGGTGGAGTCGATTTTGATAACAACGCACTGCTGATTGGATTGTCGTTTGAGTTCTGATTCCACGGTTAAAATTAGAATTTATATCAGTTACGACGGTACCCATTATCATGGCTGGCAACGTCAGGTCGGCTCACTGCAGACAGTGCAAGAGGTTTTAGAAAACCGATTCTCAAGATTATTAAATAGTAAAATCTCTATACAAGCTTCTGGCCGCACCGATGCAGGTGTACATGCACGCGTTCAGGTTGCACATGCCCGCATACCGGTGGCTGGTTTTGAGCGGTTTTTTAAACACAAGTCACTGCCGACTAGTAAGTCAGGATTCGTTTCAGAAGTATTAGATGCCCCCGGTGCACATCTGGTGCATGGGCTAAACAGTATTTTGCCGACAGATATTCGGGTGCTCAAAATCGATCCGGTGGCATCCGACTTTCATGCGCAGCGCGATGCGTGTCGAAAAAAATATATTTATCTCATCGACCAATCGAAAGTGCAGTTGCCGTTTCTAAGGCATTATAGTTGGCATCTAAGATACCCACTGAATCTCGAGCAAATGCAACGGGCCACGCAATTACTAATAGGCACACATGATTTTGCTAGTTTCTGTGGGGCCGGGTCGACCGTAAAAACGACGCGTCGTACGATTTATAAGGCCTCGATTAAGGTGGGTAGCGAATTATTAATTTTTGAAGTGGTGGGCAGTGGTTTTTTGAAAAATATGGTCCGTAGCATTGTCGGCACGTTAGTTCTGATTGGCAGCAATAAAACCGTACGTTTAGAGCACACAGGCCCCGTCGTAGCCGCCGATGTCGACTACATGCAGCGCTTAATACACCAACCCAATCGATTGAACATTGGGCCTACAGCACCGCCTCATGGCCTTTGGTTGTGGGATGTTTATTACCCAGCAAAAACTTGATTATTTCGCTAATCTTCAATACTTTTCGCCCATTATGTTGAATACAGAAAAATCCACAAATCCCAATCCCGCTAAAACTTTTGACCTAAAATCATTTGATATCAAATTGAACGTGAAGGGGCCGATTTCACGTGAGATCACGGTTTCCGTGGCTCCAGACGCGATTGAACAAGCTATTAATGCTCAGGTGGGCAAAGTTCAGAAAAAAGCAAAATTGAAAGGCTTTCGTCCCGGTAAAGTACCTGTCAATTTGGTGAGACAGTTTTTTATGACGGATATCCGATTGGATGCCTTCAACGAATTAGTGAACTACTCATATTACCAGGCTTTAATCGAGCACAAATTAAATCCGGTCGGTCAGCCTCAGATCGTACCTGAAAAAAACGTGACGTTAGAATTGTCAGAGCCATTTGTTTTTCGTGCGACCGTTGAGATTTATCCTGAGATCGAATTGGCTGATTTCGCAAAATTAGAAGTGAAAAAACCTGAAAATGTTTTCACGCCAGATTTAGTAGAAAAGACGATTGAAAATCTACGCAACCAACATGCTACTATTGCTGATAGCGATGCTGAAGGCCCAGCAGTAGAAGGCGATATCGTTACCATTTCATTTGCGGGTAAAGTAGATGGCGAACCTTTAGATTCGCTTCAAGGCTCGAATCGTGATGTGGAGTTGGGCGCTAAACAATACATGGAAGCTTTTGAAAACGGCATCATTGGCATGAAAAAGGGCGATGTAAAAACTGTGTCGGTTGATTTCCCAGAAGCTTTTCCAGAGCCATTGTTGGCTAATAAAACTGCTAAGTTTGAAATTACCGTACATGGTTTTAAGACAAAAAATGTTCCCGCTTTAGACGATGCTTTTGCGAAGCAAATTCGTTCTAATTCGGTTGAAGAGTTAAAGTCTGAAGTAGAAAAAATGCTTCGTGCTGACATCGAAAAACGTAATGACGAATTATTGCGTGAACGTACTTTAGAGAGTGTGGTGAAAGCACATACGTTTGATGTTCCGACGGCTATGGTAAGTACGCAGTTCGATTACCTGTTAAAAGAAAACGCACGCGTGATGAAACAACAGGGCATGTCGGATGATGCTATTCGTGATTATCTTGAGAGAACAAAAGAGGCGTTAAAAGACCGTGCGCGTGATCAGGTGCGTGTGTCATTGATTCTCGATGCTTTGGCGCGTCGTGAGAGTATCGATGTAAATGATAAAGATTTAGAATTTGAATTTGCTCGTATTGGTGAGCGTTTTAAAGCAACGGCAGCCGATGTTGCGCAGAGTTATGCGCAAGATCCTGAAGCCTTACGTCAGCTACGATTCCGTTTACGAGAAGAACGCGCCATTCAGTGGGTTTTGGAGAAAGTCAAAATCGCTTAATTTAGATTTGTTTTAAATCTCGAAGCCGAGCATAGTAATATATATTGTTTATTCAATATATAGAAACAGTAATAACTGTTTTTAAATATTACTACGTTCGGCTTTTTTTTTGAGGTAACTTACTGTGTCGGCGTCACCTAAACAACCAATCGTCGTTAGTGTACTTACGGCCAGCTACAATCATGAGGCCTTTATTGCGGGTTGCATTGAGTCGGTGCTGAATCAAAAGCTGGTGTCGACAGCAGGGCAGCCGATTTTAGTAGAACATATCATCGTTGATGACCAGTCGACCGACCGCTCGTTTGAAATTGCCGAGGCCTACGCCAAAAAATATCCCGACCGTATTCGTGTTTTGAAAAATACCCAAAATATGGGCCAGGAGGCCTCGCGTAATCGGGCTTTGGCAGAGGCTCGTGGATCGATTGTTGGGCTATTAGATTCGGATGATTTGTATCTGCCCAATAAGTGTTCCGATCTGATTGATGCCTTTGATGACCCCTCTGTGCAACTGGTGTTTGGACAGGTTGCGGAAATCGACGACGCTGTATTGCGGGCCAATGCCTATGCCGCAAGTTTTTTAGATTCTGAAGGGCTTGTGCGTTTGATGGACTCGGCCCCGACCAGGCTCTGGCCCAATATCCAAGACTATCCTGCCGTTGCGGAATTTAATGCGAAGCCAGCGTCGGTGTTGGGCCACTTGCTCGAACGCAATGCGATTGGTGCGGGGGCCTGTTTGTTTCGTCGTGTTCCCGCTGTAGTGTTCGATGGGCGCTATCGCAATATTGGTGAGTATCCGGTTTGGATTCGGCTCGCGACGTTGGGGCGGGTGCACTTTGTATCGAAGCCCGTATCGGTCTGGCGCAAACACGCGTTTAATCTAGGGCGTCAAAAGGCCCTTTTGGCGGAGCAAGAACTCGTCGACTATTTAAGGCGTTTAAAGACAGAGGCCGTTGGGCGTGGTGGTGCGTTCGGCGAGGTTATTGATAGGGCGCTAGCGGTGCGACTCTATGAACTGAATGTGGAGTATTTACGGCTAAAATGGAAACGCCCCTTGGCGCCGATATCATGGTCTGTGTTGAAGACGCCACCAGTGGCTCAAACGTTTCAGCAGTGCGGCGCCGTATGGAGTGATCGGCAAGGCGAGACGTCGTTGGCTTTTTTTCGCCGTCTTAAGATGTGTGCGGCCTATGTATTAGGCGGCGTGACTGCAACATTGGAACAGATGGGGAGTGTTTTGTTGGGGCCACTCCTGCTGGGTTTGATTACATCTGTCATTTTATATATATATTTCTTTTTATGCCAAGAACCGACGTTAGGTTTTATGGACGACTACGTCACGATTTTAGAGCTAAGGGTCGCGAATGTTTGGCAATGGGCTGCGGATGTATATAGTGGCCTATTAAAAGGTGGGCGCTTTCGACCAGTAGATATTTACCTGCGCGCCGTAGTTTTTAAAGTATTTGGAACGAGCCCGTTTTGGTTGCATGTGGCGTATTTTTTAAGAGCATCTATTTTTCTGTATATAACGAATCTTTTACTTAAAAAATATTCGTTCTCACGATTCGAACGATGGCTTTCTGTATTTTTTATTCTGTCGTCGTTAGTCTTTAAGTTTTGGTTGTTCTATTTAACAGCGGCCGAGACGTGGGCATTGATATTCTTTTTTGCAGCCCTTTTATTTGTAGAAAATGCCTGGTTAGCCGTGCCGCTGTTTTTGTTGAGTTGTGCCTCGAAAGAGACGTTTTTTGTGGGTGGCGTGATTCTGGTTGGTTTGCGCTATGCCCACCTTTTGGCCCACTCTCGTCACCGTGGCTTGCAAGCGCTTACGAGCTTCTTTAAATCGAGTGTACCCATTATCGCTGCCATGCTGCTCTTTCTTGGTATTCTGTGGTTGTTGCCGCGAGCCTATGCGGCACGAATGTTTTCGTTGGGTGCTATTTTTAACTTTGGTTTTGTGCAGAAATTCATCGTTGGTTTTACTCTGCCTGTTTTAAAAAATTTCGGGCCTTGGCTTGTATTTTTACCGTTTGGTTTATGGGCAGCCTGTCGCACAAGTGTTTTAGTAAGCGGTTTTTGTATATTTATAATTATTTATACGTTTTTGATGGCCATGTGGGGGCCGTTTGATTCGTGGATTTATCTGCATCTACCGATTGCCGCGGCCTGGGGTGTGGTGATGGCGAAAGTGGTCGGTGTTAGTGTTACGCGGCCGCTGGCCTCTCGTCATAGTTGGTTGCTAGTAGGTTTCGTTCTTTTGGGTTTGGTGTACTCGGTAGCTTCTGTTTGGAATGGCGCACGCAATTTGACGCAGTTCCATCAAGAAGGCCTAACAGCTGTGCGTAGTGCCCGAGAGCGCGTGTGCAATGGTGCGCCCATCGCCTCAAACTGCGAAGAAGCCATGGTGCAGTTGGTAGCGCTTCTGAAGTTAGAGAGTGGTTGTTCACGATCAACACCACCAAAAGTACAAGTTGATTTTAACGCATGGCCTCAGCCAGCGCGTGGTCTGTATTTTTATTCGCCGAAGTGCGGTGTTGTAGAAAATGTACCATTTGATTGGATGGCGCCGTCGTCAAAGAGCCTTTTTTTAGGGCGTTTTTGGTCGGTTGTGGATTTTGCCGAGGGGCAATAAATGCCCCTACTCCGGTGCGCCTAAAACGGCCAAAATAGTAGTGTAGAAGTAAGCAATCTTTTGAATTGATTTTATTAACGTGGATGCCGTCACATGTTGAAACACTTAAAACCCTTCGCACACTGGAATTTGTATGCTGTTTGTATCGTAAGTTATCTGGGGGCCATGGCCCTCGATGCCGCAGCACAGACGCCCCCGCGATCCCGCGGACCTGGTACTAGTCCGCAAGCCACACCTGCTCCGGCTCCGACAGGGGCGGCTGTGGGGGCGGTCCCAGCAACGACAGCAGCGCCAGTAGCTGACGCACCGGCAACACCTGGGGTGTTAGACCCCGGAATTATGCGTGTAGCCGAGGGTATTAATGGCAACGCCGCAACGGCGGGCCAATGTCGTATCATTACCGACGGCCGTGGTGAGAATTTTGTGGCTCACGACGATCCTGCGGACCGACAGAATGACCTGTCGTGTATTGAAAACGTCGCGCGCCAAGTGAGGGCGACGCAAACAGTGCGGCCTGAAGTGGCGATGGCGCCGCGGTATGCCGAGTTGCCGCCTAGTGTGTTTGAGTATGTGCGCTTAAGGTGCGGTCACGATGGCGGCCTGCGTTACGGAGGTGTGCAGCCCGGTGAGAGAGGCGTTTCGGCCACTGGTTGTATGCGCACAGCCATTCAAAACGCCCAATACGTGCAACAGCAGTTTGAGCGTGGGGGGATGGTTTCAGTAGAAGCCTGCCAAAGCCTACGTCAGGCGTTTAACGCCACCAGTTTACCACCGGTGACAGTCGAGGGCCAATTGGCCCTGAGTGAGTGTTTCCCCGGAAGGCCGATATTCCCACCACACTGGCAGGCGGGGCCGGCCTTGCAAGCTCTAGAGAATCTGGATA